>DATBKW010000313.1:0-2228 GCA_036555665.1 Solirubrobacteraceae bacterium | reverse complement strand
TTCACCCGGGTCGGGCTGTCCGGCGCCGACATGGGATCCGCCTACCTGCTGCCGCGGATCGTCGGGCTCGGCCGCGCGACCGAGCTGCTCGTGCTCGGCGACAAGGTCTCGGCCGAGGAGGCGGAGCGGATCGGCTTGGCGAGAGTGGTCGACAATCTGCCGGCCGCTGCGCAAGCGCTCGCGCGCCGCCTCGCCGACGGGCCCGCGCTGGCCTACGCGACGACGAAGGTCATGCTCACCAAGGAGCTCGACATGAGCCTCGGCAGCGCCATCGAGATGGAGGCGCTGACGCAAGCGCTGCTCATGCAAACCAGCGACCACCGCGAGTTCTATGCGGCGTGGACCGAGGGCCGCCAGCCGCAATGGAGCGGGCGATGAGCAACGAGATCGTCAACGCGCCCGACCTGGCGCCGCCAAGTGGCTACGCGCACGCGGTCGTCGGTGCGCCCGGTGGGCGCACGCTGCACCTCGGCGGCCAGACCGCGCTCGGCCCGGACGGCGCGATCCACGGCGAAACGCTCACCGAGCAGTTCGACGTCGCCGCTGGAAACGTTCTCTCGGCCCTGCGCGCGGCCGGTGCCGCGCCCGACGACATCGTGCAGATGCTCGTGTTCGTCACCGACGTCGCCGAGTACAAGGCATCGCTGCACGAGCTCGGCGACATCTGGCGCCGGCGGTTCGGGCGCCGCTACCCGGCGGTTGCCCTGCTGGGCGTGAGCGCGCTGTTCGACGAGGCGGCGAAGGTCGAGCTCGTCGGCACGGCGGTGATCGCGTAGCCACCTACGCGCACCTCGCTCCCGAGCACCTCGAGCTCCTCCATCGCGCGGAGCAGCTCGCCCAGGACGAGCTCGACCCCATCGCGCGCGAAGGCGAGCCCGGTCGCATCAACCGGCCGCTCGTCAGAGCGCTCGGCGAGCAGGGGCTCCTCGGCCGTGTGCTCGACCACGACGTCCCTGCGCTCGAGCTCTGCCTGATTCGCGAGGGGCTGGCGCGCCACTGCACCGAGGCGGAGACCGCGTTCGCCGTACAAGGGCTCGGAGCGCATCCGATCCTGGCCAACGGCGGCCCGGACCTGGTCGCGGACTGGCTGCCGCGCGTCGCGCGCGGCGAAGCCATCGCAGGGTTCGCGCTCACCGAGCCTGGCGCCGGCTCGGACGTCGCCGCGCTGAAGCTGCGGGCCGAGCGCGATGGAAACGATTTCCGGCTCACCGGCGAGAAGACCTACATCTCCAATGCGCCCGACGCCGACCTCTACTCGGTCTTCGCCCGCACGAGCGAGCGTGGCCTTACGGCCTTCGCCGTCCCGCGCGCGAGCGAGGGGCTCACCGGCGCGTCGCTCTCGCTCTTGTCCCCGCACCCGATCGGACGGCTCGTCTTCGACGGCGTGCCCGTGCCGGCCGACCACGTCCTCGGCGACGTCGATCAGGGGTTCAAGGTCGCGATGCAGACGCTGGACCTCTTCCGCCCGAGCGTCGGAGCGTTTGCGGTCGGCATGGCGCAGGCGGCCCTCGACGTCGCGGTGACACACGTGACCACTCGCGAGGCGTTCGGCGGAACGTTGAGCCGGCTGCAGGGCGTCTCGCACCAGCTCGCCGAGGTCGCAACGTCGGTGCAGGCCGCGCGTCTGCTCGTGCACAGCGCCGCCTCGGCCTACGACCGGGGCATCCGCCCGACGACCAAGGCCGCGGCGATGGCCAAGCTGTTCGCCACCGAGACCGCGCAGCGGGCAATCGACGTCGCGATCCAGGTCCACGGCGCGCGCGCCCTTGAAACCGGCCACCCGCTCGAGCACCTCTACCGCGAGGTCCGCGCGACGCGCATCTACGAAGGGGCCTCGGAAGTGCAACGCGAGGTCATCGCGCGTCAGCTGTTCCGGGCCGTCGAGTGACGCGCGTCGCCGGGCCGCCGAGGGACGCGCGTCCGGGCCGTCGAGTGACGCGCGTTTCAGGCCGCCGGTGACGCGCTGTCCGACCGAAAAGGTTCATCCTGAGGCCTGCGATGGACCGTCGTGTCATCGTCGGGTTGCTGCTCGCCCTGGCGCTGGTCGTCCGGCTCGGCTACGTCGCAGTGACGCCGGGCTACCAGGCCGTCAACGACGCGCACAACTACGACGTCCACGCCCGCTCGATCGCGGCGGGCCACGGCTTTGCGCGCATCGGCTCAGGGCCGAGCGGGCAGACGGCGTTCCGGCCGCCCGGCTATCCGTACTTCCTCGCGGGCGTCTACAA
>DATBKW010000312.1:0-9509 GCA_036555665.1 Solirubrobacteraceae bacterium | reverse complement strand
TCGTGCAGGCCAGGCAGTCGCGGCGGGAGAGACAACCCGTCGAGGAAAGTCCGGACACCACACGGCAAGGTGGTCGGGGAACCGACCCGGGGAAACCCGCGGGAAAGTGCCACAGAAACACACCGCCGATGGCGGGGCCCCTGCAGAGCCCCGCACAGGCAAGGTTGAAATGGTGCGGTAAGAGCGCACCAGCGTCACGGCGACGTGACGGCTGGGCAAACCCCACCCGGTGCAAGGCCAAGCAGGACCGTTTGCAGGCTGCCCGCCAAGGTCCAGGTCGGCCGCAAAGATGGATGACTGCCCAACGACAGAATCCGGCTTACCGGCCTGCTACGGAAAAGCCCCGCTCAGGCGGGGTTTTTCTATTCGTTGAGTCCCGAGGACAGGACGTCGGGCTCCAACGGCCACGAGGGCTCGGGTGCGGCATGGTGGCCAGAATGGATCGATGCGGAAGATCGACGGGTTCGCCCACATCCTGCCTGCCGGCTATTTGGAAAACCTGGAGCGTCACCTCGCCTCGACGATGAGCCCGGCCCAGCTGCGCTACTACCAGGAGGGTGTCTTTCGGTTCGACCCGGTGATCAGCGACCTCGACGCCCGCTTTCGAATGATGGACGGCCACGGCGATTACACGCAGATCCTCGTGCTGGCCGTCCCTCCGCTGGAGGAGGTGGACCCTCCGCGGGCCGCCTGCGAGCTGGCGCGCCGCGCCAACGAGGAGATGGCCGATCTGGTGCGGCGGTTTCCCGAGCGGTTCGTGGGCTTCGCCGCCGCCCTGCCGCTGGGTGACGTCGAGGCGTCGCTGACAGAGATCGACCATGCGGTGGACGAGCTCGGCGCGCTCGGCGTCCAGATGTTCACCAACGTTCGCGGCGCACCGCTCGACGACCCGCGCTTCGACCCGATTCTCACGCGGGTGGAGGCGCTTGACCGGATGATCTGGCTGCACCCGACACGCAACGCCACCTGGCCCGACTACGCGACCGAGCGCGAGTCCGACTTCGGGATCTGGTGGTCGCTGGGCTGGCCGTATGAGACGGCGGCAGCCCTGTCGCGGCTGGTCTACTCCGGTCAGATGGACCGCCACCCGCGCCTGCGGGTGCTCGCCCACCACGGTGGCGGCATGGTGCCGCACTTCTCGGCGCGGCTCGCGATGGGGCCGGGATACCGGCAGACGCAGGAAAGCCTCCCGCTGCCGCCGCTGGACTACTTTCGCCGCTTCTACGCGGACACGGCGCTCTTCGGAGCTCCCCACGCCGTGCGCTGCGTCATCGACTTCTTCGGCCCGAAGCACGTCCTGTTCGGCACCGACACGCCGCTGGGACCGCCGCACGCCATCGAGGCCACCATCGCGGACCTCGACGCTGCCGGGCTGTCAGAGGCGGAGCTGGCCGCCGTTTACGCCGGAAACGCGCAGCGCCTTCTGGGCGTGCGGTGAGCCCGGTAGTTGACAGCGCAACTACCTGGCGCTACGCTCAGGAAAAGGTTGCTTGCGCAACTATTTGATCCGGAGGAGAGCAACATGCGGTTTGACGGCATCCACCACGTGACGGCGATCACGGGCGACGCCCCGCGCAACGTCGACTACTACACGCGCGTGCTCGGCCTGCGGCTCACCGCCAAGACCGTCAACCAGGACGACCCGAGCGTCTACCACCTCTTCTACGGCGACGAGCTTGCGCGGCCCGGCGCGGACCTGACCTTCTTCGAGTATCCGCGGGCGATCCCGGGCCGCGCCGGTGCCGGCATGGTGCATCGGATCGTCTGGCGCGTCGCCTCCGACGATGCGCTCGACTTCTGGGAGCGCCGCCTGGCGGCTGAGGGCACCGACAGCGAGCGCGCCGGTGGCAGCCTGCGCTTCGCCGATTTCGAGGGGCTCGGTCACGAGCTGATCGTGGACGCGAGCGCCGACGAGCCGCTGATCGCCGATCACCCCGAGATCCCCGCCGAGCTTGCGCTGCAGGGTTTCGAGGGCGTGCGCGCCTACGCCGTCGCGCCCGAGGCCACCACGGGGCTGCTCGAGCAGCTCATGAACGCGACCCGCCGCGACGACGGCGCGTTCGAGCTGCGGGGCGCCAAGCGCGGAGGCTGGATCGCGCTCGACGCGCCGCCGGCCGAGCGCGGCCGTCAGAGCGCCGGCACGGTGCACCATGTCGCGTGGGGCACCACCGACGCCGAGCAGGGCGCGTGGCTGGAGCGACTCAACGAAGCCGGCGTGCCCAACAGCGGGCTCATCGACCGCCACTACTTCCACTCGGTGTACTTCCGGGAGCCCGGCGGCGTGCTGTTCGAGCTTGCCACCGAGGAGCCCGGCTTCACGGTCGACGGGCCGGTCGAGGAGCTGGGGCGGCGGATCATCCTCCCGCCCTGGCTGGAGTCCCGGCGCGAGGAGGTCGAGGCGCGCCTCACGCCGCTGCCCGACCCGCGCGCCGACTGGCCCACGGTGGCGCGCTGATCGAAACCCGCCCGGTCGCGCCCCGTCAGTGGTCCTGCGGGGCGAAGGCGCCGTGCGATGTCAGCGGCGGCTCGCAGGTCGCCGCGAGCCTGCCCGGGGCCATGGTGATGCAGACTCTCTCGCTGCATCCTTGCCGCTCCAGCGGCAAGTCCGCCGCCGAGAGGAGACGACCGATGATCCCGACCGCATCGCTGGGCCGCTCCGGGGCCGCGTTCACGCGGCTTGGTCTTGGAACCTGGGCGATCGGCGGCCCCTGGCGCTTCGGTTGGGGCCCGGTCGACGACGCCGAATCGATCGCCGCCGTCCGCCGAGCCGTCGATGAGGGGATCAACTGGATCGACACGGCCGCGGTCTATGGGGTTGGGCATGCCGAGGAGATCGTCGGTCGGGCGCTGCAGGGCGTCGCGGCAAGCGATGAGCTGTTCGTATGCACGAAGTGCGGCCGGAAGACCAAGCCCGATGGGACCCCGTACGGCGATCTGCGCCCGCAGTCGATTCGTGACGAGTGCGAAGCGAGCCTGCGTCGCCTCGGTGTCGAGCGGATCGACCTCTACCAGATCCACTGGCCCGACCAGGACAGCGGAACCCCGCTCGAGGACTCGTGGGCGGCGATGGCCGAGCTGGTCGACGAGGGCAAGGTCCGCTGGATCGGGGCGTCGAACTTCGACCTGGACCAGCTCGAGCGCTGCGAGGCCGTTCGCCACGTCGACTCGCTGCAGCCGCCGCTGTCGATGCTTCGGCGCCAAGCGCTGGACGACGTGATTCCGTGGGCCGCGGCCCACGAGACCGGCGTGATCGTCTACTCGCCGATGGCCTCGGGGCTGCTGAGCGGAACCTTCGATCGCGGCCGGCTCGAGCAGCTACCCGCCGACGACATGCGCCGGCAGCGCCCCGAGTTCACCGAGCCCGCGCTGTCGAAGAATCTCGCGCTCGTCGAGCGCCTGCGCGAGATCGCCGACGGGCTCGGCTGTAAGGTCGCCGAGCTTGCGATCGCCTGGGCTCTCGCGCAGGACGGCGTCACGGGCGCGATCGTCGGCGCCCGCCGTCCAGATCAGCTCGACGGCTGGATCGGGGCCGCGCGGCTCGCGCTGTCCGAAGAGCTGCTCAGCGAGATCGACGATGCCGTCGACTGAGACGATGCGCGCATGGATGCTCGCGAGCTTCGACGGTGGTGCCTGGAGCAGGTCGGTGCGATCGAAGACTTCCCGTTCGGCCCCGAGCACTCGGTGTTCAAGGTCGGCGGCAAGATGTTCGCCCTGAGCGCCCTCGACCGCACGCCGCTCGAGGTCAGCGTCAAGTGCGAGCCCGAGCTGGCCGTTCAGCTGCGTGCGAGCTACGCCGCGATCCGCCCCGGATACCACCTGAACAAGCGCCACTGGAACACGATCACGCTCGACGGCAGCCTGTCGGACCAGCTCGTTCGCGAGCTCATCGAGGACTCGTACGATCTGGTCTCGCACGCCCTCCCCAAGCGCGTGCGCGAGCGGCTCGCTTAGAGCGCTCAGGAGGCGACCGAGAGCGACATGCGCGGCGCCGGACCGAAGCGGGTCTGCGCCTCCCCCACCGGGGTGAACCCGACCGCCTCGTAGAACGCAACGGCCTGAGGATTGGCCACGACGTCGATTCGGGTCGCGCCGCGCTCGCGTGCGATGCGCTTCGCGTCTTCCACGAGTCGGCGCCCGACGCCGGCGCGCATCCGATCCGGTTCGACGAACAGGCCGTCGAGCTCGCACGCCTCGCCCGAGCGCTCGAGCAGGACGGCGAAGCCGACGACCGCGCCGTTGTGCTCCGCGACTCGGACGTGACCCGCGGTGATCTGCGCTACCGGCAGCTCGACCGCGTCTGGATGAGCCGCAAGCTGCGCCCGGTACATCGGTTGGTGCACCGAGGAGCGGCGCTGGAGTCGTTCCAGCGCTTCGCGTTCGGCTACATGAGCGGGCCGAATGATCGTGGGAGCGGCCTTCATCGGGCGTAGGCTAGGTGCCGCGGGTCCGCCCACGATCCATCAGAGGTTTCTGACGAGCAGGAAGAGGCAGTGCAGAGCTGTCGGCCTCGTGGCCGTCGTTGTGGTGCTCGCGGCGTGCGGCACGGCGAGCCCGGACGGAGGGCGATCGTCAGGTGCGGCGACGAGGACGAGGGCGACGTGCGTGAGCGCGTACGTGGACTGGCTGTACGTCTCGCCCGGCGCCAGATGCCGGGCGGCGAAGAACGTCGCCGGCGCGATCTTCATGGGCGACGACGGCGGCGAGCGGACAAGCTTCTTGAAGGACGACTTTTCCCCGCTGCCCACGATCAAGGTCGCGGGCATCGGCTATCTGCCCACGCGCATCCTGGGTTCCTGGCATTGCAGGTACGCGACGAGGCGCTCCAGCTATGGCGCTTCGACCGCCGGTGCGTGGCCCCGTCTCGTCTACGTCAGGTGCACGCTCGATGCGACCGTCGTGATGATGACCACGACGGTGAACCAGCTTGCCGGCCGCAGCGGGCTTATCCGCGCGGAGCTGCCGGGAGCGCGTGTGCTGCTGCTCTCATAGCTGTGAGCCCGCGGATGCGTCGGTCGACCTCGCCCGCGTAGGCTTGCCATGTGACCGACGACGATCTGCGTGCCCTGGTCGCCGCGCTGCCCGACGCCGAGGTCCAGCTGCACGTCCCACGCGGCTACGCCGTCAAGGCGCGCCCCACCGCGCCGGGCGCCGAGGCGGCCGGCACCGACCTCGAGGCGCTCGACGCCTGGGTGATCGCCCAGCGCGGTCAGCTGCGCACCGCGCGCGTTCGCTCGTCGACGGGATCGCGTCCCGGCCACCGGGCCGAGCCCCCGCCGGCGGCCCCGCAGCGCTTCTACGTCGTTCCGGCGGAAGCGCTGACCGGGTAGTCGAGCCGCTGCGCCCTCAGGAGCAGCGGTCGGTCGCGCCCCCGAGGCCCTGCGGGGGCGAACGGTACGGCGAACGCATCAGCAGGCGCACGCGCTCGAGCACGTGCTCGAGCGTGGCGTCGCGCACCACGCCCCAGCGCTCGACGAGTCGCTGGCGCGACACCGCCCGCACCATCTCGGGCATGGCGTGCGAGGTCTCGCGCAGGCCGCCTTCGGGTGGCTCGATGGCGACGTGCAGAGGATTGGGGCGGGCCGTCATCGTCAGCGGGACGACGATCGCCGGCCCGCTTGGTCCGGTGCCCAGCTGGTCGACCGAGACGACCAGGGCGGGACGCCGGCCGGCCTGCTTGCGTCTGCGCGTCGGGTCGAGGTCGACGAACCAGACCTCGCCCTGGCGGGCCTCGTTCACGAGGGCTCGGCGAGGCCGGCGAGGAGCGTGTGCTCCCATGCCGACGAACGTAGACGAGGTCGAAGAACAGCTCGAGCGGGGCGACCTCGAGAACCTCGGCTCCGCGCGCCGCGGGCTGCGATGCAGGAACCACACGCTGCCCGGCGAACCCCCCGACATGTCTGCCGTCACCGTCCCGCTCGACGGCGAGCAGCGCCTGCGTGTCGTCGCGGAGTTCTCGGACTACCCGCCCAGCGAGCAGTTGCTCGCCCGCCTTGTCATCCTCGACCGCGTTCGCCTGCACCAGGCCCTCGACGCCCGAGTCGGCGACATCGACCTCGCCGCCCGCCGGCTCACCCTGCCCGTCAAGCGCGGAAGGCCGCGCGTACTGCAGCTCGACAAGGTCGCGGTCGAACTTGCCGAACGCGCCACCGGTGGACGGTTGGCCACCGACCCGCTGTTCGTCGGTCACCAAGGCCGCTCGCTGCACCCCGACCGATTCCGCCAGACCATCCTCGCAGCCGCCAGGCGCGCGGGGGTGTCGTCGACCCTGACGGTGATGCGCCCCGGCGCGCTCATCCACGCCTGAGCCGGCCGACACACCGCATCAGCCGGCCATCAGGCTCACGATCGCGGCGCGCGGTGGCGTGAAGACGTCCAGGACCTTGCAGCCTTCGGGGCCTGCGACGCCGCCGTGCCTGACGTTGGACGGGATCACGACGCAGTCGCCGGCGCCCATCACCCTGGTCTCGTCACCGACCGTGAACGTCAGCTCCCCGGAGAGGACGATCGCGATCTGCTCCTCGACGTGGTGATGAGCCGGGGCCGGGGCGTCCGGCTCGAAGGTCACGAAGTTCGTCATCACCGTGTCGGTGGTGACCGGCCGGAACTCCAGGCCGGGAAGCACCCTCAGCGGGTCGAGGTCGTCGACGTGGACGAAGCGGCCGGGCGCGTCGGCGGGCTCGCCGGACTGATCGAAGTACGGTTGCTCAGGCATCACGCGCAGCCTACGTTGCGCGGCCGGGCCGGGCGGCGCGAAACCCTGGTGCCCTCCCGGTGATATGTCTGCTGTGAGTGGTGACGCTGACCGCCGCCGTGCCGTCGTGCGCCTGGCCGTGCTCGGGCTGGCGATCGCTGCCGCGTTCGTGGCCGTGACCGCCGCCGGCATCGGGCCGAGCGACGCGCAGCGGTGGGTCGCGGGCGCGGGTGTCGCCGGCCCGGTCCTGTTCGTGGTCGCCGGCGGCGCGCTGGGGCTCGCGCTGTTCCCCGGCCACGTCACCGCGGCGATCGCCGGCCTGCTGTTCGGCGCCGTCGGCGGCACCGCGGTCGCGCTCGCGGCCGCGCTGGTCGGCGCCGGCCTGAGTCTGCTGGTGGCCCGGTCGCTGGGCGCGGATGCCGTGCTCTCGCTGCTCGGGCCGCGCGGACGGCGCTGGCGGGCGTGGGTGGCGGCCAACGGCTTCAGCGCGGTGCTCGCGTCGCGGCTGGCGCCGGCGATGCCGTCGGGAGTGGTCAACTACCTCGCGGGGCTGGCCGGGATCCGCGCCGGTGCGTTCGCCGCCGCCGTCGCGCTCGGCTCGCTGCCGAAGACCGTCGCCTACGTCACGCTCGGCGGCGCGCTGTCGGACCCGCTGTCCGCCAGGGGCGCGGTTGCCGTCGCGCTCTACGTCGCCGCCGCGGCCGGAGGCGCGGTCGTGGCCCGCCGGCTGCTGCGCTCGCGCCCCGCCGCGCCGAGCGTCTGAGCGGTCGCCGCCGCCGCTTGCACGATCTCGGCAAGCTCCTCCTCCGGGCGACCCGGGGGCAGCACGAGCCCGACGCTGTCGGCCCCGGCGGCAAACCAGGCGGCGATCAGCTCGGGCGCCTCGTCGTAGGTGCCCATCAACGTGACGTCTCGTGCCAGCTCCTCGGCGGCAGCGGGGAGCTCATCGCCGTCAGCTGCCGCGATCACCGCGTCGACGGCGCCGGCCATCCCGAAGCGCTCGCCGAGCATCCGTGGATAGACCGGGCCCATCCGCGTCGCGTACGTCGACAGCCACCAGGCCGCGAGGCGACGGGCGCTGCGCTCGTCGGGCCCGAGCGCAACCGGCACGCCGGCGCGCACTGCGGTCGAAACCGAGGTCTCGCCACGCGCCTCGCCCTCCTGTAGCAGCGCGCGCCCGTCCTGCACGCGCGATCGCGCCCACAGGAACGGCGTCCACGCGTCGGCGAGCTCACCGGCGAGCCGGATCGATCCCGCCGATAGCGCCGCCAGCACGATCGGCACCGGCACGTCGGGCACGACGCCGAGGCGCAGCGCCCGCGCCCCCGGCGCGGGATCCGGGAGCCGATCGCCGGCCAGCAGAGCGCGAACCGCCGTCAGCGTGTCGCGCAAACGTGGCACCGGGGGTTCCCACGCGACCCCGTGAAAGCCCTCGGTCAATGGCGGGCTGCTCGCCCCGATGCCGAGCGAGAAGCGCCCCTCCGAGCAGAGCTGCAGACCCGTCGCGGCGAGGGCGATCGTCGCCGGCGTGCGTCCCCAGGCCGAGATCACCGCCGTGCCGATGCCGATCCGCGACGTCCGCAGCGCGATCTCGGCAAGCAGGATCGTCGCGTCGAGCGTCCAGCCCTCGGCGACGTCCACGCGGTCGAGGCCGAGGTCGTCGGCCTGCGTCGCGAGGCGCAGGATGAGATCCGGGCGCGTCTCGAAGGGCGTGAATCCCACGCCGAGGCGCGGGCGTTGGGCGGCGTCGGGCAGAGCCATCGCGGTCGATTGTCCGGGCGGCCGCCGGGCCACGCAATCGGGTGGCGACCCTGACTTCTGCGAGGCGCACCCCCAGGTATTTCCCGGGTGCGCGCGCGGCTCTCTTGCTTAGGCAGGGGCAACGACACGACCCAAGGAGGTCGCACACATGACGCAGGAAATCGTCTCGCTCGAGTCGCAGGCGGCCGCGCTGTCTGAGGCGGCGAACGAGTCCGTCCACGACCTGTCGGAGATCGTCGACGTCGAGCAGCACCCGGTGACGGCGGCTGCCCAGGCGCTCGGGTTCACGTCGGCCATCGGCACGGTCGCGTTCGTCGGCCGGTACGCCTCCGGCGATTACGCGGTGCAGTTCAACACCGCTAATAGCGGCTATTCGTCGATCTGGCCGGCATGGGCCGCCGAGGTCGCCAAGGGCGCGCTGGAGAACGGCAAGCAGCTGTGGGTCGGCTCCAACGGCGATCCGTTCGGCAGCAACCTCGTATTCGTGCTCGAGTTCGCCTGACGGAACCGGGCATGGGTCGGTGAACGCGCGGAACTCCGCGGTAGGCGACCCACCAGGACGATGTCGGAGCCGGCGGCCTCGAGCACCTCGAGGCGCCGCTCCGACCGCATCGCGTTTCGCGCGTGCGCCGCGGGTAGTCCCTGATCGTGCATTGTGAGGTCTTGGTTGAGGACCCCGATCTTGCGGGAGACCTCGATGGATGGCGCCTTGACGAAGCGCGACGGCGCTGCCTGGCCGCGGACGTGATCGTCGACGAGGGCGACTGGACGCCCGGCGCCGAGGCCGAGGCGGCACGCGGAGGCTTCGGGCTGCTCATCATCGAGGGGATCGTCGTGCGGCGCGTCGGCGCGCCCTCGCGCTACGCGGCCGAGCTGCTGGGGCCGGGCGATCTCCTGCGCCCGTGGCAGCACGACGGTGAGGACGTGACCCTGCCGTTCGACGTGCACTTCACGGTCCTCGAGCGCGTGCGCTTCGCCATCCTCGACGCGGCCTTCGCCGAGCGCGCCGCGCCGTTCCCGCAGGTCGCGCTCGCGATGGTCGGGCGATCGATGGAGC
>DATBKW010000311.1:0-4589 GCA_036555665.1 Solirubrobacteraceae bacterium | reverse complement strand
GCGCGTGTCGACATGGCGGTTGCGCGAGTGCCCCTGTAGCAGGGTCGCGGGCGAGTTCCTGGAACCTATGGCGATGGCCCTCGGGGCACTGCGACCTGTGCGCGACATGGCGATCGATCTCGGGACCGCCAACACCGTCGTGCACGTGCACGGCATGGGGATCGTGCTTTCCGAGCCGTCGGTGGTGGCCATCGACGAGCGCACCGGCGAGGTCGTGGCGGTCGGCGCCGACGCTCAGCGGATGATCGGACGCACGCCGGCGCAGATCTCGGCGACGCGGCCGCTGCGCCACGGCGTCATCGCCGACTTCGAGGTCACCGAGCAGATGCTGCGCCACTTCATGCGCAAGGTGCTCGGGCGCCGGCGCGCGCACCCGCGGCTCGTTGTCTGCGCACCCACCGGGATCACCGAGGTCGAGCGGCGCGCGGTCGAGGAGGCCGCGATGTCGGCCGGCGCGCGCCGCGTGCACCTCATCGAGGAGCCGATCGCCGCCGCCATCGGCGCCGGCCTGGCGATCGCCGAGCCGGTCGGGCGCATGGTCATCGACGTCGGCGGCGGCACGAGCGAGGTCGCCGTGATCTCGATGGGCGGCATCGTGCTCTCGCGCTCGGTGCGCGTCGGCGGCTATGACCTCGACGACGCCATCGCCGCCTACATCCGCGGCGAGCACGTCATCGCGATCGGGTCGCAGACCGCGGAGGCGATCAAGCTCGCGGCCGGCTCGGCCGAGGCGCTCGAGGAGGAGCTCGTCACCTCGGTGCGCGGCCGCGACCTGCTCTCCGGGCTGCCGCGCGAGATCGAGCTCAGCAGCGCCGAGATCCGCGGCGCCCTCGGCGCGCCGCTCTCCGAGATCCTCGCCGCCGTCCACGACACGCTCGAGGAGACGCCGCCGGAGCTGGCCGGCGACATCGCCCGCGACGGCATCCTGCTCGCGGGCGGCGGCGCGCTGCTGCGCAACTTCGACACGCGCGTCGAGGCCGAAACCGCGATGCGCGCGCGGCTGGCCGATTCGCCGCTGACCTGCGTCGCGGTCGGCGCCGGCCACGCGCTCGAGGAGCCCGACGCGCTGTGGCGCGCGTCGCCGCGGCGGCGGCGCTAGCGTCCCGCGCGATGTGGCTGCAGCGGGAGATCACCCTCGAGCCGCGCCCGCGCGGCTTTCACCTCGTCACCCGCGAGGTCGAACGCGCGCTGCCCGAGCTCGGCGAGCTGGAGATCGGGCTGTGCCATCTCTTCATCCGCCACACCTCGGCGTCGCTGACGCTCAACGAGAACGCCTCGCCCGACGTGCGCCGCGACTTCGAGACCTGGTTCAACGACGCCGTGCCCGAGCGCTTCGACTGGGAGCACACGATCGAGGGGCCCGACGACATGCCCGCGCACGTCAAGGCATCGCTGCTGGGCCCCTCGCTGTCGCTGCCGGTCGCGCGCGGGCGCCTGGCGCTCGGCACCTGGCAGGGCGTCTATCTCTGCGAGCACCGCGACCGCGGCGGCGCCCGCTCGCTGCTGGCCACCGTCTGGGGAGAGCCGTAGCGCGTCCTACGCCGCGGCGGGCTCGCGCTCGGGCGCGCCGTCGGGGTGGTCGGCCACGACGTCGCGCGCCATCCGCGTCAGCAGCTCGGCCAGCTCCGCCTGCTGCTCGGGCGACCAGCCGTCGAGCAGCTCGGCGAGGCGCTCGCGCCGGGCCGCCACGAGGCGGTCGAAGGCGTCGCGGCCGCCGGCGGTGAGCACCACCGCGTCGTCGGGGCCCTCGACGTAGTGAAGCGCGCGCAGCTCGCCGATGCGCGCCGCGACGCGCTCGGGATCGACGCCGCGCGCCCGCGCGATCGCGCCCGCGTCGGTGGGCTCGCCCTCGCCCACGCGGGCGAGCACCCAGCACTGGCGCGCGGTGAGGTGCAGGCCGGCGCGCTCGACGATCCGCTCGAGGATCCGCTCACGGCTGTCGCGGCGGGCCAGGGTGGAGAGCGCGCGCTCGATCTCGGCCCCCGGGTCGTGGTGCTTGGGCGCCGCGAAGGCCTCGCCCACGCCCGTGGCCTCGACGGTGCGCCGCAGCGGCTTCTCGGGCAGCAGCCACGCCAGCACGAAGGCCAGCGCCGCGACCGGGGCACAGACCAGGAAGATCGTCGTCAGCGCGTCGGAATAGGCCTTGATGAACTCGACCCGCAGCGCGGCGGGAAGCTGCGCGACGCTGCCCGTCGTCACCTGCCCGGACGAGGCGGCCTTGGGCAGGCCGGGGATCCTCGCCAGCTCGTCGGCCAGGCGGTTGGAGAAGATCGCGCCGCAGATGGCCACGCCGAAGCACCCGCCGATCGAGCGGAAGAACGTCGCTCCGGCGGTCGCCACGCCGAGATCGCGGTAGTCGACGTCGTTCTGGACCGCGAGGACGAGCACCTGCATCACGAGGCCGAGCCCGAGGCCCACGACCAGCATGTCGAACGAGCGCTCGAGCGCCGACGTCGACGGTCCCATCCGCGACAGCAGCAGGAAGCCGACGACGAGGATCGCGGTGCCCGCGATCGGAAACGGCTTGTAATGGCCCCAGCGCGCGATGAGCTGCCCGCTGCCGATCGAGGTGATGAGCAGGCCGAGCATGAGCGGCAGCAGCTGCAGGCCCGACGAGGTGGGCGACGCGCCGTTGACGATCTGCAGGAAGAGCGGCAGGTACGTCGTGGCGCCGAACAGCGACATGCCGATGATGAAGCCCATCGCGCTGGCGATGGTGAACACGCGGCTGGAGAACAGGCTCAGGGGCAGCACCGGTTCGGCGGCGCGCCGCTCGACCGGGATCAGCAGCGCCGTCGCGATCACGGTGATGACGCCGAGGCCGATGATCTGCCAGGAGCCCCAGGCGTACGTCTCGCCCCCCAGGCTCGTCGCCAGCACGAAGCAGGCGGCCGCGAGGCTGAGCAGGATCGTGCCCTTCACGTCGATGCGCGCCTCGCGGCGTTCGTGCGGCACCTTGAGGGCGACGCCGATGACCGCGAGGGCGACGATGCCGATCGGCACGTTGACGTAGAAGATCCAGCGCCAGGAGGCGTTGTCGACCAGGAAGCCGCCGATGAGCGGCCCGGCGACGCTGCTGAGCCCGAAGACGGCGCCGAAGATCCCTTGGTAGCGCCCGCGGTCGCGCGGCGAGACGACGTCGCCGATGATCGCCTGAGCCAGCACGATGAGCCCGCCGCCGCCGAGGCCCTGGATCGTGCGGAAGACGATCAGCTCGCCCATGCCCTGGCTCAGCCCGCACAGCGCCGATCCGATCAGGAAGACGACGATCGAGGCCTGGAAGATCCGCTTGCGGCCGTAGAGGTCGCCGAGCTTGCCGTAGAGCGGGGTCGAGATCGTGGAGGCCAGCAGGTAGCCGGTGACGACCCACGAGAGCTGGTTGACGCCACCGAGCTCGGCGGTGATCGTCGGCAGCGCGGTGGCGACGATCGTCGAGTCGAGCGCCGCGAGCAGCACGGCGAGCATGAGGCCCGCGAAGACGACGTACACCTCGCGGCGCGGACGCGTCGCCGGGGCCGGCGCCGCAGCGACCGCCACGCTCATGGTCTTAAAGGTACGTCAGCGCCCGCGCCACACCGGATCGCGCTTCTCGGCGAAGGCGGTGGCGCCCTCGCGGGCGTCGTCGGAGGCGTAGACCGGATCCGCCAGCTCGCGCTGGCGCTGCCAGAAGTCGCCCTCGTCCCAGTCGAACTGCTGCTGGAGGATCGCCTTCGTCGCGTCGAGCGCGAGCGGGCCGTTCCTGACGATCGCGGCGGCGAGCTCGAGCGCCGCGTCGACGGCACCGCCCTGCTCGGTCACCCGGTTGACCAGGCCCAGCTCGTAGGCGCGCTCGGCGGTGATCGTGTCGCCGGTGAGGGCGAGCTCCATCGCGACGCCATAGGGGACGCGGCGCGGCAGGCGCAGCAGCGCGCCGCCGGTGGCGACCAGCGAGCGCTTGACCTCGGGGATGCCGAGCTTGGCCCCGCTGCCCGCGACGATGAGGTCGCAGGCCAGGGCGATCTCCAGGCCGCCCGCGACGGCGAAGCCCTCGACCGCGGCGATGAGCGGCTTGCGCGCCGAGCGCTGGACGATGCCCGCGAAGCCGCGATCGGCGACCCAGGGGCGCTGCCCGGCCACGAAGGCCTTGAGGTCCATGCCGGCCGAGAAACCGGCGCCCGCGCCGGTGAGCACGCCGACGCCCAGGTCGTCGTCGGCGTCCAGGGCGTCCAGAGCCGCGGCGACGCCCCCGGCGACCGCGAGGTTGACCGCGTTGCGGGCCTCCGGACGGTTGAGCGTGATGAGCAGGACGCCGTCGCGGCGTTCGGTGAGGACGGGCTCGTCGGGCATGGCCGGGGACCCTATCTGCGCCGCTATGGTCCGGCGGATGCGGCGGGTGGCCGAGGACGTCTTCCAGATCGCGCTGACCCCGCGCGACGGCGTCAACGCCTACCTCCTCGGCGACATCGTGGTCGACGCGGGCACGAAGGGGGCGGCGAAGCGGCTCATCAAGGCGCTCCACGGCCACGCCGTCGGCGGCCACGCGCTGACCCACGCGCACGCCGATCACGCAGGCGGGAGCAGGCAGCTCGTCAACGCCTTCGAGGTGCCGG
>DATBKW010000310.1:0-9601 GCA_036555665.1 Solirubrobacteraceae bacterium | reverse complement strand
CTAGTGGGTCTTCCCGCAACGTTCGACCGGTAACGACAGCCGTCGATCCCCGACCGGCGGCGTCCTCGAACCTCGAAATACCTCCGGTATTCCTTCGGTTCTGCGTCCTTGCCGGATCGGCGCCGCCGGCCGCCGTTACCGGTCAAACGTTGCGAGAAGGCCCACTAGTCGCCCGGCTGCGCGCCGCGCCGCGCCGCGCGCAGCGCGCCGAGGGCCGCGAGGTTGCGTTCGCGCTCGCGGCCCACGGCGGCGCGCAGGCCGAAGGTCAAGGCCTGTGCGCCGTCGTCGATGCGCAGCGCTCCGGCGCCCAGTCGGGCGCGGATCACCTCGCGCCGGCGGCGCGCCTGCAGGTCGAACGCCTCGCCACCGAAGGCCCGGGCGGTGCTGCGGCCGCCCAGGTGGCGCACGGCGACCTCGGGGTGCAGGATCGTCGGAATGCCGGCCGCGCCGGCGCGCAGGCACAGGTCCATGTCTTCGTAGAAGAGGAACGCGGCGGGGTCGAAGGGGCCCAGCCGTCGCAGCAGCTCGGTGCGTGCGACCAGGCAGGCCGCGATGGCCCAGCCGACGGCCCGCGGGCGCTTCGCCCGGTGCGGCTGCGGCAGCGCGCGGGCCGGCAGCACGGCGCGCGCGAGCGTGCTCGCGCGACCGGGCTGCGGGTGAGCGCTGCGCTGCAGCGAGCCGTCGGCGTCGAGCAGGCGCGGGACCAGCAGCGCGTCGATGCCCTCCGCGCGTTCGGCGAGCCGGGCCAGCCCCGCGTCGGGCAGCTCGCAGTCGGGGTTGAGCAGGACGGTGACCGGATGGCGCGCGCGAGCGACGCCTTCGTTGCTGGCCGCGCCGAAGCCCGGGTTGCCGTCGAGCACGACCACCTCGGCGCCGGCGGCCTGCGCGATCGCGGGCCCGTCGTCGACGGAGCCGCTGTCGACCGCGAGGACCTGCGTCGCCTGCGGCAGGTGGGTGCCAAGCGAGCGCAGCAGGCGCGGCAGCTCGGGCGCGGAGTCGTGCAGGACCGTGACGACGCTGATCGCCGTCACGCCGCGGCCTCCGCCAGCAGCGCGTGCAGGCCGCCGGCCGCGCGCTCCCACGTGTAGGCGGCGGCGCGCTCGCGCGCGGCCGCGCCGAGGCGCACGCGCAGATCCGCGTCGCCGGCGATGCGCAGCAGCGCCACCGTGAGCGCCTCGACGTCGCCCGGCGCCACGCGCACGGCCGCGTCGCCCAGGGTCTCGGCGAAGCAGGGCAGATCGGAGACCACCGCCGGCGTGCCGTAGGCGGCGGCTTCGAGCGGCGGCAGCCCGAAGCCCTCGAGGTACGACGGCTGCACGACCGCCAGCGCGCCGGCGTAGAGCGCCGCCAGCTCGGCGTCGTCGACGCGCCGCCCGCCATCGCCGACGAGCACGAGCTCCGCATCCAGCCCGCGCGTCCGCGCGCGTGCGTGTGCCGCCGTGAGGACGTCGAGCGCCTTGCGCGGCTCGCTCGCGCCGACATACAGCAGGTAGCGGCCGTCGCGGGCCGCCGCCGGGCGCGCGGCGACGCCGGGCGAGACGACGGCCGCGCGCACGCCCCACGCGGTCAGCAGCTCGCCGGCGACCGCGTGGGAGTCGGCCGTCACCGCGGCGGCGGCGCGGGCGAGCGCGCGCGGGCGGGCCAGCGCGTGCCAGGCGCGCTCGTAGGCGCTGAAGTCGTGCGGACGGCGCTCCCACGAGCGGTCGTGCACGGTAAGCACATAGGGCGCGCCCGGGGCGACCGGAGCCGGGGCGGGCAGCCAGACGACGTCTGCACCGCCCACCAGCGCAGCCAGGGTGGGGCGGCGGACGACGGCAGCGGCCCCGAACAGCGTGCGCCCGTCGAGGCGGTGGCGGACGAGCTTCACGCCCGCGTGCACGGGCGCGACCGGTGCCCGGCCGGGGATGAAGGCGATCCACTCGTCGGCGACGTGGCCCTCGGCCAGCGCCGCGAGCAGCTCGCGGGTGACGCGCGCCACGCCGCGCCCGGCGAGCAGAGCGCGCGCGTCGACACCCACCCTCATGTTGAGTGACGGTATAGGCTCGCGCGCTTATGCAGCAGGGTTCCCGGGTCGCGCTCGTGCACGATTTCCTGGTCGACGTGCGCGGCGCGGAGCGGGTCTTTCTCGCGCTGTGCGACCTCTTCCCGCAGGCCGACGTCTTTACCGCGGTCTACGACGAGGAGGGCACCGAGTGGCGGTTCGCCCACCGCGCGGTACAGACGTCGTTCCTGCAGCGCCTGCGCCCGACCGCGCGCACGTTCCGCGCGCTGCTGCCCCTGTATCCGGCCGCGATGGAGTCGCTGGACCTGCGCGGCTACGACCTCGTGATCTCGAGCTCGAGCGCGTGGGCGCACGGCGTGATCCCGGACGACGGCGCGGTGCACGTCTGCTACTGCCACAACCCGTTCCGCTACGCCTGGAACGCCCGCCAGGAGACGCTGCAGGCACGCGGCCCGTTCGCGCGGGCGGCGCTCGGCGCCGTCTTCCAGCGCTGGCGGCAGTGGGACTGGATCGCCGCTCAGCGCGTCGACGCCTACATCGCCAACTCGCAGACCACCAAGCGCCGCGTCGCGCGCTACTTCGGCCGTGAGGCGACCGTGCTGCACCCGCCGGTCGAGGTCCAGCGCTTCACGCCGGCCACGCCGGACGACGCCTACGTCGTGCTCTCCGAGCTCATGCCCCACAAGCGCATCGACCTGGCCGTGCGCGCCTTCAACGAGCTGCGCCTGCCGCTGATCGTCGTCGGCAACGGGCCAGACGCGCGGCGCCTGCACCGCCTCGCGGGCCCGACGGTGAGCTTCACCGGCCGCGTCACCGACGCCGAGGCGGCGCACCTGCTCGCCCGGGCGCGGGCGCTCGTCGTCACCGCCACGGAGGAGTTCGGCATCGCCGCGGTCGAGGCGCAGGCCGCGGGGCGGCCGGTCATCGCGCTGCGCGAGGGCGGCGTGCGCGAGACCGTCATCGAGGGCGAGACCGGCGCGTTCTTCGAACGCCCGGATCCGGCGGAGCTCGCTGCGGTCGTCCGCTCGTTCGACGCGCCGGCCGTGGACCCCGATGCCTGCGTGGCCAACGCCCGGCGCTTCGACACCGCGCACTTCCGCCGCGGCCTGCGCGCCGTCGTCGAGCTCGCGCTCGACGGCGTCGGCTCGCGCCGCGCCGCGCGCCGCCGCCCGCCGCGCCGTGCGCGCGGGCTCACGCGCCCCGCGTGAGCCGGCGCGACCTGGCGATCTGCGCGGGCCTCTTCGCTGCCGCGCTCGCGCTTTCGGGCTTCACCATCCTGCGCGGCTACCAGCCGCACGACGAGGGCCTGATGCTCGCCTGGGCGCGGCGGATCGCCGACGGCCAGTGGCCATACCGCGACTTCTGGGCCAACTACACGCCCGGCCAGCCGCTGGTCCTGGCGCTGCTCGCCAAGCTCTT
Organism: Solirubrobacteraceae bacterium; assembly: GCA_036555665.1. Lineage (GTDB taxonomy): Bacteria > Actinomycetota > Thermoleophilia > Solirubrobacterales > Solirubrobacteraceae > JAOPZW01. Next base: position 6,180 of record DATBKW010000310.1, on the reverse strand, counting down.
CGGGCCTTCGCTGCTGTCGTGGCGAATCGTCCGCATCGCGATCGACGCGACGGTCGCGCTGCTCGCCTTCGTGTACGTGCGCCGCCGCGCGGGCACCGCGTGGGCGCTCGCCGCGTGGGTTGCCGCCGCCGGGGCCATGGCGTGGCCGAGCGGCCCCGGGCCAAATCCGCCGGCGCTGGCGCTCGCGCTCGGGGCGATCATCGCCGCGCCGCGCGCGCCGATCGCGGGCGGAGCGCTCGCCGGGCTGGCGTTCTTCTTCCGCCCCGAGATCGGCGTGGCCGCTGTCATCGGCGCCGCCGTCGAGGCCGGGCGCGCAGGCACGGCGCGCGTCGCGGCGGCCGCCGCCGCCGTGGCTGTGGTGGCGCTCGCGCCGTTTGCGATCGTCGCGGGCGGCGAGATGTTCGATCAGGTGGTCGGCTTCGCCCCGCTGCAGCACCTGCAGCGCCTGCCCTTCCCGCTGCACTACCACGGCCCGTTCGACCTCAACAAGCTGCTCGAGTTCTACCTGCCGGCGATCCTCGTCGCGGCGACCGCGCTGTGGGCCGTGTGGGCGGTCGCGCGCCGCCAGGGCGCGGCGCTCGCCGCCCTCGTGGCGGTGGGCCTCGCCTACCTGCTCGCGCGTACCGACGAGTTCCACCTCGTGCCGTTGTCGGTCGTCCTCGCCGTGGCCCTGGCCATCGCCGTTGCGCGCGAGGCCGATCGCGCGCCGCGCATCGCGCTGGCGATCGCGCTCGCGCTCATCGCGGCGCACGGCCTCGAGCGGCGCGCCGGCCAGGCACTGCATCCCCCTGCGCTGGCGCCGATACCGGCGGAGGCCGCCGACGGCGTGCGGACCTCGCCCGCCGACGCCGCTGCCCTGCGCGCGCTGATCCCCTACGTGCGCGCGCGGGCCCCCGGCGGAGCGCCGGTGCTGGTCGCCCCGCCGCGCTATGACCGCGTGCGCGTCGGCAACCCGATGCTCAACGTCTTGCTCGATCGCCCCAACCCGACGCGCTACGACGTCGTGCAGCCAGGCCTCGTCACCACCGCGAAGGTGCAGCGCGAGATGGCGCGCGACCTGCGTGGCACGCCCGTCGTCGTCCGCTGGCTGTCGCCGCTCGCGCGCGAGGTCGAGGACAACGGCTCAGGGCGCTCGAGCGGCGTGTTCATCCTCGACCGCGCCATTGCGCGGCGCTATCGGTTTGCCGCGCGCTTCGGGGACTACGTGGTGCTGGTGCGCCGATGACCTGGACTCCTACACACCCCGTGTGGGACCCTCGACGACAAGCAAGACATGACCGCCGAGCCGACCGTCATCCGCGGCGCGTGCCCGCACGACTGTCCCGACACCTGCGCGTGGGAGGTGACGGTCCGCGACGGCGTCGCCGAGAAGCTCGTCGGCGCCAAGGAGCACCCGTTCACGCGCGGCGGGCTGTGCGCCAAGGTCAGCCACTACCTCGAGCGCACCTACAGCGACGACCGCCTGCTGCACCCGCTCGTGCGCACCGGCCCGAAGGGCTCCGGCGAGTTTCAGCGCGTGTCGTGGGGCGAGGCGCTCGAGCGGATCGCCACGCGCCTGTACGCGGTCGTCGCCGAGCACGGCGGCGAGGCCGTGCTGCCTTACAGCTTCGCCGGCACCCAGGGCCTCGTGCAAGGCGCATCGATGGACCGGCGCTTCTTCGCCGCGCTGGGCGCCTGCCGGCTGGACCGCTCGATCTGCGGGCAGGCCGCGGCGGCCGGCCAGCTCGAGGCCGCGGGCACGCTGGTGGGCCTGCGCCCCGAGGACCTCCTGCACAGCCGGCTCATCGTGCTGTGGGGGACGAACACGATCGTCACCAACCTTCACCAGTGGCCGATCATCCAGGCCGCGCGCAAGGCAGGGGCGCGCGTCGTCGTCATCGATCCGCTGCGCACCCGCACCGCGGCGGCGGCCGACTGGCACGTGCGCCCGCTGCCCGGGACGGATGCCGCGCTGGCGCTGGGCCTCATGCACGTGATCGTCGCCGAGGGGCTCCTCGACGCCGACTACGTCGAGCGCCACACCGAAGGCTTCGACCGGTTCGTGCAGGAGCTGCGCGACTGGCCGCCCGCGCGCGTCGCAGCCGTCACGGGCGTCCCCGCCGACGAGATCGCCGAGCTGGCGCGCGCCTACGCGACCACGCGCCCGGCCGCCATCCGCAGGCTGATCGGGATCGAGCACCACCGCGAGGGCGCGCGCATGGTCCGCACGATCGCCTGCCTACCCGCGCTCGTCGGCGCATGGCGCGAGCGCGGCGGCGGCATTCTCGGCCCGACCGCCTGGGCGGCGTGGAGCCCGCTCGACCAGAGCGCGCTGGCCGGGCCGCAGCCCGCGACGCGCAAGCTCAACATGGTCCGCCTCGGCCACGCGCTGACCGAGCTCGAGCCGCCCGTCCACGCGCTCGTGGTCTACAACTCCAACCCCGCGACGATCGCGCCCGACACCGGCAAGGTGCTGCGCGGGCTCGCACGCGAGGACCTCTTCACCGTCGTCCTCGAGCACTTCCTGACCGACACCGCGCGCTACGCCGACGTCGTCCTACCGGCCACCACCCAGGTCGAGCACGTCGACGTCGTTCCGTCCTGGGGGCACACCTACATCACCTACAACCAGCCGGCGATCGCGCCGGTCGGCGAGGCGCTCCCGAACACCGAGATCTTCCGGCGGCTGGCCGCCGCGATGGGCCTCGACGCCGCGCCCTTCGCCGACAGCGACGAGGACCTCGCGCGCGCGGCGGTGACCGGCGCCCGCTGGCCGCTGGCGGGCATCGACTACGACGAGCTGCGCAGAGTCGGCTGGGCCAAGGCGGACCTGCCCGAGGACTTCCGGCCGTTCGCGGAGGGCAACTTCGGCACGCCGTCGGGGCGCCTGCGCCTGTGGTCCGACGACCTGCCGCCCGGTTACGACCCGCCGCCGGGCGACGTCGAGCCGCTGGCGCTGATGACGGCCAAGTCCGCTCATCACTTCCTCAACTCGACCTACGCGAACCTTCCCCGCCACCTCGCCGGCGAGGGCGAGCCCTTGCTCGACCTGCATCCCGACGATGCTGCGGCGCGCGACATCGCCGACGGCGACGTCGTCCGCGTCCGCAACGGCCGCGGCGAGGTCCGCGCGCGGGCGCGCATCGGCGACGTCGTGGGGCGCGGCGTCGTGGCCCTGCCGTCGGGCTGGTGGGGCACGCGCAGCCCCGGCGGCACGGCGGCCAACGCGCTCACGACCGACGAGCTCACCGACCGGGGCGGCGGCGGCGCCTTCCACGGCGCGCGAGTGGAGGTCGAGCGGGTGGCGACGGCCGCCGACCTGGGTAGCGAACCCAGCGGCGATCCTTTGGAGGTCTCATGACCAGGAATCGAGCGCTCAAGATCGCGCTGCCGTTGGCGGCCGCGCTCGGTGCCGGCACAGCGGTGGCGATCGCTTCGATCCCGTCGTCGTCCGACGGGGTCATCCATGCCTGCTACTCGACCACCGGCTCGCCACCCGGCGCGCTGCGCGTGATCGACGCCGACGCCAACCAGACCTGCACCACGGGCGAGGCCACGCTCACGTGGAATCAGACAGGCCCGGCTGGGCCCCCGGGGCCGCCCGGCGATCAGGGCCCGCCGGGCGACAGCGGCGGCGACACCTCGGGCGGCGGGAGCTTCGGCGGCACCGACACGGGCACGGCGACCCAGCCGGGCGGCCCGAACGCCGACATCTTCCTCAAGCTCGACGGCGTCCCCGGCGACAGCACCGACAACCGCCACAAGGGCGAGATCGATGTCGAGGCCGTCGCCTATAACGACAAGCGCAGCGGCAAGCGACACGTCGCGACGATCCGCATCGACAAGGTCACCGACTCCTCGTCGCCCAAGCTGCTGGCCGCGTCGGCGTCCGGCAAGCACTTCAAGAGCGCGACGATCACCTTCCGCCTGCAAGGCGCGGATCCGGGAAGCGCGTTCGAGACCTACAAGCTCGGCAACGTCGTCGTCTCGAGCTTCGAGCAGGGAGGCGCAAACCCCGACAAGAAGACGCTCGGCTCGCTCGAGGAGGAGGTCGGGCTGACGGCGGACAAGCTCCAGATCACCGAACGGACACCGACCAACAGCGGCAAGGACGGGCCGGCCGTCGGCGCGACCGTCGACCTCGAGCACCTCAAGCACTAGAGGTCCCGGCGGCCGAAGGCGAAGGCGCCCACGAGCGCGACGAGCGCGACGTAGACGACGATCCAGGGCAGCAGGAGCGGCCCGGCGTCGTGCGAGCCGCCGAGCGGCCCGAGCTGGACGATCGCGCCGGTGACGCCGGGGATGTCCTGGACGAGCAGCCGCAGCGCGTCGCGGTACAGCGCCTCGAACGGCAGCACCCACGACGACGTGTTGGCGATCGTCTGCAGCGTGTGGGAGTTCAGCGCGTCGCCGATCGAGCCCAGCAGCCCGGCGAGCAGTCCCGCGCCGAAGACCATCAGCACGCCGATGCCGTTGGCGGTCGAGGTCAGGAAGATCGAGCCGAGCAGCGACAGCGCGGCGACGACGACGACCCCGAGCGCCAGCCGTAGGCCGGCGCCCACCGGGTGCTCCGGCCACCAGTCGCCCGTCAGCCCGGTGACGACGACCGCCCCGGCGTAGACGATCCCGACGTAGGCGAAGGCGACAGCCGCAGCGGCGACGAAGCGCCCGGCGAGGTACTGGTTGCGTCCCAGCGGCCGGACGATCAGCGGCTGCAGCAGGCCGGTCTCGGCGTCGCCGCGGACGGCCGAGAGGGTGAGGAAGACCGCCAGCACCGCGCCCAGGAACAGCGTGCCGAACATGGCGAGGCCGAGCAGGGTCGCGCCGGCGAGCGTGCGCGGGTCCAGGCCGAACTGGTTGTCGCCGAACCCGCTGACGTCCTCGAAGAGCTCGCTGGCGCCCCATGTGTACAACGCTCCGAACGCGACGGTGAGGACCACGACCACGACGAAGACGCGCCGGCGCAGCGACTCTCGCAGGGCGTGGGCGGCGACGACGAAGACGTCACTCAAGAGGGTTCGCGCTCCACGACCGCGAGATAGGCGTCCTCGAGCGTCGAGCGCACGAGACGCACCTCGTAGATGCGCTCGCCGGCGGCGACGAGGCGCTCGACGATCGCGGGCACGTCGTCGCGCGTGGCGCCCTCGAAGCTCTGGGTGCCGCCGTCGGTCTCGACCTCGACCCCGCTCGACCGCGCGAGCTCCGCGGGACTGCCGGAGGCCAAGAGCTCGCCGCGGTCGATGATCGCCACGCGGTCGCAGACGCGCTCGACCTCGCTGAGCAGGTGGGTGTTGAGCAGCACCGCGACGCGGCGGCGGCGCAGCTCCTCGAGCAGATCGCGCACGATGCGCCGGCCGACCGGATCCAGCGCGCTGGTCGGCTCGTCGAGCAGCAGCAGCCGCGGCCCGCCGACGAGCGCCTGCGCGATGCCCAGACGCTGCTGCATGCCCTTGGACATCGTCTCGACGCGCCGGTCGGTGGCCTCGGTCAGCCCCACGAGGGCCAGCAGATCCGACCGCTCGGAAGCGCCGCCGGCCGAGCCGCTCAGGCGCTGATGCAGATGCAGCAGCTCGTCGGCGCTCGCCCAGCCGGGGAAGCGAAAGAGCTCGGCGAGATAGCCCAGCGCGCGCCGCGCCCCCGGCGATCCGGCCGGCGCGCCGCACACGCGCACGCTGCCGCCCGACGGCCGCACGAGGCCGCAGGCGCTCTTGACCAGCGTCGACTTCCCGGCGCCGTTCGGTCCCAGCAGGCCGACAAGCTCGCCCTCGGCGACGTCGAGGTCGACGCCGCGCAGCGCGGCGGTGGCGCCGTAGCGCTTGGCCAGCCCCTTGACCTCGAGCGCGGGCGTCACGAGCGGCGCCTGACGATACCGTCTGCCCTGTGCTCCTTCGCCTGGCCATCGTCGCCGTCGCCGTCGGGGCGATCGTGCTGCTCGGCACGCGCCTGCGCGAGCATGACCGCTGTGTGTCGGCGCAGACGGCGACCCCGCTGCGCGTGAGCGCGCTGACCGCCAACTGCCGCGACCCTGACGTGCTGGCGGGAGCGTCGGCCGTGCTCGTCGCGGGAGGCGCCCGTCAAGAGGGCGCGCGCCTGGCGCGCGAGAGCGTCCGCCGCGAGCCCGACAGCTTCGCGGCCTGGGTCGCCACCGCGCTGGCCGCGCCGAGCCGCACCTCCGAGCAGGCGAGGCGCGCGATCGCGCGG
>DATBKW010000309.1:0-8903 GCA_036555665.1 Solirubrobacteraceae bacterium | reverse complement strand
ATGCCGCCGTTGGCCTGGTAGCCGAGCGTGTTCTCGAAGCGGCCCTCCTGGAAGATCCAGGTGAGCAGCCCGTAGCTCGCGCCGACCGACAGCAGGTTCAGCACGATCGCCTTGATCGGGATGACGATCGAGCGGAACGTGACCAGCAGCAGCATGAAGGCCAGCGTCAGCACGAAGGCGAACACGATCGGCGCCTTGGACTTCAGCAGGGAGTTGAAGTCCTGCGTGCCGGCGGTCTCGCCCGTGATGTAGGCGTGGTCGACGCCGGGCGCCTTGGCGATCGTGTCGTCGACGATGCCGCCGCGCAGCGTGTCGAGCGCGTGCTGGGAGGCGGCGTTGGTGCCGTCGCCCTGCATCGGGATCGAGATCATCGCGACATGCTTGTCGGGGCTGACGTCGACGTTGATCGGCGCGTTGAACTTGCCGGTCGCGATCGCCTCGTCGCCCAGCTGCTTGGTCGCCGCCGCGATCTGCGGCGTCGTGACGTCCTTGGCCTCGATGGCCACGACGGCCGGGACCTGCCCGCCGGGGAAGGCGGCCTGCATGCGGTCATAGACCTGCATGACCTCGAGCTTGCGCGAGTAGTCGTCGTTGCCGCTGAGGACGGTGTGCATGCCGAACGCCGGCAGCGCCATGACGACGAGCAGCGCGGTCGCGATGACGGCCGAGACGGCCGGGCGCTTGAGGACCTTGTCGAGGACCCAGCCCCAGGCGCGGCTGTCACCGTCGTTGCGGCGCAGGCGATGCAGGAACGGGATCCGGCCCTTCTCGACGCGGTCGCCGAGCGAGGCCAGGACGGCCGGCAGCACGGTGAGCGAGCCGATCATCGCGACGGCGACGACCATGATCGCGCCGATGCCCAGCGCGGTGAAGATGCTCAGACCGGCGAAGAACATGCCGGCCATGGCGATCATCACGGTCGAACCGGCGACGAGCACGGCGCGGCCTGAGCTCGCCGCGGCGGTGTGGACCGCCTCCAGCTTGCTCGCGCCCTTCGCGCGCTCCTCGCGCTCGCGGCGCAGGTAGAACAGCGAGTAGTCGACGCCGACGGCCAGGCCGACGAGAAGCACGACCTCCATGACCGTGTTGTCCATCGGCACCAGCTGGCTGACGGGGCCGACAAGGCCGAGCGTCGCGAACACGGCGGTGACGCCAAGCAGCAGCGGGATGCCCGCGGCCACGAGCGCACCAAAGGTGACGAGCAGGATCAGCAGCGTCGCCGGCAGCGACAGCTGCATGGCCTTGGCCGAGTCCTCGTCCTGGGATTTGCTGATCGCCTTCTCGGCGCTCGCGGCGCCGAACTGGCCGACGAACACGCCGGGGTTGGCGTCCTTGACCTTGTTGATGGCGCTGGTCGTCGCGCCGACGAGGTCCTGCGTGGCGTCGTCATCGCCCTTGAGCGAGAACTCGACGAGCACCGAGCGGCCGTCCTTGGAGACCTGGTCCTCGTTGCCCTTCGTGTACGGCGACTGGACGTCGGTCACCCCGGGCTTGCCCGATACGGCGGCGATCGTCTGATCGACCGCCTTGCGGACCGACGCGTCGGTCGCGTGGCCGCCCTTGGGCGCCTGGACCATGACCTGCTCGTCTGCCTTCTTGGGGTAGTGGGAGTCGAACAGCTTGGCCGCCTGGCCGGACTGCCCGATGTAGTCCTGGTGGTCCGGCTCCTGCGTGCCGACCGCGCTGCCGATCACAAAGGCGATGGCGACGAACGCGATCCAGCCCCAGATGGCCGTCTTGCGGTGCTGGGCGCTCCATCGGCCCATGCGCCCGGCGAACGTGTTGGTGTGCACTTGGTTCCTCACGAGAGAGAGTGGGGTGACGCGTGGCAGTCTCGTTGCGGGCGCGTGCGCCGACGATGCGGCCCCCAGGCCTCTTGGCGGTGCAGCTAGCGCAGCCACGGGGTGCAGCTAGCCCCAGGGCGACGTTCGGCCTCCTCTCGCGGCCGCTACGGTTGCGCCATCGAGATCGAGCGCAAGTTCGTCGTCGACGAGCCGCCGGCCGACCTGGATCGGTGGCCGTCGACGGCCATCGAGCAGGGCTACATCGCGGTCGCCGACGACGGCACCGAGGTGCGGGTCCGACGCCGCGCCGGCGAGGCGGTGCTGACGGTCAAGTCCGGCAGCGGCCGCACGCGCGTGGAGGAGGAGATCGAGATCACGCCGGAGCGCTTCGAGCGACTGTGGCCGCTGACCGCGCGGCGCCGGGTCGAGAAGACGCGCTACGACATTCCCGCCGACGGCGAGCTGACCATCGAGCTCGACGTCTACGACGGCGCGCTGGCCGGGCTCGTCGTCGCCGAGGTCGAGTTCGCCTCGGAGAACGACGCCGACGCCTTCGTCGTGCCCGACTGGTTCGGCCCCGAGGTCACCGACGACGAGCGCTACAAGAACCAGCGGCTGGCGCGCGACGGCCGCCCGCAGTAGCGCGGCGGCTTCGTAGTTCCCCGCAGCCCGCCCCGCAGTCGCCGCGGATGCAGCCGACTGCGACCTCGCCGACCATCGCGGGCATGGAACCTCAGAAGACTGAACCCGGGGGCGAGATCCTCTTCTTCGTGATGGGCATCGTGGTCTATGCGGTGACGGTCATCATCGCCGGGGCCGCGCTGCTGCCGCCCACCGCCGGTCTGGCGGTGGCCTTCACCGCGCTGATCGCGGGCGCGATCGGGGTGGCGGTGTTCATCACCCGCTTCCTGGGCAACAGCAGCCATTGATGGCATAAGGTCGGCGGGTGAGGCGCCGCCTCGTCCTGCTCGCCGCCCTTGCCGCCTTTGCCGCCGCGGCGCTGGGCGCGGCGGGCGCCGCCGCGGCCCCGCCGGGGCAGCTCGTCGCGAGCGCGATCCCGTACGCCACGAACATCGCCTTCGACGCGCGCGGCGGGATGTGGGTCACCTCCGGCGCGCCGTTCGCGCAGGAGGGCGACGGCGTCTGGTACGTCGCGCACGCGGGCGCCCGGCCCGTGCACGTGATCGAGGGCACGCACATGGCACTCGGGCTCACGTGGTTCCGCGGGCGGCTGTACGTGGCCTCGGCCCTCGGCGACGTCACCGGCGTGGTCCGGCGCTACTCGGGCTTCGACGGGCGCCGCTTCGCGCACCGCCGAGCGGTCGTGCCGGCGCTCCCGATCGGGCGCCACGCGCTCGGAACGATCCTGCCCGGCCCGAACGACCGGTTGTACGTCGGCGTCGGCGCCGAGCACGACGCGATCGCCGGCGGCCACGAGACCTCGGGCACGCTCGTGTCGTTCAAGGGCGACGGGAGCGACCTGCGCATCGAGGCGAAGGGGCTGCGCGGGCCGTACGGCCTGGCCTTCCTGCCGGGCACCGCGTCGCTGCTCGTCACCGACGACGGCCGCGACGACCTCGGCCTGCACCGCCCGCCCGACGAGCTCAACCTGATTCGCGACGTGACGCGCGCGGCGCCCGACTTCGGCTTCCCGGGGTGCGCCGACTTCGGCGGGCCCGTGTGCGCACGAACCAGCGCACCACTGGTGCGCCTGCCGGCCCACGCGGGCGTGGGCGGTGTCGCCGTGTCGCGCGACTGGAGCGGGCGCGGGCTGACGGCGTTCGTGGCCGAGAACGGTCCCGTGTACCCGGGCTCGACCGCTGTCCCCATGGTCCGGATGATCTCGCTGCACCGCCGGCCGAGCGGCGGCTACGCCGCGAAGGCGACGCCGTTCGCGACCGGATTTGACGACCAGGACCCGCTCGGCGTGGCGATCGGCCCGGGCGGAGCGCTCTACGTGACGCTCTTCAGGACGGGCGCCGTCGTGCGCTTCTTCCCGGGCTACGGCGCCTGACTCGTGCCCGCCGCCATCGCGGCCCTTGGCAATTCTGGATAAATCCGATAGACATTCGGTACTTTGCCTCCTGCCCTCGACACCCACCCGGGCGTCGCACCGCTCGAGCGCACGCAGCTGCGCGAGATCGTCGCGGCGCTCGCTGCCGACCCCACTCCGTGGGCGCACCTCGTACGCCACGATCCCGCTCAGCGCGTCTTCGAGTGCCTGCGCCTGGACGAGCAGGTCGAGGTCTGGCTGATCTGCTGGATGCCGGGCCACGACACCGGCTTCCACGACCACGATCTCTCGTCGGGTGCCGTGGTCGTCGCGCAGGGGGCGGTCGTCGAGGAGCGCCTGCGCGTGGGCGGGCCGCCGTCCGTGCGCCGCTGCATCCCCGGCGACGTCTTCGACTTCTCGCCTGTCGACATCCACCGCGTCGTCCACGCGGGGACAGGACCGGCGACGACGCTGCATGCCTATTCTCCGCCGCTGAGGCGGATGGGCGCCTACCTCGTCCAGCCGGGCGGCGCGCTCGAGCGCCATCCGCTGGCCAAGGATCAGGAGCTGCGCCCGCTGATCCCCGTGACCTGAGGAGCAACCGAATGAGCGCGACCGACGAACTGCTGAGCAACAACGAGGCCTACGCCGCGAGCTTCGACAAGGGCGATCTCCCGATCCCGCCGGCCAAGAAGGTCGCCGTCCTCGCCTGCATGGACGCCCGCGTCGACCCGTCCGGCATCCTCGGGCTGCACGAGGGCGATGCGCACGTCATCCGCAATGCCGGCGGCGTCGTCACGGACGACGAGATCCGCTCGCTGGCGATCTCGCAGCGCCTGCTCGGCACCGAGGAGATCATCCTCATTCATCACACGGACTGCGGGATGCTCACCTTCACCGATGACGAGTTCAGGCGCTCGGTGCAGGACGACGTCGGCATCGAGCCCGGCTGGGCGGCCGAGGCGTTCAGCGACCTCGACGAGGACGTCCGCCAGTCGATCGCCCGCATCAAGGCCAGCCCCTTCATTCCGAACAAGGACTCGGTCCGCGGCTTCGTCTACGAGGTCGAAACCGGGCGCCTGCGCGAAGTCGATTAGGAGGTCTCGGGGGCGAGCGCCGGTGTCGGCGCAGGGCCCGCTTCGCGGCCGCGCAGGAGCGTGGCCATCCAGACCGTGGCGACGAGCACGCCGATCGCCGTCGCGGCGAAGGTGACGCGCACCGACGTCAGCTCGGTGAGCACGCCCGCCAGCAGGAAGCCGATGCCGTAGCACCCGGCGGTCACCGATTCGAGCAGGCCCATGACCCGTCCCTGGAACTCGTCGCCCGTGCGCTCCTGGATCGCCTGGACCACGGACACGAAGTAGAAGCCGTTGCCCGCGCCGCCGATGAAGCAGCCGAGCGCTCCGACGGGCAGCGAGCCGGCCAGGGTCATCACGACGTAGCCGACGCCCATCGTTGCGGCCGCAAGCGGAATGCGCGCGACGACCGGCAGGCGCCGCCACAGTGGCACGAGCAGCAGGCCGGTGAGGAGCGTGCCGGCGCCCCACGCGCTGAGCACGACGCCATAGCCGCCGGCGCCGCCTCCGATGACGTCCTTGGCCCAGATGACCTCGATGGGGGAGATCATCGCGGCGCAGACCAGCACGGAGGCGTGCGCGGCGAGCACGCGGCGGATGGATGCGTTGCCCAGCGCGTGCCCGATGCCGGCGCGCAGGCGGGCGAGCCAGCCGTCGCCGTGCTCGGGGTGGGCCGGTGGGAGCGCCTTGCTCGTCGCGAGCGTGATCGTCATGGCCAAGAAGAGCGCGGCGCTGACCCACAGCGCGGCGCTGACGCCATAGCCTGCGACGACGAGGCCGCCGAGGGCGGGGCCGACGGCGAAGCACACCGAGAAGGAGACGTTGAGGATCGTGTTGCCGGACTCGAGCAGCCCGATGGGCTTGAGGGTCGCGGCGACGGCGGCCTTGGTGAGCGCGCGGCCCACCAGCGCGAGCGTCCCGTCCAGCGCGGCGAGGACGAGGACGAGCGGAAGCCACGGGGCCGACGACAGCAGCGCCAGTGCGGCGAAGATGGCCGCTTCGACCAGATAGAGGGCGGGCAGCGCACGCCGCACCGCCGCGCGGTCAAGCCACGCCGTGGCCCCCGGCCCGACGAGCGCCGGCAGCAATAGCGTGGACAGCCACAGCGCGGTTGTCGCGAGTGCGCTGTGGGTGTGGTCGAACACCACGAGGCTGAGCGCGACCGTCCCGAAGCCCCAACCGAGCTCGTTGAGCGTGTACGAGGTCGCCAGGCGGCGAAAGCCGGCGTGACGAAGCGGACGGAGCGGGACCATCTGGGTGGCTATCGGATCGGGAGGGTTGCGACTTGACGGGCTGTTGGACGTCTGACCCGTCCGTTAACGCGCGCACCCGGGCACATGTGCCCGGGTGGCGAAACGAACGTGTGGCGCATTCGGCGCCTGACCAGTCTAGCCCTGGCGGAGATTCATCCTGCCCCCTTCGCGTTGTCTTCCCGTCCCGAAGCCGCCCCCCTTTGAGCGCCTCCGGCGGGACACATGCAAGCCGTTGCGGCTCGCGGCGGCAATCATACATCTGTCCGCTGGAGCCGATTTCGCTTCAGCAAGCGGAATTGCATGCCGACTTCGGCGCCCTCCGTATAGGGCTTGAGCGGCTCCTGGACGTTCGTCCGCGTCAAGTTCCGGTCCCTGACGCCGATTTTCTGCGCGATGCGCGTTTCCCGGCTTGCGCCCGTGTGTGCACTCCTGGTCCTCGCCGCCGCTACGGCGCTCGCGATCGTCACGTCGCGCGCGTCGGACTGGGAGGAGCCGGTGATCATCGTGCTCGTCGGCGCGCTCGCCCTGATCGCCGACCGCTATCTGATCCAGACGGCCACGGGGACCGTCGTCGCGGCGACGCATCCGGTCTTCGTGCTGGGCATGCTGCTGCTCGGGCCGGCGCCCCTGCTCCTCATCGGCGAGCTCGTGATCTTCACCAACCGCCCGTCGACGCGCGGCCGTCTGGCCGGCAACGCATGCAACTACGCGGTGTTCCTCACCGTCGGCGCGCTGCTCGCACGCTTCGCGCGTGAGCACCTCGGCGTGCCGATGTCCTCGGCCTGGTTCGCCCTGGCGGTCATCGTCATCTTCCTGGTCACGTGGGCGCTCAACGTCGTGCTCGTCATCGGCTATGCCCGCTGGCTGGAGGGCGCGCGGATGGACCGGGAGCTGGCGGCAAGCACGTGGCCTCTGCTCTCCACCAACCTCGCGCTGGCCTGTGCGACCGCCGTTCTGGTCTACCTGGTGGCGACCGTGGGCCCCGCCGTCATCGCGCTGTCGGGCGTGCTGCTCATCGCCTACTCCCGCCTCCAGCGCGACCTGCTGCAGGCCGAGCGCCACGCCGAGACCGCGCGCCGGTTCGCCGAGGATGCTCAGGCGCAGCGCGACGGCTTGGTTCGCATCATCCTCGACTTCGTCGACGCCCGCGACCAGATGACGGCGCGCCACTCCGCCGCCGTCGCGCGGTACGCGCGGCGGATCGCCCAGGCCGCCGGGTGTGCCGACGCCGAGCAGCGGCTCGTGCACACCGCGGCGCTCTACCACGACGTCGGCAAGGTTATGTTCGCCGACCGCATGTTCAAGGCAGGCAAGCTCACCGAGGAGGAGTGGGAGATCGTCAAGCGCCACCCCGAGCGCGGCGCCGAGCTCGTCGGGCACCTGCCCAACCACGCCGAGGTCGCCGAGATCATTCTCGCCCACCACGAGCGCATCGACGGCCACGGATATCCGCGCGGCCTCGCCGGCGAGGACATCCCGCTGCTCTCGCGGATGATCTCGATCGCCGACACCTACGACGTGATGACCGGGCGCGACTCCTACCGCCAGCCGGTCAGCTCTGCCGAGGCGATCACGGAGCTGCGGCGCGTCGCCGGCAGCCAGCTCGACGCCGAGCTCGTCGAGGTCTTCGTCGAGCACGTCCTTGCCCGCGAGGACGTGCGCTTCCGCCACGGCGACGACGCCGACTTCGAGGCCGAGCTCGAGGTCGAGCGCGGCGCTCGCGGCGCCTGGCGGCCGATCGTGCCGCCGAGCGAGCTGCCGCCGCCGGCGCTCGAAGCGGCTTGAGCGCCGCCACGCGCAAGCCGATAGCCTCCGCCAATGGGCAGTCCGGTCGAGCTGGTCCGCGACCTCTGGGAGGCGCACGCGACCGGCGGCGTCAGCGCGTTGCTCGACGTCGCGGGCGACGACGTCATCTGGCAGCCGTACCTCGCCGAGGGGCGCATCCTGCGCGGCTCGGCCGAGCTGCGCGCGGCCTTCGCCGAGCTCGCGAACGAGGGCGTCACCTACGAGGCGACCCTGCACGACGTCGAGGAGCACGGCAACGCGGTCCTGGCCACCGGGACGCTGCGGGTGCGGCGCCCCGGCGACGCCGAGGAGGCGACGCGGTGCTGGGCCTACCACTTCCGCAGCGGGCGCCTGCGCCGGCAGACGACCTACGCCAACCGCGACGAGGCCGTCGACACGATCGCCGCGCTTCGGACCCTGACCGAGACCGCCTTTGCCATCGCCGAGGAGGGCGGCGAGGGCGGGGACCGCATCGTGCGCATGCGCGGCGAGCTCGACGTCGCCACGGCGCCGGAGTTCGAGCGCGCGCTGCTGCGGCTGCGCCCGCCACACCAGCGCGTCGTGCTCGACCTCAGCGAGCTGCGCTTCATGGACTCGACGGGCCTTCGCATCCTGCTGCAGGCCAGGCGCGTGGCCTCCGAGGGCCAATGGCAGCTCGCCCTGCGCAGCGTGCCCGCGAACATCCGCCGTCTGCTCGAGCTGTCGGGCGTCGACGACGCGATCCCGATCGAGCCGGCCGAGCCGCGCGTCGAGCTGGGCGGCTGACCACCCCGGCGGCTACACTGCGAGGCCCGCGGTGGGCGTAGCTCAGCTGGTAGAGCTCCTGGTTGTGGTCCAGGCGGTCGGGGGTTCGAGTCCCCTCGCTCACCCCTTGTGATGAGTCGGGACATGGGTCTCAGATGAGTCGAGACATAGGTCCCGCTTCTGAGGAGCCCGGCCATCGGCCGGGCTCTTTGTTTTGGTTGCGCCAGTAGGTCTTTTCGGGCTCGATGAGATGGCGGCTGAGGACCTC
>DATBKW010000308.1:0-7819 GCA_036555665.1 Solirubrobacteraceae bacterium | reverse complement strand
AGCACCAGGTCGGTGGCCGTGGCCCCCTCCTGCAGCTCGCCGCCGAGCTTGAAGCCGACCACGCGCGGGATCAGCAGCGGCATCGCCTGGCCGAGCATCGCCGCCTCGGCCTCGATGCCGCCGACGCCCCAGCCGAGCACGCCGAGGCCGTTGATCATCGTCGTGTGCGAGTCGGTGCCGACGAGCGTGTCCGGATAGAGCACACCCTCGTCCTCGAACACCACGCGGGAGAGGTACTCGAGGTTGACCTGGTGGACGATGCCGGTCTCCGGCGGGACGACCACGAAGCCCTCGAACGCGCCCTGGCCCCAGCGCAGGAAGGCGTAGCGCTCGTGGTTGCGCTCGAACTCGCGCTCGGCGTTGATGCGGAACGCGTCCCGTGAGCCGAACGCGTCGACCTGCACGGAGTGGTCGATCACCAGCTCTGCCGGCACGAGCGGGTTGATCTTCGACGGGTCGCCGCCCAGGTCGGCCATCGCGTCGCGCATGGCCGCCAGGTCGACGATCGCCGGCACGCCGGTGAAGTCCTGCATGACGACGCGGGCGGGCGTGAAGGCGATCTCCTCGCTGGGCTCGGCCTTGGCGTCCCAGCGCGCGAGCTTCTCGATGTCGGTGGCCTCGACCGAGCCGTTGCCCTCGGTGCGCAGCAGGTTCTCGAGCAGCACCTTGAGGCTGAACGGCAGGCGCGCGACGTCGTACTTGGGTTGCAGCGCGTCGAGGCGGAAGATCGCAAGCTCGCGATCGCCCACCTTCAGCGTGTCTCTTGCGTCGAACGAGTTCGGGTGCTCGGGCATGGTCAGGGTCCTTTCAGGCGTCGGCGGGGAGCAGTACGAATGCTTCCCCACCGGGCGGGGTCATCGAGCGAAAGTGTTGGTCGACGGTCGCGATGCGCTGCGTCCGCAGCAGTCCGGCAAGTGCGACCAGCGATGCGTCGGTAAGGCCGGCATAGGGGTGGCGGCGGGCGATGCGCAGCGTCTCGCTGAGTGCGTCCGCCCACCAGCGCACGAGAAACGCGCCGGAATCGAGGTCGCGCCACAGCGCGTCGCGGGCCACGTCGCCGCCGCGCTGGTACACGACATAGTCCATCTCGGCCACCGCCAGCGGCGTGGCCACAAGATCATCATCGAGCGTCGTGACCCAGTCGGCGACGAGCGCGTGATCCGGGTCGGCGGCGTCGTAGAGCGCGACGACGATGTTCGTGTCGAGGACGACCGTCAATCCTCGCCGAACCCCTCCATCATCTTGTCCCAGTCGTGCCGCACGCTCAGGCCGTCGTTGCTGCGGAAGATGCCGACGGACGGTTTCGGCCGCCGCGGCTTCTGCACGGCGCCCGCCAGCGTGCGGCGGATGAACTCGGCTTTTGTCAGGCCCTCGTCGGCGGCTCGGCGGGCGAGAGCCTCGTCCAGATCAGGGTCCAAGTAGAGGCTCGTCTTCTTCACCCTACGTAGGGTACAGCACCTCTCTCCTCGGAGGAGACCCGCAGCAGGCGGACCGTGGTGACGATCGCCAGCAGCGTCATGATCACCGCGCTGGTGACGCACCACTCGCAGATCGCGTGGATCGAGAACAGCTCGCGGTAGGTCAGGTAGGCGCTGAAGCCGAAGCCGGTCAGCGCGATGAGGGCGCCCATCATGAGCCCCGCCTCGCCGGGGACGAACAGCGAGATCAGGATCAGGACGTAGCCGATGAGCCCCAGCAACGCGACGGGGACGCCGGCGAGCTTGGACCACTCTGACGTCTGGACCTTGATG
Organism: Solirubrobacteraceae bacterium; assembly: GCA_036555665.1. Classification (GTDB taxonomy): domain Bacteria; phylum Actinomycetota; class Thermoleophilia; order Solirubrobacterales; family Solirubrobacteraceae; genus JAOPZW01. The sequence goes on along the minus strand of DATBKW010000308.1, from coordinate 6,068 downwards.
CAGTTGGCGCCCAGGCCGCAGGCGGGGTCGATGCCCTGGTAGTGGATGTAGGTCAGGTACGACGCAACGCCGAGGCCGACCAGCGCGAGGACGATCGCGGCGAGGCGCAGCCGGCGATCTTTCACGCCTGCCCCAGGAGGCCGTCGATGGCCGACTTGAACGCGTTGACGTCGGTGGGGCCGGCGTCGACCTTCTGCAGCGAGCCGCCGCGCTTGCCGATGAGGATCGTCGGCGTCTGTGTCACGCCTTCCTTGTCGGCGAACGTGTTGGCCGTCGCCAGCGGCTTGAGCGCGGCCGGCGTTCCGGCGAACGCGGTCGCCTTGGCGGCGTCGACCCCCGCGGCCTTGTAGATGCTGTCGAGGAACTCCTGCGTCACGTAGCCGCTGTTCTCCTCGCCCTGGTTGTAATAGAAGACGTCGACGAAGTTCCAGACCCTGTTCTGCGCGCCGGCCGCCGACGCCGAGCGGCCCGCCGTGACCGAATCGTCGCCGATGAACGACAGGTTCTGGAACTCCATGCGCACCTTGCCGGTGCGCACGTAGTCCTGCACGAGTTGCGGCATCGTCTGCAGGGCGTACTCGCGGCAGAACGGGCACTGTAGGTCGGCGAACTCGACCAGCCGCACGGGCGCAGTCGCCTTGCCGAGGTAGATCCCCTGCTGCGGGATCCCGGCCAGCATCTCGGCCGACTCCTTCTGGCCTGGGATCGGGCCGGCCGCCTTCTGCGCGGCCTCGGGCCTGCTCTTGGCGCTGTTGTCCTTGCCGCCGCTGACGACGATGGCCACGACGACGAGGACCGCCGCGGCGCCGAGCACCGACAGCAGGATCGTCAGGCGCTTGCGGCGCTGGGCGGAGGCGGCCTCGGCGCGTTCGGCTTCGAGGCGTGCGGCGCGCGCGGCGTCGCGGCGCTCCTGCTTGGTCGGCTTGCGAGGGGTGCTCATGTCCCCCGCATGGTGGCGCATGAGCCGTCAGGCCGGAGTCAGGACGCGACGAGCGGCAGCCGCGAAAGTCAACCGGCGCGATCGAAGCGCCCGGCGCGCCGCGAGCGCCGATCGACCTCGAACCACACCCGGCAGCCCTTCGTGCAGTCGACGCCCCAGCGGGCGGCGAGCTTGGCCAGGAGCTTGAGGCCGTAGCCCTCGGTCTGGACGTGCGCGGGGTCGAAGCCGGCGCCCGGATCGGCGACCTCGATGCGCGCGAAGTCCTCGTGCAGGCGGGCGAAGAAGACGATGCGCTGGTCGGGCCGCAGCGTCGCATGGCGCACGGCGTTGCTGACGACCTCGGTCGCCAGCAGCGTCACCGTGTGCTCGATGTCCTCGTGCAGGCCGTGGGCATGCAAGGCGCGCCGTGCCAGCCGCGCGGACTCCGCGCGCGGCTCCAGGGCCAGGAGCATCTCCCTGGTGTCGGTGGCAAGCGCCATTGTCTGGCCCTTTGCTGCCCTTAGATTCCAAGCGCTAACCGCGGCTTGGCGTACTTGTGCATCATCGCACGCAGTCGTGCGCAGTCGTGGCGCAACGGCCCGCCACTCCTCGGGCCCTGAGCTACGCGACGTGCAGCATCCGCTCGGTGTCCGTCAGCGCGAGCAGGCGCGCGACGGGGCCGCCGTGACGGCGCACCACGCGCAGGCGACAGCCGGCGGAACTGGCCGCGAGCAGGACGCGCAGCGCGGACGGATCGGCGAACGTCGCGCCGCTGAGATCGACGGTCACCTCGCCGTCGACGGCCGCCAGCGCGAGCGCGAGCTCGGGCGCGGTGGCCACGTCGAGCTCGCCCGCCACGGCCACCACGGTGCCCCCCTCTGAGGAGCTCACCGCGACGGAGAAGAACGGGTCGCGTGACACGCGCCGACCCTAACGGGGCCGGCCGCGCGCACGCCATACAAATCCCGCTCGTTGCGGAGATCTCCGCAACGCGAGACCCCGGCGCGCGAAAGGCGCGCCGGGGTTGGAGCGGCAAGGGGGGCTACGCCGCCTCGCGCAGGTCGGCCAGATCGTCCATGTCGGCCAGCCGGTTGAGGGCCGAGGACTCGAGGCGCTCGGCCTCGCGTGCGCCGATGCCCAGCTCACGCTGGATCTGGGCGCGGGTCCGCGGCTCGCCAGCGGTGCCGAAGCGCAGCTCGATGACCTTGCGCTCGGTCTCGGGCAGGCGCTGAAGCGCCTCGCCGATGCGCTCGTTGACGAGCGTCTCGTGGACCTCCTCCTCGGGGGAGGGAGCCTCGCCGGACTGCAGGTCGCCGAGCGTGGCCGAGTCGTCGTCGTCGCCGAGGCGCATGTCGAGGCTCGACGGAGTGCGATCGACGGCCACAATGGCCTCGACCTCGTCCACCGGCATCTCGACGGCCTCCGCGATCTCCCAGATCTCGGGCTCGCGCTCGAACTTCACGGCCAGTTCGTTGCGGGCACGCCCGACCTTGCGCGCCTTGGTGGCGACGTGGGCGGGCAGCCGGATCGTGCGGCCCGTGTTGTCAAGGCCGCGCTGGATGGCCTGCCTGATCCACAGCGTCGCGTAGGTGGAGAACCGGAACCCCTTGCGCCAGTCGAACTTCTCGGCCGCGCGAATGAGGCCCAGCATCCCCTCCTGCACGAGGTCGTTGAGGGTCAGGCCGTGGCCCTGATAGCGACGGGCGATCGAGACCACCAGCCGCAGATTGCAATTGATCAACCGCTCCTTGGCGACGAGATCGCCACGCTCGATGCGCTGCGCCAGCTCGAGCTCCTCGGCGGGCCGAAGCAGCCGGAACTGGTTGGCGCGCTGAAGCAGCTGGTCGAGGGCGTCGGCATGAACGAGAGCCTCGTCCCGGAGGGGGTTCGTCGTTTCGAGCAAGATCCTCCATATTCTCAAATCCGATAACTACAGTTGGTATTGTACCCCGGATTGGTTGCTCGCGCAACCTCCTCCGGGGCACGTGTCCTACAACGCCGCCGCGAGACGGAAGGTGCGGTCGGCTCCCCTATTGCTACACGGCCGGGCGGATTTGGTCACACGGCCTGCCGATCGTAGGAGCGCAACCTCTGCTGTTCCTATCGGCAGATGAAGAGGAACTTATGAGTCCCCGGCCGACCGGAGGGCGAAACCCAAAGGGCCCACTACGGCCAGCCGGGCCGCCGACGGCTCACGGGAGCGATGGAGCCGGCGGCGGCCCGGGGCGGCCGTGGTGGGCGGGCAGCTACGCGCGGCCCACCCACCCGCCGCGAGCGAGGCGGATGGGCCGGGTCAACCCATCGCTCCGCGCCGCCGCGGCTCTGCCGCCGTTTTGAGGACCCTGGCGCTCACCGCAACGCGACCGTGGTCTCGGGATCGAAGAAGTGCATGCGCCCGACGTCGACGCCCAGGCGCACCCGGTCCCCGGCCACGACGCCCGCGTCGGGCGCCAACCGGGCCGTGATCCGGGCGCTGACCTGGTGGACCGCCGTGTGGCCGCCGACCTCGCGCGCCACCTCGAGCTGATCCTCGGTCAGCACGGCCGGGGCGTCGAGCTCGCAGTGGACGAGCAGGTCGGAGCCCAGCGACTCGACCAGCACGACGGGCGCCTCGAGCACGGCGTCGCTCGCGATGCCGGGCGGCACGTAGGACAGCGCCTCGGGCCTGATGCCGACCACGACCTCCTCACCGCCGCGCGCGAGCACGGCCTCGGGCAGGTACGCCGGCAGCCGGACGCGCTGGGGGCCGAGCACGAGCGCCAGGCCGTCGCCGTCGTGCTCGAGGTGCCCGCGGGCGAAGTTCATCTCCGGCGACCCGATGAAGCCGCCGACGAAGAGGTTGACCGGGCGGTCATAGAGCACCTGCGGCGTGTCGCACTGCTCGAGGCGTCCGTCGCGCATCACCGCGACGCGATCGCCCATCGTCATCGCCTCGACCTGGTCGTGGGTCACGTAGACGGTCGTCGTGCCGAGCTCCTGGCGCAGGCGCGCCAGGTAGGCCCGCATCTCCACGCGCAGCTTGGCGTCGAGGTTCGACAGCGGCTCGTCCATCAGGAACGCCTGCGGCTGGCGCACGATCGCGCGCCCCACCGCGACGCGCTGGCGCTGGCCGCCCGAGAGCGCCCGCGGCCGGCGCGCGACGAGGTCCGCGAGCCCGAGCCGCTGCGCCGCAGCGGCCACACGCTCGGCGATCGCCGTGCGCTCCATGCGCTGCATGCGCAGCGCGAAGCCCAGGTTGCCGGCGACGTCCATGTGCGGGTACAGCGCGTAGCTCTGGAAGACCATCGCGATGTCGCGGTCCTTCGGAGCCAGGTCGTTGACTACTCGCGGGCCGATGCGGATCGTCCCCTCGGTGGCGTCCTCCAGCCCGGCGAGCATCCGCAGGGCCGTCGACTTCCCCGATCCCGACGGGCCGACGAGGATCATCAGCTCGCCGTCGCCGACCTCCAGGCTGAAGTCGTGCACCGCGGTGGTGCCGTCGGGAAAGACCTTGCTCACGCCCTCGAAGGCGAGACCGGCCATCAGCGATCACCTCCCGCGCGCACGCGCGCGATGAAGTCGCGGTACCACAGGGCGCTGCGCTTCGGCACGCGCGCCTGCGTGTCGAAGTCGACGTGGACGATGCCGAAGCGCTTGTCGTAGCCCTCTTCCCATTCGAAGTTGTCCAAGAGCGACCACACGCAGTAGCGGCGCACGTCGGCGCCGTCGGCCACCGCGCGCGCGAGCGCGGCGAGATGCCCCTGCAGGTAGGCCATGCGCTCCGGGTCCTCGACGCAGCCGTTGGTGGCCGGCGGATCGTCGAACGAGGCGCCGTTCTCGGTGATGTAGACGGGCAGCGGCCCGTAGTCGCGGCGCAGCCGCAGCAGCACGTCGTGCAGCCCGCCCGGATCGACCTCCCAGCCCATGGCCGTCGTCGGCGGCGGCGCCGGCACCTGGCGCGCCTGCAGCGGCAGGTCGGCCGGGGCGGCCGCGATGCGCTGCGGGTTGTAGTAGTTGACCCCGAGGAAGTCGATCCGCTGGCGGATGAGGGCCAGGTCGCCGTCGCGGACCGAGACCGGCGGCCCGTAGAGCGACTCGTAGCAGTCCATCATGTCCGCGGGGTACGCGCCGCGCAGCAGCGGATCCAGGAACCAGCGGTTGAGGTGGCCGTCCATGCGCCGGGCCGCGTCGCGATCGGCCTCGCCGGGGCCCGCCGGGTGGATCGGGAACTGGTTGAGCGCGATGCCGATCTCGGCCAGGTCGCCCAGCGCAGCACGTAAGGCCTGCAGGGCCAGCCCGTGCGAGAGGAGCAGGTGGTGCGACGCGCGCAGCGCGGTGGGCCAGTGGCGCACGCCCGGCGCCTTGGTCCCCTGCGCGTGGCCGAGGAAAGCGACCACCCACGGCTCGTTGTGGGTGATCCACTGCGACACGGAGTCGCCGAGCTCGTCGGCCACGATCGCCGCGTAGTCGGCAAAGCGCGCGGCCGTGTCGCGCTGCCCCCAGCCGCCGGCGTCCTGAAGCGCCTGCGGCAGGTCCCAGTGATAGAGCGTGGCGATCGGCTCGATGCCGCGGTCGAGCAGGCCCTCGGCGAGGCGCCGGTAGAAGCGCAGCCCGGCCGCGTTGGCCGGCCCGCGCCCGTCGGGCTGCACGCGCGGCCACGCGATCGAGAAGCGGTAGCACTCGAGGCCCAGGTCGGCCATGAGGTCGAGGTCGGACTCCCAGCGGTGGTAGTGGTCGCAGGCGACGTCGCCGGTGTCGCCGTTGGCCACGGCGCCGGGCACGCGGCAGAAGCGATCCCAGATGGACTCGCCGCGGCCGTCGGCGTGCACGGCGCCCTCGATCTGGAAGGACGCGGTGGCGGCGCCGAGTCGCAGCGTGCGTGGGAACGCCTCCGCGTCGGGCTCGCCGCCCAGTTCGAGGACCTGCGGTTCGATCGTCGTCATCCCTTGACCGCCCCCGCGGTGAGGCCGCGCACCAGCCAGCGCTGGGTGGCGAAGAACGCCACGATCACCGGGATCGTCGAGACGACGCCGGCGGCCATGAGCGGCGCGTATTGCTCTTGGTAGTTGCCGATGAAGAGCCGGATCCCGAGCGGGATCGTCTCCGCGTGGGTCTGCGTGAGCGCGCTCACGAACAGCAGCTCGTCCCATGCGAACAGGAAGGCGTAGAC
>DATBKW010000307.1:0-2691 GCA_036555665.1 Solirubrobacteraceae bacterium | reverse complement strand
ACGCTCGTCTTCGTGCTGCTCACCATCGCCGTTGGGACGTGGCTGTTCCTCGCCACGGCCGTCGCTCGCCCGCTGGCGCAGCTGGTCGCGGCCGGCGTGCTCGCGGCCACGATCGGCACGCTCGGCTTCGTGGAACTTGCCCTGCGCGTGCTCGTCTTCCAGCCTGGGCCCAATGAGCTGACCACCCTGCGCTACGGCGCCTACCTCGGCCTGCTCGCCGCGCTGCTGGTCGCCGTCGGCGGCTGGTGGGCGATCAAGGACGAGCGGACCGAAGCGCCCGAGAGCGCGTACACGCCCCCGCCGCCGCGGCCCGCGCCCCCCGAGCGGGCGTCCTAGACTCCGGACGCAGATGATCGATCGCGAGCAGGTCCTGCACGTCGCGCGCCTGGCGCGCCTGGAGCTCACCGACGACGAGGTCACCAAGATCGCCGGCGAGCTGTCGAACATCCTCGAGCACATCGAGAAGATCGGCGAGCTGGACCTCGACGGCGTCCCGCCGACGTCGCACGCGGTCGAGGTCGCCAACGCGCTGCGCCCCGACGAGCCGCGGCCGTGCCTGCCGCGCGAGGTCGCGCTCGCGCAGGCGCCCGACGTGGCCGACGACGGCTTCCGCGTCCCCAGCCCGACCGCATGAGCCAGGACATCGTCGCCCTGACCGCAGCCCAGGCGGCTGCCGCCGTCCAAAGCGGCGACCTCGACCGCCGCGAGCTGTTCGAGGCCTACCGCGAGCGGGCGAAGGCCGACGACCTCAACGCCTACCTGTGGGTCGCCGACGAGCCGCCGGCTGCGAATGGTGGGCCGCTCCACGGCGTGCCGCTCGCGGTCAAGGACCTCTTCTGCACCGAGGGCGTCCCCTCGCAGGCCGGCTCGCGAATCCTCGAGGGCTACCGCCCGCCGTACACGGCCACGGTGGTCAAGCGGGTGGCCGAGGCCGGCGCGCCGCTGCTGGGCAAGACCAACCAGGACGAGTTCGCGATGGGCTCGTCGAACGAGAACTCGGGCTACGGCCCGGTGCTCAACCCGTGGGATCGCGGGCGGGTGCCGGGCGGCTCGTCGGGCGGGAGCGCCGCGGCCGTCGCCGCGGGCAGCGCGCCCTGGGCGCTGGGCACCGACACCGGCGGCTCGATCCGCCAGCCCGCCGCGTTGTGCGGCATCGTCGGCCTCAAGCCGACGTATGGCGCGGTGAGCCGCTTCGGGATGATCGCGTTCGCCTCGAGCCTCGACCAGGCCGGCCCGCTGACCCGCGACGTCACCGACGCGGCGCTGCTGTTCCGCCACATGGTCGGCCAGGACGAGCGTGACTCGACGTCGGTCGCCTTTCCCGAGGAGGTCACGCTGCCGACCGCCCAGCGGCTGGACGGCGTGCGCCTCGGCGTCCCCGAGGACCTGACCGGCGAGGGCGTCGAGCCCGGGGTCATGGAGCGCTTCGAGCAGACGCTGCAGACGGCGCGCGACCTCGGCGCGACGGTCGAGCGCGTCGCGCTCCCGCACGCCGACTACGCCATCAGCGCCTACTACGTCATCGCGCCCGCCGAGGCGTCGTCGAACCTCGCGCGCTTCGATGGCGTGCGCTACGGCCTGCGCCGCGAGGCCGACGACCTGCTGACGATGTACACCGAGACCCGCCACGACGGCTTCGGCGCCGAGGTCAAGCGGCGCATCCTCATCGGCACCTACGCGCTGTCCAGCGGCTACTACGACGCCTACTACGGCCGCGCACAGCGGGTCCGCACCAAGATCGCCGAGGACTTCAAGGCCGCTTTCGAGCGCGTCGACTTCGTCGTCACGCCGACCAGCCCGGGCGTGGCCTTCGAGCTCGGCGCGAAGTCCGACGACCCGCTGGCGATGTACCTCAACGACTACTTCACCGCGCCGATGCCGCTCGCCGGGATCCCCGCGATCTCGATCCCGTGCGGCCTGAGCGACGACCTGCCGGTCGGCTTCCAGCTCGCCGGGCCGGCGTTCAGCGAAAATCGGCTGCTCGCGGCGTCGTACGCGCTGGAGCAGGCGATCGGGTTCGACAATTCGAGGGCGAGGAAGTGACCACCGAGTACGAGCCCGTCATCGGCCTGGAGATCCATGTCCAGCTCAGGACGCGGACGAAGATGTTCTGCGGCTGCGAGCTGTCGTTCGGCGAGCCGCCCAACACGCGGACGTGCGAGGTCTGCCTCGGGCTGCCCGGCGCGCTGCCGGTCGCCAACGCCGAGGCGATCCACTACGGCCTGATGATCGGGCTGGCGCTGGGGTGCGACCTGGCCCCGCGGTCGATCTTCCACCGCAAGAACTACTTCTATCCCGACCTGCCCAAGGGCTACCAGATCTCCCAGTACGACGAGCCCCTCTGTCGCGGCGGGCGGCTGGGCGACGTGCGCATCCACCGCGTGCACCTCGAGGAGGACGCGGCCAAGCTCGTTCACACCGGGACGAGCGGGCGCATCCACGGCGCCGACACCTCGGTGGTCGACTTCAACCGCGGCGGCACGCCGCTGGTCGAGATCGTCACCGAGCCCGACGTCCGCTCGGCCGAGCAGGCCGGCGAGTGGCTGCGCCTGCTGCGCACGACGCTGCGCCAGCTCGGCGTCAGCGACGTGAACATGGAGGAGGGCTCGCTGCGCTGCGACGCCAATGTCTCCATCCGCCCGGTCGGCACGCGCGAGCTCGGCACCAAGACCGAGCTGAAGAACATGAACT
>DATBKW010000306.1:0-19485 GCA_036555665.1 Solirubrobacteraceae bacterium | reverse complement strand
CGCTCGTGCGGGTGGCATCCCCGGTGACAGTGGCGGGTCCGCGCCGGATTCGCACCGGCTTCCCTTGCCACCGACCCTTGAACGGGCGCCATCCTACACCGTTGCCCGAGCGCTACGCTCGGGTTCGTGACCGTCAATCTCACCCGCATCTACACCCGCCTGGGCGACGGAGGCGAGACGCATCTCGGCGACATGAGCCGCGTGCCCAAGACGCATCCGCGCATCGAGGCCTACGGCGCGATCGACGAGCTCAACGCGTTGGTGGGCGTGGCTCTGACCATCGACGGGATGCCCGAGCGCTACGTGGAGTGGCTGCGCCGGGTGCAGAACGATCTTTTCGACCTCGGCGCCGATCTGAGCGTCCCCGAGGGCGGCGAGCGCGAGCGCCTGCGCGTCAGCCCCGAGCAGGTCGAGTGGCTCGAGGGCGCGTGCGACGAGGTCAATGCGACGCTCGAGCCGCTGCGGTCCTTCGTGCTCCCCGGCGGCTCACCCGCGGGGGCCCATCTGCATGTCTGCCGCACGGTCTGCCGCCGCGCCGAGCGCCGGGCGCTGGCCGTCGAGGATGCCAACCCCGAGATCGTGCGCTACCTCAACCGGCTCTCAGACCTGCTCTTCATCCTCAGCCGCGGGGCCAACGCCGGCGACGAGCCGCTCTGGGACCCGCACCGCTACCGCGAGTAGCGCGCGCCCGACCGCGTCGACGCGGCGGTGATCGTCGCCACCAGCGCGAGCGCCAGCGCCGCGATCGCCAAGGCGCCGGCGATCAGCGTCGGGCGCTCGAGCGCGTAGATCGCCACGCCGTCCGAGCGCGTCCCGATCACCGCCGCCACGACCAGGGCGACGAGGCCGCCCACCGGCACAAGCGGCTCCCACAGCGGGCGCTGCGCGGGCTCGGGGCTCTCGACGCGGTGCAGCACGGCAACTGCCAGCGAGGTCCACAGGCCGGCGACGAGGAAGCCGCCCACCACGTCGGACGGGAAGTGCCATGCGAGCACGAGCAGCCCGTAGCCGACGCCGACGGCGAACGCGCCGCCCACCAGGGCGGTCACCGCGCGCAGCGCCGGCGGTGCGACCATGACGGCGCACAGCGCGAGCGTCATCGCGGCCGTCGAGTGCCCGCTCGGGAACGCCGCGGCGCCGATCTGATCGTTGGGGCCCAGCCAGCTCGTGAGGCGCGGGTGGGCAAGCGCATGCTTGAGCACCTGGGTGGTCAGGCCCGTGACCGGCACCAGGAACACGACCGCGAGCGCGCGCCAGCCCCGGCGGCGCGCCAGCGCGACGGCGAGGCAGAGCAGACCGCCGAGCGCGTACGGGAGCGGGTCGCCGAGGTGCACCAGAAGGTCGATCTTGCCGTCGACGCTCGGGCGGTCGAGAGCGACGAAGCCATGCAGGATCGCGTTGTCGCGCACGCGCACCGCGGGCACGCCGTAGACGAGCACGGCGAGGCCGACCAGGCCGAGCAGGCAGGCCAGGGCGGCGAGCAGCGGGAGGGTCTGGCGACGGTTCACGGCCATCCAGGGTACGAAGCCTCCCTGAGCGCCCGATGAAGGAGCCTGGGTCTCCGCGTGGAACTGGGCTTGTCAGAGCATGGACGCTCCCGGCCTCATCCCGTCCCTCATCGGCGCCCCGCTGTCGCCCCGCGGCGGGGGCGTCGCGGGTACGGTCGAGGACCTGCTCGTCGATCCGGCGAGCCACCGGCCCGTCTGGCTCCTCGTACGGCTGCGGCAGTCGGCGCAGCCGTACACGTTCGTTCCCGCAGTGCGGATGGCGAGCCGCGCCGACGCGGTCGTGGTGCCCTTCGACGAAGCGGCGCTGCGCGAGGCCCCGGTGCGGCTCGCCGCCCCCTGCGGGTGCCCGCGCGAGCACGCAGTCGCCCTGAGCCGCCACTACGGCGTCCCGACGCCGTTCGGCGAGGCGCGCCCGCTCCGCTGGGCCGCTTAGCCCGGCTCGCGCAGCAGGCGCGTCAACACGACGCGGGCGTCGAAACCGAGCCGCCGCGGAGGCTCGGCCGTCGCAAACCACCGCGCCTCTTCGATCTCGGCGTGATCGATGGTCAGCGAGCGGCTCGCCGGCCGCCCTTCGAAGCAGAACACCGTGGTGCGCTTGCCGTAGCCCCGGGCCTCGACGGTGCCCAGCGCGCGCCAGTCCGCGAGGTCCAGACCGAGCTCCTCATGCGCCTCCCGCGCGGCGGCGTCGCGCGGGTCCTCGCCGCGCTTGATCCCGCCGCCCGGCAGCTCCCAGCACAACCGGTCGCCGTAGGCGTGGCGGACGAAGAGCACCGCATCGCCCTCGCGGACGACGCACTTGACCCCGCGCGTGTGCGGCCGTAGCACGCGCCAGTACGTCCGCAGCACGGTGTGGGCGGCGCGGTAGCCGGCGCGGCGCAGCGGCACGGGCATGCTCGGCACGTGAACGAGGGTACGCACCGCCGGCTCGCGCACCTCACCGGCGGCTACTCGCAGGCGAGGCCGTCCTTGTCGCGGTCCAGGCGCCGGTTGGCGTCGTAGGCCGCGGTGCCGCGGCGAAGGGGCGCGGCGCCGGCGGCACGCACGGCGTCGCAGTTGGCGTAGACCGGCACCCTCGAGCCGGGGCTCGGAGGCGCCGATGGCGCGGGGACGCGCACGCCCCCGCCGGTGGGAAGCGGCGTCGCTGCGCACTTGGCGAGAACGCGGCGCATCGCGTCGCGCTCGGCGCGCGTTACCCACGCGCCGTACCTGCGCTTGACCGCAATCTGCCGGGCCACGTAGCGGCAGCGAAACGCCTTGTTGGGCGGCAGCCACGTCGCCGCGTCGCCGTCGCCCTTCTGGCGGTTGGCGCCGGCATCGACGGAGAGCAGGTTCAGCGGATCGTTGGCCAGCGCGATGCGCTTGGCCGGCGACCACTGTTGCGCCCCCTTCTGCCAGGCGTCGCCGAGGGCCACGACGTGGTCGATGTCGACCTCCGAGCCGCCGCCGCGGACGAACGTGATCGGCCGCGCGGTGTACGGGTCCTCGAGCCGTCCGCGAAGCACCTCGCACGTCCCGGCGAACGCTTTGTGCGACAGGTCGCGCCGCAGGATGCGATCGCGCGTATCGCACCCGTCGACGTTCAGCCATCCGTCGCCGAACCGATCCCGGCTGTAGCCGGTCATCGGCGCGCGGCCCTTCACGGGAAGCGCCGCGAGCGCGGCGAGCGCAGTGCGCTGCGACGCTGAAGCGGCCGAGGGCGCCGATGCCGCACCGCAGCCCACGAGCACCGCGACGGCCAGCACGAGGAGCGCCCTCGAGGCTGGTGATCCCTTCAGATCAGCGTCCATCCACTTCACCTATCGGATGGCGCGTGCACCCCCTTGAACGGACCGACGGCGCTCAGCCGGTCGGAGCGAGCTCCGGGAACATGGGCAGGCCCGGGATCGACGACCGCCACCACCACGGCGGCGTGAATTTCGACGGGTCGTTGCGTGTCGACACCGAGGTCTGGGCGGTGGCGAGCGCACCGTCCTGGACCCCGATGAACAGCACCTTCACGTCGTCGCCCGCGACCGCCGGCAGATCGACGACGCACAGATGGTTCTGCGGGATGAACGTCTCCCGCCCGAGCGGGCCGCGCAGCGTCGAGGCCTCGGCGCGCATGGCCAGCACCGTCCCGTCCGGCTGCGTGGCGTACTGGTTCTCGAACTGCGAGATCACCGATTCGCCGATGTTGCCCTGGTCGGTGCCGCCGAGGTACCAGTGCGACTGGTAGGCGCGGTTGACGTTCTTGATCGGGCTGCTGGTGACCTGCACCACCCGCATGGCCCAGTCGCCGCGCCCGTCGTAGATCGCGTCGCGGCCGGCGCCGTGCGCGTACATCCCATCGATGACCGAGCCGTGATGGACGTCGCCCGAGAAGACGATGAGCGCGGGCGGATCGAGGTCGCGGCGCAGGAACGCGATCAGCTCCGCGCGCTGCGCCGGGTAGTTGCCGTACCACTCGTAGTCGCCCTCGTAGCGCTGCTCGGGCCAGTCGTACTCATGCGCCTGCGCCCACAGACTGCTGCGGTGGTTGAGCAGCGGCGTCGGCAGGACGATCAGCAGCGGCGCGCCCCGCTTCAGCTGGTGGCGGATCCGCAGCTCCACGAGGTGCGGCCAGACCAGGCGGCCGCTCAGGATCGTGTGCCCCTCGCGGGTCTCGCGGCGCGTGCGGGTGTCGACGCAGAGCGCCGGCGGGTTGGTCGGCGCCACGAACGACCACTGGCGCTTGAGCAGCGCCTCGTCGAAGGCCTTCGCCGTCGGCGCGACGGGCGCGACCGACGGGCTCTGCGCCGAGCTCTCGAGGTGGCGCGTGATCGCCGCTGTGAAGTCGGCGCCGAACACGCCGGGATCGTTGCCCCACCCCTGGAAGGCCCAATAGGCCGCGAGGCCGTTGGCGATGATGCGCTGCGCCATCGCGTTCTTCGTCGCCTTCTCCCAGTCCCAGTCGAGGTTCCAGTCGTCGGTGATCTCGTGGTCGTCGAAGACCATGTACGTCGCCATGTTGGCCAGCACCCGCCGGGCCGCCACCACCGCGTCCGCGAAGCCCCGCAGGTTCTCCTCGCTGCCGTCGTCGACCCGGTAGGCACGGCACAGCTCGGGGTTCCAGGTCACCAGGTACATGGCCCCGAACTCGGGGAAGGAGAGCAGGTGGGCCTCCCCGTCCTCGGTGGTGAAGCCGATCGGGCTCCACGGACGCGCGGTCAGCGCCTTGCGCGTCATGTCCGGCGCCAGCTTGACCTTGTCGAAGATCGGCGGCAGCTGCGGACGCTTCCAGAGCGCGTAGTCGTCGACCGAGACCGGCGGCTTGCCGTCGCGCGGGAGCCGCTCGACGTAGCCGCAGACCTCCGCGGCGAGCCGCTGGACGGCCTTGAAGAGCGGGAACGCGACATCGTCGGCGTAGATCTGGTCGCCGGTCAGGATCAGCGCCGCGGGCCGCTCGGACGGGTCGCCGGCGCGCGCCGCGAGCCATTGGTCGAAGACCGTGAACGCGTCCTGGCCGGTCGCGCCCGGCCGGCGGCACGAACCGTGCGCGATCCGGCGCCGGCCGGCGGCGAGCATGAAGGTCGGCAGGTCGAACGGGCGGTACGCGATGCCGAGGCCCATGGCGGACGTCGTCGACGACGTCGTCGCACCGCCGGTCCTGCAGGTGATCGCGAGGTCGTAGCCGAGGACGCGGTCGGTCGGGAAGGGCGCCGACGGCCGCGCCGACACCATCGCGACCCACAGGCTCCGGCCCAGCCGCACCACGCGCAGCTCGGCGCGCTCGAGCGGGTACCAGCCGTCGGCGCGGTTGAGCCGCCCGTCGCGTGCGCCCTGGGCGCCGTAGACGGTCACCTTCGGCGTGCACGACACGATCTCCTGGCTGCACGCGAACCAGAACCACACCTCCTGGGGCGTGGCCCGGCGGACGATCGGGCCGGCGAGGAGCAGGGGCAGCGCCATCGCGACGCTACCCCGGCGTGTCCTCGTCGAAGGAGACGAAGCCGACCTCGTCGAGGTGCGCGTCCTCCAGCGACGGGTCGGCGCCCGCGAGGTCCTCGTAGTGCAGGACCTCCGAGGATTCCCACGCTTCGGGCTCCTCGGCCCACGTCGCCTCGTCCTCGCCTTCGGCGATCTCCGGCATCGCGTACGCCCACTGCGGGGCCTCGGACTCCTCCGCCTCCCGGTGGACGCCCGTCACTGCCTCCTGGTGCGCCTTCGGCACGTCGGCACCCGCGTCGGCGAGCACGCGCCAGCCGTACTGGCGCGGGATCTGGAAGTGGTCGTACTCGCTGGCCTCGACGCGATAGAAGTCGCGCACCTCGGGGCCGAGCTCGGGGGCGATGGCCCGCAGCACCGCGAGACTGTTCGGCCTCGTCCCACCCGCGTAGCGGCCCTGGTAGAAGACCCGCAGCGCCCCTCCGCGCGCGGCCATGTGCTCTCGCGCAGCCGCGGCGTCGAGGCCCGCGAGAGCGGCGCGGTCCTGGGCGATCCGCCGGCGCGCCCACGCCGCAAGCGGGTCGCCGGGCCAGTAGAGCGCGTCGAAGACGTGCACCTGATGGGGGTCGTGGTGGCGGAGGTTCTGCAGGAGCGCGAGGCCGCCTCCGGAGTGGGCGGTGAGGATCAGGCGCCCGACGCGCGGCGCCGCGCCGCCCACCTCCGCGGCGAAGCGCTCGAGCGAGAACCGCACCAGGTCGGGCAGGCCGGTCTTCGTCACCAGTGCCGGGAAGGTGTAGACGTTGTACGGGCCGTTCTTGTAGGTGCCGTCGGGCTGGCGGTACTTCTGGCGCACACCCGTGTCGTGCGCCCTCGGCAGGACGGTGAGCGTCGGCCGCGAGCGCCCCGGCCCGGTCGCCCCCTCGATCGGCCCCAGGTCCAGGCCGCTCACCCGCACGATGTCGGTCGGGAGCGTGAGGCCGGGCTTCCAGAAGCCGTGGAAGTGCACGACGACGTCGATCTCGGCCGGGACCGAAGGCATGTCGTTCCAGCGCAGCATGAGGTCCGGCGGCCGGCCGGCGTGACCCGCGAGCAGCGGGACGTGCTCGACCGCCACGCCGCCGGCGCTGATCGCGCCGCCGGCACCGCTCACCTCGTGGGCTACGGGCGCACCGCCGGGCATCCCGCGGTAGACCCAGTGCCACGCCTCGGTGGCCAGCGGATGAAAACCGAAGCGCGGAGTCGCGTTCGCCTGAAGCCACTTGTGGAACGGTGAGTTGCGCCTGACCGTGCCGAAGCCGCCCTTTCCCTGCTCGCCGAAGTCGATCGCGAGCCCGTCCTGGTGGTTGCTGAAGCCGGGGAAGGCGATGTAACCGCCGAGATAGCGCGCCATCTTGGCGACGGCGTCGGGCCCGAAGTCGCCGGGGCTCAGCAGGCCGTTCTGGAGCGCGATCCGGTAGTAGGCCGGGAAGCCGCCGTTGCGGCCCTTGCCCTGCCAGATGACGAACTGCAGCGTCGCCGGCCGGTAGGCGCTGACGATGCCGACCTTCACGCCTTCGCCGAGCTCCTTGCGCGCCGCCGCGAGCAGGTCGTGGGCGGCCTGCGCCGCGTCCTTGCGCGCCTCGTGGCGCTCGCCCGGCTCGATCGGCGCCAGGGTGTCCTTCGGCAGGTCCCAGACGAACGAGTTGCCGGGGACGTTGGAGTTCTTGAAGTGGCGCTCGTAGACCGCGCGCATGAAGGCGAGCTCGTCGGCCGTCGCCCCGGGCCATTCGAGGCGGCTCGCCGGTATCGCGGGGCTCGTCTGGGGGCCGCTCCGGGCGCCGCCACCGGCCGGCGCGGGCGCCGCCCCGCCCCCCGGCGGGGCCTGGAGCGCGGGCTTGACGATCTGGTCGCGGATCGCGAGCCACTCCTTCGCCAGCTCGCGTTCGGCGGGGGCGATCTTGCGCCCGATCACCTCGGGGTGGCGGAAGTAGAAGACGATGTTCGTCAGCTGGTTGACATCCGTGTAACCGGCCGACTTGGCGAGCTGCACGGCGAGCGGCCAGAGGCCGCCGGTCAGGGCGTCGAGCACCGCCTTGGAGAGCGGGAACACCGAGAGGATCGGGTGCGTGGTCTCGGCCTCGGGCTCGACCCACTGCTCGAACTCGGGCACCTCCACTTCCGTCGGCACGAACGGGCTCGATGCGCCCGCCTCCATCACGCTCCAGCTTTCGCTCTGCGCCGGCGCGATCTCGACGTCGTCGCGAAACGGGCTCGTCGCGCTCATGTGACCGGCTCCAGCGCCTCCCGGCTCGAGGAGGCGTCACCGGCGACCTTCACGCGCCCGTTCCCAGAGGACGGCGCGGGCGCGAACGGGCGCGGCGCGGGACGGATCGGCGTGGGCTGCGGCGCCGTTACCGCCACGGGCCGCACCTTCACGTCGCGACCGGTGGCGATGGACCAGTGGGTGATCGTCTCCTGCATCGCCTCCTGGAAGACGCCCGTCTGGAAGAGCGCCGGCGCGCCGTTGGGGTCGTTGAACGTCCCCAGCTCGAGCTCGCGCAGGATCAGCGACATCCTGGTCGCCAGCCGGAAGTAGCTGTCCGAGCGGCTGTGGGCCGGCAGGCCGACGCGCTCGCCGATCTTCTGAAGCCGCTCGGCGGCCGATGTGGCCTCGGCCTTGAGGTCGCGGACGATCGGCGTGTTGAAGCTCAGCGTCAGGTGCAGCCAGTCCATCGTCGAGACGTGGATGAGCTCGTCGCGCGCGAGGTTCCCGACGTGCTGCTCCTGACGGCGCACACGCAGCATGTCGAACAGCGCACGCGCGAGGTTCGCGATCGTCGTCACGTCGGTCTGATTGGCCCCGACCTGGTTGCGGACGTTCTCGATGGCGCGCCACACCTCGCGCAGCAGCTCCTCGAACGTCGCCGAGAACTCGGTGTTGGCCGCCGTGGCCCGCGGATACGGGTACGGGCGGTTGTCGTCGGTGCCGTGGTTGAGGTCCATGCCGAACATCCGCTGGTAGGCGTTGCGCCGCACGGCGCGGATGTCGGGCCGGATCCAGCTCGCCAGCGCGTAGATCTGAAACGGCGGGTTGTCGCGGTAGAAGAGCGCCTCCGTGGTGCGCAGCCAGCGCTGGCTCTCGTCGGACGGGAACCCGAGGCGCTCGCCGTAGGCGTACTCCTCCATGACACGCCGGAAGATCTCGTACACGCGGGTGTTCTCGATCATGTAGGCGTAGATCAGGTGGTCCCATAGCCGCGGCGGATAGAGGCCGACGATGTTCACGGAAGGCCCCGGCGTCCCCGGGCCGGTCACGGCCGCCTCCACGACCTCGAGCGTGATGGCGCGGGCGCCGAGCCCGCTCTGGAACTTCAGCGACACCGGCTGGCCGGGCAGCGGGCCGCCGTCCGTGGTCACGTCAGCGGTGGGCACGCCCTTCGCCACGAGCGCCGACTTGACGTCCGCGGCCGTCGCGGAGAACGCGATCGCGTCCGTCGTGATCGGCGCCTGCCCCGCGCGGGTGAACTTCAGCTTGAACGTGCCCCCTGTCGCGGTGCCGTTGATCACGACCCATTGCCGGACGAGGTCGCGGATGCCCGAGTCGCGCTCGAGGCCGACCTGCGGGACGGGCGGGATCTCGAGCCCCGTCGGCGTGATGTCCTGCAGATTGGGGTTCCTGGACTCCCAGACCTCCTCCAGGAAGCGCGAGAGCTGGATCGGATGGATCCCCAGGACGGTCCTGGTCGCCACCTCGGCCTTGTCGGGCGGCGGTGGCGCGGGCGGATCGGTCAGCAGAAGTGCGAGCTGTCGGAACATGGTGATCTCCCGTTGCTATGGCGTGTACGACCCGTCGGTGACCGTGTCCACGGCGTCGGCGAGCACCTCGAAGCCGCTGGCGATCGGGGTGGTGGGCGCGTCCTTGAAGAGCGGACGGGGGCCCTCCGTCCCCTCGACGCCGGTCAGCTGGGCCTTCAGGAACTCGCCCTCGGCGAGGATGGCGGGATCGGCCTCGAACGCCGTCGGCGTCTGGTTGGAGAGCACGGCGCCGATCTGATCGGTGTTGGTGCTCATCGCGCCGACGATGGTCTTCGTCGATTGCTTGAGAGCGTTGACGATCCGCGTCGCGGCGTGCACGCCGTGCTGGTAGCTGGCCAGCTCGGCCAGCGCCTCGTCGACGGTCCTGCGGATCTGCTCGAGATCCTTGGCCTCGCGCTCCTTCTCGGCATTGGGCGCCGCCTTGGAGATCTCCAGGTGTGAGAGGAGCTCCTCGGTTGTCCCGAGCAGCTTGCGCATGCGCTCCAGCTCGGGCGAATCTTCGTGGTCTGGGCTCATCGCCGAACCTCTCCTTTGCTTCGTCGGCTCACGCCGCGGCCGCCACCGGCGTCCCCAGGCGCAACATCCACTCCTCGTACTGCGCGGCGATCTCGGTCGCTCGGTCCGGCTCGGTGGCCGCGCGGAAGCTCGTCAGCGCGAGCAGCCGCAGGCCCTCCCGGCGCACCCAGTCCGAGGACGTCGTCAACGACCCGCCGGCCTCCTGGGTCAGGCGCGCCAGCGCGTCAGGCCGCACGCGCAGGGGATCGACCAGCGCCGTGATCGGCTTGCCGCCGAGGCCGCGCATCGGCGCCAGCAGGCACAGCTCGGCGATCCGCGGCAAGAGCGGCAGGGACCGCTCGATCAGCTCGCGAGCGTCGCCCGGCGCCGATGCCACCGGCTGCGAGACGACCCAAGCACGGCCGAGGTCGTCCCACGGGCCGGCCCCGTAGAAGCGCACGCACATCTGGACGGCCAGGAGCACCCGCAGGTAGGCGAGCGGGTGCGGGTCGCCCGGCGTCAGGCGGAAGACTGTGCTCCCCCCGGCGACGACGTCGTGCAGCGCCGCGACCGCGCCGTAGCCGGTATGCACGAACGCGTGGGTGTCGGCGGCGATCTCCGAGCTCCAGCCCGCCCACGTGTCGGCGAGGTCGGTCGACACCGGCGACAGCTCGCGCCGCAGCAGCGCAGCGAGCTCCTGGTTCCAGCCCGCGAGGTGGGCGACTTGATGGCCCGACTCGTGGATGAGGGCGGTCGGCCGGCGCAGGTTCTGGCGGGTGATCTTCAGCACCGCCGCGGGGCTCACGGAGCCGCCGTCCCACAGGCGCAGCCCGGCGCGCAGGATCGAGGCGCCCAGCCCCTTGTCGACGTAGGTCAGGATCGGCGGCACCGCCCGCCCGAGGGGCTCGAGGACGACGCGCATGCTGAGGACCGCGAGCGTGTCGCACGCGCTCAGCAGGCCCGCCAGGCGCGGCGTGGTCCGCGAGTTGACGGCGTCGCCGTAGAACTCAAGCGCAGTCTCGACCTGCAGGTAGCGCCGGCGGAAGTCGATGACGCGCAGGCGCACCTGCTCGAGCTGCTGCATGGTGAACGCGGCGCGCAGCTCGGCGGCGAGCGCGTCGGCTTCGCGCGCGAGGCGGTCGACGGCCTCGCCCAGGTGCCTGCGGATCGCGATGTCGAGATAGCGCTCGAGCGTGCGCCACGCCGCGCCCGACGCGAAGTTGTCGAGATCCTGGAGGCCCGCCGCGGCGGCGCGCCAGTGCGCCACCTGGCGGGCGACCTGCATGCGCAGCGCTGCCGTGTCGTCAGTCAAACCGGTATCCCGCGACGGACTTGACGGCCAGCTTCGGCTCGCCCTTGAAGAGGGAGCCCAGGTCCGCGAGCGCACCCGCGCCGATGCCCTCGCCGGCGAGGAGCCTGCGCACGAGCGGCGCGCCGGGCGGGTGCGCGATCGACACCACGATCGTGACGCCGTCGGCCGGGTCCTCCGTGGCCGCCACGAGCTCGCCCGCGCCGGCCTTGAGGTACTCGGCCAGCGCCCCGCCGACCCAGTCGACGACCTTCCTGATGAGCCGCTGGCGGAGCTCGCCGGGGAGCCGTCCGAGGAATCGGTTCTCGCCCGCCGTCTCGCTCAGCACCTTCACGTGCCGGTGGATCTCGCCGCCGAGCGCGACGTTGACGCCGGCCTCGTAGACGCGCTTGGCGAGCAGGAGCACGGCGGTGACGTCGTGCGTGCGGATCTTGCTCGCGATCTCCTGCGCCGCGGCCTCGCTGAGGTAGACGAAGACGCGGAACTCGTCCTTGGGGAAGTCGAGCGTCACGTTGGCGGCGCTCGTGCGGCGGATCGCCGCGCGGCCCGTCGGGCCCGTCACGACGACGGGGCGGGCCCCGGGGATCTCGAGCAGGTAGAAGCGCGCACCGACGGCGATCGCGTCGCGCGAGGAGCGGAACGCGCCGGGCACGTCGCGGCCGAGGCGCGGGTGCTGAAGCAGCGTACCCGCGGCCTGAACCGTCAGCGGGTGCAGGTGGATTGCGCCGCCGAGGCCCGCGGACGCCCGTTCGAAGCGCGCGATCCGGCGCAGGGTCGTGCCCGGGATGGCCTGGTAGAGGTGGACCCGAGCACGCACCGGCAGCGTCACCCCGAGGCGGTCCTTGAGATAGGCCGCGAGCGTCGCCCCGCCGAAGGTCTTCAGCGCACCGGCGATCTGCGGCGTGATCTCGACGTCGAAGACGTGCGAGTACTTCTTGTAGTACTTGCGCCGCCGGCCGGTGGGCATGGCGACCCAGGTCGCGCGCAGCGGAGCCTCGTGCAGCTCGGGCAGGAGCATCTGCGGCGGGAAGTTCTCGGCCGCGGCCTCGTGGAAGGCCTCGGTCACGGCGGCCTCCAGCAGCGCCGGCTGCTCGAAGGTCGCCTCGTCGAGCTCGCTGACGCGGCGCACGGTGTCCTCGACGGTCTGCGCGATCGTCTCGTAGGCCAGGCGCGTCCCCTGCTCCTGCGCCGGCGCCTCGTCGCCCGTCTCGAGCTTGAGCATCCGCAGGCCGGTGTCGACGATGGCCCGCGAGAGCTGCGTGGCCGCTTCCTGGGGTACGTAGCGCTTGACGAGGGCCGCCAGGAAGTTCGCCAGCGTGTTCACGACCCGCTGGCGCCCGATCACGCCGATGACCGTGCGCGCGATCGGCAGCACGGCCATGATGGCCGGGATGAACTGCTCCATCGCCTGCTCGGGGCTCTCCCCCGCCTCGAGCCGGTCGACGAAGCGGTCGCGCGCGTCCTGCAGCTCGGCCACGCCGGAACCGGCTTCGCGGTCCGCGCCGGCGACGGCCTCGTTGACCGTGACCTCGCGGTCGGTCTCGTCGGCGGCGAACATCAGCGCCGCGGCCTCGAGATCGAACTGGCGCTGGACGGCCGAGAGGTCGGGCGCGGTGGGCGCGGCCGTGAAGTCCTCGGCCTCGACCTCGAGCCCGCCGGCGCCGAGTACCCGCTGGGCCAGCTGGCGCGCGACGGGCTGCAGCGTGGGCGGGAGCTTGTCGATCGCCGTGTTCAGCACCCGTTGGAGCAGCGGCTTGACGAGCTCCTTGAGCTTGGCGATGAGGTTGCCGATCCCGGGGATCAGCGCGATGCCCTTCTGCAGGACGTCGAAGCCCTTCGACGCAATGCTCTTGGCCTTGTTCCAGAGGCCGGTGAGGAAGTTCTCGAAGTAGGGCTCCAGGCCGGTTCCGCGCGGCTCGAACTGGTCGAAGAAGCGGTCGAGCTCCGCCTCGCTCATCGACGCGACGTCGTGTTCGGTGACCGCCTGGGCGATGTTCTCGAGCATGGTGTCGGCCTCGCGGCGCACCGGTTCGCTCCACTCCTGCAGGAACTGCTCGGCCGACGCTGTCGCGCCGATCTCGCCCAACGGCTCGGCGCGCTGGGTCACCGCCTCCCACGCCTCGTGCGCGAGCTCTGCGAGCGTCTCGTCGAAGGTCTCGTCGTAGAGCTCGAAGAGCAGGTCGTGCAGCTCGGCGGTCTCCGGCGAGCGCGTCTCCACACCCTCGTACTCGGAGACGAACGGCGTTGTCACGGCGGCCGGGGAGTCGAGCTGCTCGAGGAGGGCCGCCGGCGCGGGCTGCGCTTCGAACGCGTAGCTCTCCTGGAAGGGCGTGAACGGCACGTACTGCGCGGTCGATCCGTTCTCGGTTTCCATCGTCGACATCGGGCCTCCTCTGCTGATCCCCCGGGCGCCTTCGATTGTGGGCGGCGAGGCGGGGCGATGGAATGGATCGCTCGGGTGGAGATCCGATCTACGGCGAGGATGGATGCCGCCGCAGATCCTGGGTCTAGGCGCTCATGGGCCCGGTGGCGGATCCCGCCACCCGCGGGGCGAACGCCGGCAGCGCCCGCGCGTCGCCCTCGACCAGGCGCAGGCGTGCCACGGCGTCGTCGCGGCGCTTGACCTGGAGCTTCTCGAGGATGTTGTGCACGTGGTTCTTGACCGTGGCAACCTCGATGAACAGCCGCGTCCCGATCTCCTTGTTCGAAAGGCCCTGGGCGATGAGCTGCACGATCTCGCGCTCGCGCGCGGTGAGCGCGCTCGGTTCCGCCGCGGCCGGGCGCCTGGCCAGCGTGGAGATCCGGCGCAGAAGGGTGGCGGCGATGCGCGGCGGAAAGTGAGCCTCGCCTCGTGCCGCGCACTCGACGCTCGCGACGAGCTCGTCGAGCTCCGCCTCGCGCTCGACGAAGCCCATGACGCCGAGCTCGGCGAACGCGATCACCTGCTGCTCGTCGTCCGGCGCACCGAGCGCGACGACGGGCGCGGGCGCGTTGTCGACCACGTCGCGGATGGCCTGCGCCTCGGCATCGGCCGCGGTGTCCAAGACGATCACGTCGACGGACTCGGCGGCGCGCGGAATGCCCTCGGCCGTCGGCGTCGCGGCTGCCACCCGAACCCTGCCGTCGCGCGACAGCAGCGCGGCCAGTCCTTCACGGTTGAGCCGAACGTCCCCCAGGATTGCGATGGTGATCATCGTCGCGCCGGCTTCATAGGCCCCCCTCGTTTGCCAAGCGGACGCAAACCAGGGTGGACGAGCCTCCCGGCCACCGTAAAGACGAGGGCGCGAAAAAGGGTGGCTCCGGCGGCCAAACCTGTGCAGTTTCGGAATTTGATCGCGCGCGCCGGTCAGGCCCGCGCCCGCGCCAGGAGGCCGGCGTAGAAGCCCGCGACGGCCTGTGCAATCGCGTCGCGCTGCGCCTTGTCGTCTCGGACCGAGGCCGGCTGCTCGAGCTGCATGCCGTTGCCCGCCGCCGTGACGCGATTGACGATGTTGCTCTGCTGCACCCCGGCAAGCGGCCCCGATCGCTGCACGACGACCGGCGGCGGATCGTTCGTCACGGCTTGGAGAGCCGCGTGGATCTTCGCGGCGAGCCTCGTCTTGAGCTTGGTGTGCACGGGGCTGCTGGGAAGCCCGCCGCCCACGACCACCGCCTCGGTGTCGTTCTGGCCGTGGAAGGCGATGGCCTGCGCGAAGCGCCCGCGCGCGGTCTCGGGGTCGAACAGCGATCCGAGGCCCGGGAACGAGCGCTCGGAGATCTCCGAGGCCGTGATGTGCCAGCAGGTGTGCGCGCCGGTGGTCGGGTTGAAGCCCTTGGCGATCCAGGCCCGAACGGGCCTGCGCTGCTCTGCGAGCAGCTCGTGGACCTTCACGGCCTGCATGTCGGTGCCCGGCTCGATCCGGCCGCCGTGCGGCGCGAGGATCGCCAGGCCGGTGTCGCTCACGCCCAGCACGTCCTCGGTCAGCCGCGCAGCCGCGCGGCCGCTGCCGATGAAGTCCGTCGCGACCTCCACGTCGAACTCCGTCGGGGACGGCTCCCCGGTCGGCTTGTCGAGGCGGGCGAACCCACCGGTGCCGACATGAACCGCCGGCCTCGGAGCAGCTGCGCGCCCCGCGACCGTATACAGCCCGAACAGCTTCGACGACCGCTTCACGAGCACCTGGCGCCCGACCGCGCTGCCGAGGTCACGCAGTGACTCACGATCGATGGCGCAGTGCTCGGAGGCGTGCGCCGCGGTGTTGAGAACCACTCGGTTCCCATCCACGGACAGCCGCGCGCGCACCTGCATGGTCGCCGCCACCATCTCACACGGGCGTCGTCAGGAGACTGCACCCCGAGCGTGTGTGTGGTCTGATTGGCGGCGGGCAGGTCTCCATGACCACCGCGGACAGTCATCCACCCGAGCGCGAGACGATCGACCCCGAGGTGGACGCGCTCGATCTCATGCCCGAGTTGAGCGGGCGCGCCTGGATCGCAGCGCTCAAGCGGACCGTCGCGGAGTTCAAGGACGACGAACTCATGGACCGTGCCGCGGCGCTGACGTTCTTCGGGCTGCTCTCGCTGTTCCCGGCGCTCGTGGTGATGGTCGCGCTGCTTGGCATCTTCGGCCAGTACCCGCGGACGGTCGACTCGATGGCCGAGATCCTCACCGGTGCGGGCGTGGCGCGCGAGACCATCGACAGCATCCGCACGCCGCTCGACGACATCGTGCGCAGCACGGGCGGTGCCGGCGCCCTGCTCGGCATCGGGCTCGTCGGCGCGATCTGGTCGGCGTCGGGCTACGTCGGCGCGTTCAGGCGCGCCTCGAACGCCGTCTACGAGGTCAGCGAGGGGCGCGCGTTCTGGAAGCTGCGCCCGCTGCAGATCGCGCTGACGATCGGCGCCGTGCTGTCGATCTCGCTCGTCGCCTTCTCGGTCGCCCTCACCGGGACACTCGCCGAGTCGGCCGGCAACGTGCTCGGGGTCGGCGACGCGACGCTGACGGCATGGAACATCGCCAAGTGGCCGGTGCTGCTGATCATCGCGTCGCTGATCATCGCGGTGCTCGACTGGGCCACGCCGAACGTCAAGCAGCAGTTCCACCTGATTTCGCCCGGCAGCGTGGTGGCGCTGGCGATCTGGATCATCGCGACGCTCGGCTTTTCGCTCTACCTGTCGACACTCGGCTCCTACAACAGGACCTACGGCACGCTCGGCGGCCTCATCGCCATGCTCGTCTGGCTGTGGCTCTCCAACATCGCGCTGCTCTTCGGTGCCGAGCTCAACAGCGAGGTCGAGCGCTCGCGCCAGCTCCGAGCGGGCCTGCCGGCCCAGGACAGCCTTCAGCTCGAGCCGCGCGCCGCGCCCAAACCCGGCGCGGTTGAGCGGCTGCGTGACACAAGCGCGTGAAAGACGAAAACCCCGCGATTCGCAGGGCTTTCGTGAGTACCGCCACGGGGATTCGAACCCCGGTTTCCGCCGTGAGAGGGCGGCGTCCTAGTCCCCTAGACGATGGCGGCGAGAACGGCGACAGGGTAGCAGTGTCGTCCCCGGCGCTCCGCGGCTACGCGCCGTCCGACGAGTAGGCGAAGGTCGACTCGTACGCGCACCGTCCGTGCACCTCGAAGCTCAGCGGCCCCTCCTCCACGCGCAGCACTTCGGCGACCAGCTCGATGCCCGAGCGGTCGTGGCCGGGGATGACGCAGGTGACCGGCTCCTGGTCGGCGACCGGCTCGCCGACGCGCAGCGTCACCTCGCCCCCGGCGCGGAACCAGCCGCGCCGCGGCGTGTGCTCGATCTCGAGCTTCGTCGCGCGCCAGCCGAGGGGATTGCTCTCCTTCCACGCCCACGGGAAGTGGTCGGCGGCCGAGCCTCCCAGCGCGCCCGTGAAGATCTGGACGAGCGCCTCCTGCTGGCGCTCGTCGCCGCGCTCGTCGACGTAGAGGAAGTACGTCCACGGCGAGCCGGGCTCGTCATCGCTGTAGCGCACGACGAGGATCGCGCCCAGCCCGGCCAGGCCGACATCGCCCGCGTGACCGTCGACCACCTTCCACGACAGCGCGCCCTCGCAGATGCCGTAGGTCGAGCGCCCGCCCGCCTTGCCGCCCACGCGCCGGCACGGGCAGATCGCCTCGCAGTTGCACGCCTCGAGATAGGTGCCGGCGACCGACCACGGCGTCAGGTCGGCGGCGGCCACTCAGTGCATCTCCATCGTGCCCATCGTGTCCATCG
This sequence comes from Solirubrobacteraceae bacterium, assembly GCA_036555665.1. GTDB lineage: Bacteria > Actinomycetota > Thermoleophilia > Solirubrobacterales > Solirubrobacteraceae > JAOPZW01. The sequence goes on along the minus strand of DATBKW010000306.1, from coordinate 2,265 downwards.
AACCGCCGTCACCGGGCAGCGTCAAGCCGGGAATCGCGTCGGGCGCCGCGAGGAGCATCACGCCGACGACGAGCAGCAGCGCCGCCGTCCCCCACGTCACCGCCCGGCCCCACGGCACGAGCTTCTCGAGCGCGATCAGCGCGGCGACGAAGGCCATCCATGCCAGGCTCATGACGCCGAGCGCGAAGAGCGAGGCCATCAGCGCCCAGCAGCAGCCCACGCACCACGCGCCGTGGCGAGCGCCCATGGAGAGCGCGCCGCCCAGGCCGTCGCGCCACGCGCCGAGCAGGAAGCCCAGCGGGCTGCGGCACTTGGACAGGCAGACGTCCTTCCATGGCGTGAGCTCGTAGACCGCGGCGACGATCAGCGTGCCGCCGGCCACCCACTGCCCCGCGTTGTCCCAGGCCAGCGCGTCGCCGAGCAGCGCGCGGCCGGCCCGATAGAGGCCGTAGGCGATCAGCCCCGCCGCCGCCCACGTCAGGAGGTAGCCGGCCGCGAAGACCAGCGGCGCGACCACCCCGCGGCGCTTGGTCATCTGCGCGTACAGCGCGACCGTCGGCGCCACCGACGGGAACATCATCGCGGCCATCATCACGACCCAGACGCCGAGAAACCAGCCGAGCGCGCCCACGTCCGTGCCCGGGCCGGCGTCCATCCCGCTCATCCGGTCCGCGGTCGACCACCAGGCGACGATCGCCAGCGCGAACAGCAGCGCGATCAGGCCGAGATGCGCGCGTGAGGCCGCATAGGCGGGCCGGAGTCCCCGCTCCTCGCGCGTGGACGGTGCGGCGATCGCGCTCACGTCATGCCGCCCACGAGAAGTTCGAGTTCGAGAACCCCGAGCGCCCCTCGTACTCGATGCCGAACGCGTTGATCCGCGAGCGCGTCGCGCGTGCGATGGTCAGCTCGGAGCCCGCGGGGTGGAAGATGCCGGCCAGCCGCGCGGGCTCGCCGGACTCGACCCCGAACGGGACGACGTCCTCGATCTCGAAGTCGACCGCATCGCCGATGCTCACGCTGTGGCGCAGCCCCTCCTCGCGGACCTCGATCGGCACTTGCTCGACGCCGAGGTTCTCGCCGATCAGCGGCACCAGCCCCGCCATCGGGCCGCCGAGCTGGCCGCTGAACACGGCACCGAGCTTCGCCGCCTGCTCGTCGGAGGCGGCCGCGTCGATGAAGACGCCCAGGCGCCAGTTGCCCTCGGTCATCACCTGCGGCGTGTCCGCGACCGCGGCGACGACCAAGCCGCTGACGTCAGTGCCCTCGACGTCCCCGTCGACGACGTTGAAGACGAACGTCACCCGGCAGCGGTCATAGTCGGCGCCGAGCGTGAGCGATGCCGTGCAGGGACAGACGACGTCGCAAGAGCAGGTCTCGAAGTAGGTGCCCTCGAGCTTCCAGGCCATGCCGCCTCCTCAGGGAGCGGTGGGAGTGCGGCTGAGAGGACTCGAACCTCCACGGGCGTAAAGCCCACAGGCACCTGAAGCCTGCGTGTATACCAATTTCACCACAGCCGCTTGGCGGTTTCAGAGGTTAGCGTGGACCGCTGTGCCGAGACAAAGCGCACAGGTGTGCGCAGCGCGAACGCGCGCGATAGCCTGCGTGCATGTCCCTTCGCACGACGCCCCCCTTTCGCGCAGACCACGTCGGCAGCCTCCTGCGTCCCCCGGAGCTGCTGAAGGCCCGCGAGGACTTCGCCGAGGGGCGGATCGACGCCGACGAGCTGCGCGTCATCGAGGACGAGGCGATCCGCGACGTCGTGCGCAAGCAGGAGGAGGTCGGCCTGCAGTCGGCCACCGACGGCGAGTTTCGCCGCGCCTCCTGGCACATGGACTTCATCTACCAGCTCGGCGGCATCAACCAGGCGCAGGAGCACATCAAGGTCCAGTTCCGCAACGCCGAGGGGACGATCGAGTTCTCGCCGGCCGCGCTGCACGTCGAGGATCGGGTCGCGCTCAAGGAGCCGATCTTCGCCGACGCCTTCCAGTTCCTGCAGTCGTGCGTGACGACGGCCACGCCGAAGCTGACGATCCCCTCGCCGAGCATGGTCCATTACCGCGGCGGGCGGGCGGCTGTCGACGAGTCGGTCTATCCCGACATGGACGACTTCTGGAACGACCTCACGAGCGCGTACGCCGACGAGGTCAGCGCCCTCGGGGACCTCGGCTGCAGCTATCTGCAGTTCGACGACACGAGCCTGGCCTACCTCAACGACCCCAAGCAGCGCGAGCACATCGCGTCCATGGGCGGCGACGCCGAGCACCA
>DATBKW010000305.1:0-6440 GCA_036555665.1 Solirubrobacteraceae bacterium | reverse complement strand
TTCGAGTCGCTCTACGAGGCCGATCGCGAGGCGCGTGCGGTGGCGGCCGAGCTGATCGCGGTGCGCACGTGAGCTGGCTGCTGGCCTTCCTCGGTTTCGCCGCGCTCATCATCCTGCACGAGTTCGGCCACTTCATCGCGGCCAAGTCGACCGGGATGCGCGTCGAGCGCTTCTCGCTGTTCTTCCCACCGCTGCTGGCGCGGGTCCGCCGCGGCGAGACCGAGTACGCCGTCGGGGCGGTCCCGCTGGGCGGCTACGTGAAGATCAGCGGGATGAGCCCGCACGAGGACCTCCCGCCGGAGGTCGCGCCGCGGGCCTACCTCAACCAGCCGCCGTGGAAGCGGATCGTCGTCATCGCCGCCGGGCCGGCGATGAACCTGCTCATCGCGTTCCTGCTCGGGTGGGCCATCGTCGCCTTCAGCGGGGTGTTCACGAACGCCGTGGTCGTCGGCACGGTGGCGGCCGGCACGCCCGCCGACGGCACGCTGAAGCCCGGCGACAAGGTCCTGTCGATCGACGGGGCGCCCGGCTACGCGCCGGGCCAGTCGAGCGATCAGGTCGAGGCGCGCCAGCGCGCCCTGCGCGATGTCGTCTCGAGCAACGGCTGTGCCGGCAAGCCGACGCAGGGCTGCCGCGCGGCCAGCCCCGTGACCGTGAGGGTGCAGCGCGACGGCACCGAGCGCACCGTCCTCATCAGGCCCGAGTACGACGAGCAGGCCAAGCGCATGCTGCTCGGCATCACCTACGGCGAGAACGAGCACGTCGGGCCGCTGCACGCCGCGACCATCACCGCCGAGAACCTGTGGCGGATCACGCGGCTGACCGTCTCGGCCATCGTGCGGATCTTCTACAGCCCCGAGGCGCGCAAGAACGTCTCCGGCGTCGTCGGCTCCTATGAGAGCACCCGCGAGTCCTTCCAGTTCGACACCGTCCAGGCGCTGAGCATCCTGGCGGTGATCTCGCTCTCGCTCGCGGTGGTCAATCTCTTCCCCTTCCTGCCGCTCGACGGCGGTCACATCTTCTGGGCGGTGGCAGAGAAGGTGCGCGGAAGGCCGATTCCGTACCGCCTCATCGAGCGCGCCTCGGTGGTCGGGTTCATGCTCGTGGCGCTGCTGTTCGTGATCGGCCTGACCAACGACATCGACCGATTGCGCGGCGAGGGCTTCAACGTTCGCTGACACCGGCGCGGCGATAGGCTCCGGGCATGGAGGAGACCACCCGTCCGCGCGACGCCATCGGCGCGGCGACGATCGCCGAGGCGTTCCGCATCACCGCCGAGAACCGAGCCGACGAGGTCGCCGTGCGCACCAAGGGCGACGAGGTCTCGTGGACCTGGGCGCAGCTGCGCGAGCGCGTCGACGCGCTGGCGGCGGGCCTCTCGGCGCTCGGGATCGGCCCGGGCGAGACGGTCGCGCTGCTGCTGCGCAACCGGCCCGAGTTCCACCTCTGCGACCTCGCGGTCATGACCACCGGCGCGACGCCGTTCTCGATCTACATGCAGTACACGCCCGAGCAGATCCGCTTCGTGGCGACCGACGCCGGCGCGCGCTTTCTCATCACCGAGCAGGCGCTGCTGGCTGGTGCGCTCGAGGCGCGCAAGGAGCTGCCCGAGCTCGAGCACGTCATCGTGGTCGACGGCGAGGCGCCCGAGGGCGTCCTCACGCTCGACGACGTCATTGCTGCGCCAGACCCCGACTTCGACGTCGACGCGGCCGTGGAACGCATCCGTCCCGACGACGTGCTGACGATCATCTACACGTCGGGCACGACCGGGCCGCCGAAGGGCGTGCAGCTCTCGCACCGCAACCTGCTGACCGCGGTCGACCAGGCCGAGCAGCTCATCGAGTTCCCCCGCGACGGGCGCGTGATCTCCTGGCTGCCGGCCGCGCACGTGGCCGAGCGCAACGCCCATCACTACCTGCCGGTCGTCTACGGCCTGGAGATCACCTCCTGCGAAAACCCGCGCGAGATCTTCGCCTACCTGCCCGAGGTGCGGCCCGTGTGGTTCTTCGCGGTCCCGCGCATCTTCGAAAAGCTCAAGGCCGGCCTTGAGGCTATGGTCGCCGGCCAGCCCGCCGAGCAGCGCGAGAAGACCGAGGCGGCGATGCGCGACGCGCTCGAGAAGGTCCGCCTCGAGCAGCGCGGCGAGGAGGTCCCGGCCGACCTGGCCGCGCGGGTGGCCGAGGCGGACCGCGAGCTCTTCGCGGGGCTGCGCGCGATGCTCGGGCTCGACCAGGCCAAGGCGATCTACGTCGGGGCGGCCCCGACGCCCGTCGAGGTGATCGAGTTCTTCCATGCCGTCGGCGTGCGGCTGGCCGAGCTGTGGGGCATGAGCGAGACGTGCGGCGCGGGCGCTGCCAACCCGCCCGGCCGGATCAAGATCGGCACCGTCGGCCCGCCCGCGCCGGGCGTCGAGATGAAGCTCGCCGACGACGGCGAGCTGCTCATCAAGAGCGATGTGGTGATGCTCGGCTACCGCAACCAGCCCAAGAAGACCGCCGAGGTGATGACCGAGGACGGCTTCCTGCGCACCGGCGACATCGGCGAGTTCGACGAGGACGGCTACCTGCGGATCGTCGACCGCAAGAAGGAGATCATCATCAACGCCGCCGGCAAGAACATGTCGCCGGCCAACATCGAGGCGACGCTGAAGGCCTCGAGCCCGCTCATCGGCCAGGTCGCCTGCATAGGCGACGCGCGCTCCTACAACACCGCGCTCATCGTCCTGGACTCGGACTTCGCGCCCGCGTGGGCCGCCCAGCAGGGAATCGAGGACACCTCCCTGGAGGCACTGGCCCACGACGACAAGGTGCGCGCGGCCCTGGAGGCGGGCGTCGAGGAGGCCAACGCCAAGCTCGCCCGCGTCGAGCAGATCAAGAAGTTCGCCGTGATCGAGGGCGACTGGCTGCCCGGCGGCGACGAGCTGACGCCGACGATGAAGCTCAAGCGCAAGCCGATCGACAAGAAGTACGCAGAGACGATCGAGGCGATGTACGCCCGATAGCTGCGGCTCAGACGGGCGCTGCTTCGCGCGGCCGCGCCTGCTCGCGCGCGAACGGCTCCAGGCCCTCCATCGCGCGGGCGATGGCCCAGTTGTGGTTCCAGCGGAAGACCGGGCGCAACAGCGGCGTGAGGACCTTCAGCAGGCGCCGGTCGGCGTGCACCTGCCAGTCGAAGCGCACATGCGTGCCGCTCGCCGTCGGCGTTAGCGTCCAAGTGCCGGTGCCGCGCAGGTCCCCGTCGACCTCGGCCGTGACCGACCGCGGCGCCTCGAGCGCGGTTACCGTCGAGCGCGTGTGCAGGTGGTAGGGGAGGCGGCCCTTGAAGTGCTGGCGCGACTCCTTGCCCAGCTCGGCGGGGCCGTCGGCATCGACGTCGATGTACACCGGGCGCCACCAACTCGGGTAGGTCCGCGCGTCGGCGATCGCGTCGAACACCGCCTCGGGCGGGGCGGCGACGTCCCACTCGTCGACGAACACGTAGGGTCGCGACAGGTTGGCCGCGCCCAGGACGGCCTTGGCGAGCGCCTTCTGCACGGCCAGCGGCGGTCGCGCGGCGTGGCCCTCGTCGCCGAAGTCGGTCACCAACCGCGCCCCGGCCATCGGCTTGGGGAAGCCGAAGCGGTTGAACTGCCCGGCCGCGCACAGCTCGGCCAGCCGCTCCAGGAAGGCCTGCGTCGTGCCGGCCGGGCGCACCTGCACGCGCACGTGCCCGTCGGCGCCGTCGGGGCCGGGCATCTGGCGATGGGCCACGCCCGCCGCGGTCTGCATGGTCTGCCCGGGCCCGAGCACGTGCTCTTGCCCATCCACCACGAGCTTGAACGATCCGGAGAGCACCTCGTAGTGCTCGACCAGCCCGACGTGCACGTGCGGCTGAACGAGGAACCCCCGTGGGCGCCCGAGCACGTCGAATTCGACCAGCTCGCCGCCGGTGTCGGCCGCGGTTCGGATCAGCTTCACACGGCAGCCGAGCTGCGGCATGTCAAGGACGTCACCAGCTTGTGTCATGTCCAACCTCTTCGCAGCCGAGCGCCGTCCGGATCACTGGCTCGGCCAGCCGATCAGCGTGCTGTCGTGGGCCTCGAAGACCGCCTCCATGCTGCGCGTCTCGCCCGGCGCGTGGAGTGCGTCGATGAGCGCGGCGATCCGCGTCGTCATCACGAGCAGATAGCGCGCCGGCTCCTCGCGCGGGTTCCAGTAGGTGTGCGGCGTGCCGCGCACCGCGATCACCGCGCTGCCGGCCGCCGCCTCCAGCTCGTCGTCGCCGAGCCGGAAGCGCAGCGTGCCCTCCAGCACGTACCACGCCTCGTCGTCGGAGTGGTGGATGTGCAGCGGCGCGATGTAACGCGGCGGATCGGGCGCGCCGCCCGGGTCGCGCCACTCCGCGAGCACGAGCGAGTCGCCTGCGAGGACGTTGCCGGCGAGCGAGGTGGCGAGCATTCGCGGCCAGCCTATGCCGCGCCGTCCACCGCCCGCAACGCGATCCAGCTCTTGACCAGGCCGGCCACGCGCTCGGCGAGGACCGGCTCGCCGAACAGCGCCTCGAGCTCGGCGCGGCGCAGCAGGCGGATGTCCTCCCACGCGCCGGCGGCGCCCAGTCGCCAGTAGGGGCGGCGCAGCGCGGTGGGCAGCCAGTGCGCGCCGGGCAGCAGCGCGTGGGGCTCGATCGGAAACGACCAGGCCGGGGTCTGCACGAACCACCCGCGCGCCACGCGCCGGACCTCGCCGGCGAAGGCCGGGCGATGGGGCGGGGCGATGTGCTCGACGACGCTCGACGCGTAGGCGAGGTCGAAGGCGCCGTCGTCGAAGGGCAGGCGCCGGGTGGCGTCGGCCAGCACGAACGGGCCCGGATACTGCGGCCGCGGCTGCAGATCGACGCCGGTGATGTCCAGGCCGGGCTCGAGCCCGCGCAGGCCGAGCGCGCCGCAGCCGATGTCGACGATGCGCATCCCCGGCTGCAGGCCCGTGAGCGCGAAGAACTCCGCGTGACGGCGCGCCCGGGCGCGGGCGGCCGCCGGCGAAGCCAGGCGGGCGCGCAGGCGCCCACGCGCGGTGCCGTAGACGTCGGGCATCGCCCTCAGACTATGGTCAGCGGCGTCCCGACCGGCAGCAGCCGCGCCAGGCGCACGATGTCGGCGTTGCGCAGGCGGATGCAGCCGTGCGAGACGCGCCCGGGGATGAGGTTGGGCTCGTTGGTGCCGTGGATGCCCACGAAGCCGCCGGCCGGCCAGTCGGTCAACGTCGGCGACTGTGCGCTCGTGCCGAAGGCGATCGGCCCGTAGAAGGGGCTGGCGTAGCGGGTGAGGCGGTTGCGGATGAAGTAGCTGCCGGCCGGAGTCGGGCTGCCCGCCGCCCCGATCCCGACCGGCGCGTGGAAGACCGCCTTGCCGTCGCGCAGCAGGGTCAGCGTCAGCCGGGCGCGATCGACGATCAGCCGCGTGCGGACGATCTCGTAGCCGCCGAGGTCCGCGCGCGACACCCAGCCCGTCTCCGCGTCGGGCAGCCGGGCGTGGATCCACAGGCCGCCGCGCGCGTCGCGCGTGCGACCGAGGACCACGACCAGGTTGGTGGTGTCCTCGGGCGTGCGCGCCGGCAGGCGCACGACCGCGCGCGCGCCCGTCGACGGCGCCGTGCGGGCGATCGCCGCGCGCCGCAACGGCGCCCACTGGGTCGCGTGCCGGTCGGCGCGCACCGCGATCGGCGGGCCGATCTGCAGCGCCCCGCGCGCCGGGGCCGGGATGTCCGCGACGGAGACCTTCGGCGCCGTGTGCTCGGCGCTGCCGCACGCGGCCAGGCTCGCGAGGGCTGCCGACGCGCACACCGCTGCGATCAGCCGGTGAACCTCGGCCCCTTGCTGCTCGTCATCGTCATGACGAAGTGCGTGCGATCCACGATGCGCGTCGCGGTGGCGCGCGAGACCGGCTCGTCGAAGGGACCCGAAACCGGCGGCTGGCCCGCCAGTCGGCGGATCCACGCCGCGTGACGGGCCTCGACTGTGTGGATCGCCAGCGCCGAGGCGAGGTACTCGCGCTCGACGATGCGCGGCGCCTGGGCCTTGTAGGCGGCGACCGAGAGGTCCTCGAAGGCGACCGCCGTGCGCCGGAACGCGGCCGCGTCCTCGGTCGCGCCGCCGAAGTCGTAGTGGGCGGTCTTGACTGCGTGGCGCCCCAGGACCTCGCGCAGCGCGACCACGTGGGCGCGCTCGTGCGAGCCGACGACGCGCGCCTGCTCGTCGATCTCGCCGTGCAGGACGCGGTTGCGCTCGACCTCGGTGTAGAAGACCGCCTGTAGGTCCTCGAGGCGACGGAGGGCGGCCGTGGCCTGGCGCGCCGACAGCGGGATGTCCTGGGCGTGGGGCGCCGGCACTTTGCCGGCGAGGTCGCGGATCCACGCGGCGTGGCGCGCCTCGACCGAGACGATGCGGGCGGCGTCGGCCAGCGT
>DATBKW010000304.1:0-4652 GCA_036555665.1 Solirubrobacteraceae bacterium | reverse complement strand
GACGCGGTAGCGACCTTCCATACCGCCTGGGAGCTCATGGCCGTGCCCGCGACGATCGCAGGCGTTCTCGCCCTCGCGCTGGGCCGCGTGCGCGCACGCAACCCGGAGGCGAAGCTGGCTGTGGCGGTTGCGGAGGCGTGAGTGCCCCCGGCGGGATTCGAACCCGCATCTGCCGGCTTAAAAGGCCGCCGCTCGGACCATTGAGCTACGGGGGCGCCAGTGATGGTAGGCGCCCATCAACCCACTCCGGCCGCTCGATGCCCGCGTACTCCTGAATCGCGCCGTAGATGCTCTGCACGATCGCGGTGGAATGGACGGTCACCCGCGCCGTGCCGTACACAAGAACGTTGCGACGCCATCGTGATGCCTGGGAGGGAGTGTTGACGGTCGCCTTCCGCAGCGAGCAGGGCGGCAGTTCGAGGCGCTGAAGCCACCACGACTCGATTGCCGAGAGCTCGAGCCCGTTGTTGAGATGGCAGTTGACGCTCAACAGCATTCGATCCGGCGGAACGTCGTAGCACTCGCGCAGGAACCGCACGAACAGCGCGAGCAGGTCGGGGTCGGAGTTCGTGAGCTTGACGGCGTTGCGGCACTTCGACCCTTCGGCCCAGTAGAGCATGCAGCCGGCGAGATGCAATCGAATCGGATGGCGCGCGAGCTCACGTCCGCGCTCCTGGTCGAGCAGGCGGGTGCCGCGCATGCTCGCGCTCTTGGCGCGCGAAGCCTTGAGCCCGCCGCTGCTGGCGCGTCGGCGAAGCGCGTCCACGAAGTCGGCGCTCAGCGCGATGTCCGCGGTCCACCTGCTCACGGAGGACGGCGACACGCGGAGCAGCGTGGCGATCTCCTTGACCGACCGGCCTTCCTCGCGCCGCAGCTCTCGTGCCTTCTCTCGTTCGACCGGCTTCACGAACACATGTTCGCACGGAGGTCAGACGGACGCGGCTCTAGACTGCCGTCGATAGCCCCCATGGTGTAGCGGTGAGCACGGCGTCCTTTCACGGCGCAAGCGGGAGTTCGACTCTCCCTGGGGGTATCTATCTATCTAGAACACCGACCGCGTCATCCCACCGTCGACCACGACGGTCTCGCCGGTCACGTAGCTCGCCCGCGCCGAGCACAGGAACGTCGCGACCGCCGCGAACTCTTCGACCGTCCCCAGCCGCCCCGCGGCGACCTCCTTCTCGGCCTCGGCGGCAGCCGCCTCGCGCGAGCCGTAGAGCTCGCCGAGGCGATCGGTGTCGATGCGGCCGGGCAGGACGCTGTTGAGGGTCACGCCGTCGCGGGCGACCTGGCGGGCGAGTGTCTTGAACGCATTGATCATCGACACGCGGTGGGCGTTGGAGAGTATGAGGTTGGCGATCGGCTCGCGCACGCCGGCCGAGACCACGTTGACGATGCGACCGAAGCCGCGCTCGCGCATGCCGGGCATCACCGCCTCGATGAGCGCCATCGGCGCGAGGACGAGCGTGGCGTAGGCGGCCTGCCACTGGTCGCGCGTGAAGCCCAGCGCGTCGGGTCCGCCGGGCGGGCCGCCGGTGTTGCAGACCAGGATGTCGATCGGGCCGAGATGCTCCTGCACGTCCGCGACCAGCGGCGCCGCCCCGTCGAGATCGGCCGAGTCGTGCACGTACGCGGTGGCGCCGATCGACGATGCCGCTGCCTCGATCCGCTCGCGCGAGTGCGACGCGATCGCCACACGCGCCCCCTCGGCGACAAACTCGGCGGCGATCCCGCGCCCGATGCCCTTCGACGCGCCCGTGACGAGCGCAACCTTGCCGTCCAATCCCAGATCCATGGGCGCGGATGCTATGCGGCCCGCGCCGGGAGCCCACGGTCGCGCGCCAGACGCGCGCACCACAGCGCGAACAGCGCGATCGCGAGGACCGCGCCGAGCCAGTGCACGCCGACGAGCACCGCCAGCAGGCTCGGTACCCCGGCGAGCGCGGCTCCGAGGAGCGTCGGCAGCCACGGCAGCCCCACCACGCGAGCGGTCACCAGCGCGCACAGCGCCCAGGCGCCGGGACCGGCGAGCCATCCCCAGTCCTCGAAGAACGAGTGCGGCAGTGTCAGGCCGAGCGCCAGCGCGAGCACCAGCACCCCGAGCGCCTGCACGACGGCCGCGCGCCACAGCACGGAGCGATCCACGACACGACATTCTCGCGTCCACATACCCCTAGGGGGTGTAGACTCAAGATCATGGCCAGCGAGAACGCTCCGACCACCCGCGGCTACACCGCGACGAAGGACCAGCTCCTCAAGCGGCTGCGCCGCATCGAAGGCCAGGTCCGCGGCATCGAGGGCATGGTCGAGGACGACCGCTACTGCATCGACGTCCTCACCCAGATCAGCGCGGTTCGCGCCGCGCTCGACAAGGTGGCGCTCGGCCTGCTCGACGATCACGCGCGCCATTGCGTCATGGGCGCGGAGGGGGGCGAGCGCGTCGATCGCACCGACGAGATGATGGCCGCCGTCGGCCGGCTCGTGCGCGGAGGCTGATCGCGGGTGGCGGACGTCATCGCCAAGGTCGGCGACGGCCTCTGGAACGCCGTGCTCATGGCGTGGGAGGTCTGGTGGGCGCTCGTCCTCGGCTTCGCGATCTCCGCGATCGTCCAGGCGTGGGTGCCGCGCGCGCGCATCGAACGCGCGCTGGCCGGCGAGGGCGCCACCCAGATCGCGCGCGCGACCGGACTCGGCGCGGCGTCCTCGTCGTGCTCCTACGCGGCGATCGCGATCGCCAAGAGCCTGTTCGAGAAGGGCGCGTCGGCTGCCTCGGCGCTCGCCTTCCAGTTCGCCTCGACGAACCTCGTCTGGGAGCTCGGCCTCGTGCTGTGGGTGCTCATGGGCTGGCAGTTCACGCTGGCCGAGTACCTCGGCGGCATCGTGATGATCGTCCTGATGTGGGTGATGCTGCGCCTCTTCGTCTCGCGACGGCTCGAGGCCGCTGCCCGCGAGCACGCGGAGACGGCGCACGCCGGGCACCAGCACCGCGCCGTCGGCACCGAGGGCATTCGATGGCGCGAGCGCCTGACCTCCGCCGACGCCTGGTCCGACGTCGCGCACAACTTCCGCGGCGACTGGAAGATGCTCTGGAAGGAGGTCACGATCGGCTTCCTGCTCGCCGGTTTCATCGCCCTGCTGGGCGACGACTTCTTCAACGGCCTCTTCCTCGACGACGCGCCGAGCGTGGTCCAGACGCTCTGGGGCGCGATCATCGGCCCGGTCATCGCGGTGCTGAGCTTCGTCTGCTCGGTCGGCAACGTGCCGCTGGCCGCCGTCCTGTGGTCGGGCGGGCTCAGCTTCGCCGGCGTGATGGCCTTCATCTTCGCCGACCTCATCGTGCTCCCGATCATCTACGCGTATCGCAAGTTCTACGGCACGAGCTTCGCGCTGCGGATCACCGCGCTGATGTACGTGACGATGGTCTTGGCCGCGCTCGTCGTCGACGTCGTCTTCAGCGCGGCCGGGCTCATCCCCGACGTCCGCCCGACCACCGAGGACGTCTTCGGTTCGATCCAGCTCGACTACAAGCTCGCGCTCAACACCGTTGGCGCCGTCGTCTTCGTCTCGCTGTTTGCCCTGACCATGCGCCGCGGTGCGGCCGACCCTGTGTGCGGGATGACGGTCGACAAGGGCAAGGCGCTCAAGCTCGAGCGCGATGGCCACACCTACTTCTTCTGCTCCGAACACTGCCGCACCGCCTTCGCGGCGGGCGGGTCAGGTGGCGAGCAGGCGCACAATGGCGGTCACGCCCACCACCACGATCACGCCGCGCAGCGCGGCGGGGTGTAGCCGGCGCCCGTAGTGGGCGCCGATCTGGCCGCCGACCATCGAGGCGCCGGCGATGATCAGGGCCGGCGCCCACTCGACGTGCGCCGCGAACGCGAAGTAGACGCCGGCCACGCCGTTGACGATCGCCGTAAGGACGTTCTTCAGCGCGTTCGTGCGCTGCAGGTCCTGTGGCAGCGCGACGCCGAGAAAGCCGAGCAGCAGGATCCCCTGCGCGGCGCCGAAGTAGCCGCCGTAGATGCCGGTCGCGTACACGCCGAGCACGGTCCACAGTCCGCCCTCGCGCGTCCGGTCGACCTCGCGCGCGGCCAGCGCGCGGTTGATGCGCGGCTGGAGCACGACGAGGACGAGCGCGATCGCGATGAAGACCGGCACGATCGCCTTGAAGGCCGAGGCGGGGAGGACGAGCAGAAGGATCGCGCCCGTCGTGCCGCCGAGCAGTGACGCAATCCCGAACCGCAGTATGCGGTCGCGCTGCCCGGCAAGCTCGCGCCGGTAGCCGATCGCGCCCGACACCGAGCCAGGCACGAGGCCGATCGTGTTCGAGACGTTGGCGGTGACCGGCGGGTAGCCGAACGCGAGCAGGACCGGGAAGGTGATGAGCGTCCCGCTTCCGACGACGACGTTGATCGCCCCTGCTGCGAGGCCGGCCCACGCGATGGCGACGACCTCGCCGATGTCCATCGGGGCATCCTTGCGCACGCGGCCTTGGGGTGGGCAGCGCCTCGGACCGGCGAGCAGTGCGCGCGGCCGGGCTCGAACCGGTCCGGACGATGTCGCCGGTCGTGGCAGGGATGCCGTGACCGCGGCAGTGCGCGCGGCCGGGCTCGAACCGGTCCGGACGATGTCGCCGGTCGTGGCAGGGA
>DATBKW010000303.1:0-6309 GCA_036555665.1 Solirubrobacteraceae bacterium | reverse complement strand
GCGCGCAACGTCTTCATCGCGCCGTGGATCCGCGGCGCCGCGGCACTCCTGCACGACGAGCGCTTCGACCCAGACCAGCGCCTGGCGCTCCTCGCCGAGGAGCCCGTCGCCGTGCTGTGCATGGCGCCGACCGAGTACCGGATCATCGCCAAGCGCGCCCAACCGCGCCCCACCCCCACCCTGCGCGGCCTCGTCGCCGCCGGCGAGGCGCTCAACCCCGAGGTCCTGCGCGCCTGGCACGAGGCCACCGGGCTGTGGGTCCGCGACGGCTACGGCCAGACCGAGACCGGCCAGGTCACGGGGATGCCGCGCGACCGCCCCGCGGTGCCCGGCTCGATGGGCCGCCCGCTGCCCGGCATCGACGCATGGGTCGACGACGGCGAGCTCGTGCTCGACCCCTCCACGGTGCCGACCTTCTTCCGCGGCTATCTCGACGACCCCGCGCCCAGCGGCCCGTGGCGCACCGGCGATCGCGTCACCCAGGACGACGAGGGCTTCCTCTTCTTCGAGGGCCGCACCGACGATCTGATCATCTCCGCCGGCTACCGCATCGGCCCCTTCGAGGTCGAGTCGGCGCTCGTCGAGCACCCCGCCGTGGCGGAGGCGGCGGTGGTCCCGGCTCCCGACGACGAGCGCGGCGCGGTGGTCCGCGCCGTCGTCGTGCTGCGTGGCGGCCACAGCCCATCCGACGCACTGGCGAAAGAGCTGCAGGACCACGTCAAGGCCCAGACCGCGCCCTACAAGTACCCGCGCATCGTCGACTTCGCCGACGAGCTGCCCAAGACCGCCAGCGGCAAGATCCGCCGCGCCGCGCTGCGCTGATCACGGCGCAGGCGGCGCAGGCGGTGCGGGCGCAGGCGGAGCGACCGGCGCCGGCCGCGGGCACCGCTGCGGCCCGTGCTTGAACGGCAGCCGCACGATCCGCGACGAGACGTTGTTGCCCTCGTTGGTCTCGAAGATGTGATGACCCGGATCGATGCGCTGCACGATCGCAAAGCACCCGCGCAGCCCGGTCACGTCGATCCAGTTGTCGGGGTACCTCGACGGGTAGATGTCGGCCCAGCCGACCGACGTGCCCAGCGTCACCTCGTGCTTGAGCGCCGTCTGGTTGCAGCGCGGAAACCGAGCATGGCGGCGGACGTTCGCACTGAAGCGCACGCGCTTGAGGTCGCGCAGGCAGTAGTCGTGCTTGGGACCCACGCGGACGAGCTGCGCGCGATGCGCGGCGGCGTCCAGCGACCACAGCTCGAAGCGCGCCGCGTTCTGCCACTTCCAGTACGAGCCGCCGCGCGAGGGCACCGACTTGAAGTACAGCTCGGCACCGGTCTCGAACCGCCGGCGCAGGCCCGCGGCGTTCGCAATGACCTGGCGCGCGTGCATCTCGCTCTGAGAGGTCCGCTCGCCGAACAGCTCCGCGGGCCCGAGACCGACGTTGACGATCCGGTTCTCCATCCGCAGCACACGGCGGCCGCTCGGGCTTGTCGCCATGCGCAGGTGGCTGGCGGGCGCCATCACCATGTCCGGGCAGCGCAACGCGAGCGCCGGGTCCTGGCAGGGGTTGGGCACGGCAGCGGCAAGCGCTGCCAGCGAGGCGGTGACAGCGAGCACTGACGGCGCGTCAGGCTGTCAGATCGCGCGCCATCTCGTCGAAGGTGGCGATGTAGCGATCGACGGACTCGTCGGTGTGGGTCACCGACAGCGTCCATTCCTCCTCACGGCCGGGCGTCATGAAGATGCCGCGGTTCATGTTGAACAGCCAGGCGAGGTCGGCCAGCTCGGCGTCCTGATTCTCCTTGAACGTCTCGTAGTCGACGATCTTCGTCGGCGAGAAGGTCACGCAGCCCTTGGAGCCGATGCCGACCGCGTAGCCGGACAGGCCGTAGCGATCGATGACCTCGGTGCACCCGCGCAGGATGCGGTCGTTGAGCGCGTCGAGGTGCCTGTAGGCGTCGGGCGTGAGCACCTCGGTGAGGTTCGCGCGCGCCGCGGCCATCCCGAGCGGGTTGCCGTTGTAGGTGCCGACCTGGAAGACCGAGCCGTCCTCGACGACCGACATGACGTCCTCCGATCCGCCGATCGCCCCGGTCGGCAGGCCACCGCCCAGCGCCTTGGCCAGCGTGACCATGTCGGGCATGACGCCGAAGCGCTCGGTGGCCCCGCCGGCCGCGATGCACAGGCCGGTCTTGACCTCGTCGAAGATCAGCACGATGCCGTGCTTGCGCGTGATCTCGCGCACCGCCTCGAGGTAGCCCGGCTCGGGGAGCACGACCCCGAGGTTCATCATGACCGCCTCCATGATCAGGCAGGCGGGCTTGCGATCCTCGCGGTCGAGCTCGACGATGCGCCGCTCGAGCGACTCGGCGTCGTTGAAGTGCACCGAGAAGACCTCGTCGACGGTCGACTGCGGGATGCCGGCGCCGTAGGGCAGCGAGGCGGGCGCCTCGCGCGGGCCGATGCGGTCGTACTCGACGCCGATCGAGACCATCACCGTGTCATGGTGGCCGTGGTAGGAGCCGAAGATCTTCATCACCGTGTGGCGCTTGGTGAACGCGCGCGCGATGCGGATCCCGTCCATCGTCGACTCCGAGCCGGAGTTCGTGTAGCGCCACCGGTGGATGTCCCAGCGCTTGGCGAGCTCCTCGCCGACGACGATCGCGTCCTCGGTGGGCGCGGCGAAGTGGGTGCCCTTGACGTAGCGCTCGGTGATCGCCTTGCCGATGGCCGGATGGGCGTGACCTTGGACCATCGATCCGAAGCCGTTGTGGAAGTCGTACATCTCGTTGCCGTCGACGTCCCACACGCGCGGCCCCTCGCCGTACTCGAGGTAGATCGGCCACGGCTCGCGCAGCTGGTAGGAGGAGGCGACGCCGCCCGTGAGCACCTTGCTCGCGCGCTCGTACATCTTCTGCGAGCCCTGGGTGCGCTCGTTGAGCCGCTGCTCCTCGCGCTCGGTCAGCTCCTTGATCCGCCGGCGGTCGATCTCGACGTGCGTTGTGGCCATAAGCGCTCAGTGTATGCCCGCGCCCCCCACCACGGAGGACAACTGACCCGCTGCCGATGGGACACCGTGGACACGTGTACCTTCTCGTCCCATGCCTCGCGACGCCGCCGTCGCGGCCGTTTTCGAGCCGGTTCAGCCCCCCACCACCTTCGAGGAGACCGTCGAGCGCCTGGGCACCGCGATCCGGCTCGGGATCCTGGGCCCGGGGCTGCGGCTGCCGTCCGAACGCGAGCTGGCCGAGCAGCTCGGCATCTCGCGCTCGACGCTGCGCCAGGCCATCACCACGCTGGTGCAATCGGGCCACCTGATGTCCGTCCGCGGGCGCGGGGGCGGCACCTTCGTGGTGCAGGAGCCGCCGTTGGCTGCGGGCAGCCCGACCGGCCCGGTGCGCGAGGACTGGCGCGACGTGCTCGACCTGCGCCTGGCGATCGAGATCGGCGCCGCGACGCTGGCCGCCGACCGTGCGAGCGAGGACGACCTCGCGTTGATGCGCGATTGCATCGAACGGATGGCCGCGGCCTCGGAGTTCGACGACTACCGCCGCGCCGACATCCGCTTCCACATCGCCATCGCCGAGGCCAGCCGGGTGCCACGCCTGGTTGCCCTGGTCGGCGAGGTCGAGGCCGAGGTCTCCGAGCTGATCGCCCACATCGCGCACCCGCCCGAGGTGCTCGAGCACTCAAACAGCGAGCACGCGCGGATGGTCGAAGCGTTCGCCCGCCACGACACATCGCGCGCCGTGCGCATCATGCGCCGCCACCTCGACGGCACCGAGCACATCCTCGCCGGGCTCTTCCCGCCGGGGCACGCGTAGCTCAACTGGCATCGAACGTCCCGGACGTACCAACAGGGTTGGTACGTCACGGACGTTCGTCGCCCACGTGGACGAGCGGCGCCCAGGCGAGCGCGTGATCGCTCTCGCCCTCCTGCGCGATCAGCAGCCGCGCGGTGTTGAGCAGGTGGTCGCGCATGCGCTCGGCGGCAGCCGCCGGGTCGCGCCCGCGCAGCGCCGCGAGGACCGCTGCGTGCTCGGCGTGGATGGCGCGCATGCCGCGGCTGCGCCCGACCGTCGAGGCACCGCGGAAGCGGACGAGGTCGCGCAGCCCTCCGATGATCTTCGCCAGCCGCCGGTTGCCCGCCGCGAGCAGGATCAGCTCGTGAAAGCGCGTGTCGTGGGCCATGAACGCGCCCTCGTCGGCGCTGTGCGCAAGCGCCTCCATGGCGTCGAGCTCGTGCTGGAGGGCCTCGAGGTCGTCGTCGCCCAGCAGCCGGCACGCCCGGTACGTGGCCGGCACCTCGAGCAGCAGGCGCAGCGTGAAGACCTCCTCGAGGTCGTGCGCTGACGTCTCGAGTACGCGCACGCCTCGATTGCGCTCGAAGCGGACGACGCCCTCGCGTTCGAGCAGCAGCAGCGCCTCGCGCACCGGCGTGCGCGAGACGCCGAAGCGCTCGGCCAGCCGCGCCACGGAATAGCGCTCGCCCGCCGCCAGGCGCCCGTCGACGATGGCCGCGCGGATCGCGTCGTGCGCCCGGGCCGCGAGCGTCGAGCGGTCGAGCGCCAGGCTCTGCAGCGAGGCCTCGCCGTGAGAGTCGTCAGGCGTGCTCAGTCGTAGTGCTCCGGCGCCTGCTTGAAGGCGGGCCACGCATCGGGGTCGTGGCCGGTGACCACCGTCGAGCCCGAACGCTCGGCGATGCGGTGCAGCTTGCGCACGGAGCGCACGGCGTCGACCGCCGAGGCCAGGAAGCCCGGCAGCGCCTTCTCGTTCCAGTGGTCCATCGTGTAGGCAGCGTCGACGGTGAGCAGGACGGAACCGGTGCTGGGCAGCGTAATCTCGAAGGACTGGTGGCCCGGCGCGTGGCCGGGGGTCTGCCACATGCGGATCGTGCCGTCCCCGTACAGGTCGTAGCCGTCGTCGGTGTTCTCGAGCAGCAACCAGTCGATCCCCGGCTTGTTGTAGTCGGCCTGGATGTAGCCGCCGGCGGCGAACCAGTCGGGCGCGTGCGCGTAGTCGAACTCGGCGCGCGTGGCGATGACCTTGGCGTTGGGGAACTCGTCGATCGCGGCCAGCGCGCCCGTGTGGTCGAGGTGCAGGTGCGACTGCACGACGTACTTGACGTCGGCGGGATCGAAGCCGGCGGCGCGCAGCGCGGGCACGCAGGCCTGCTCGGCGGTCATCGTCGGCCAGTACACATCCGAGATGTCGCCCCAGTGGCCGCGCGCATCCTCGGCGCACTCGGCGGCGTTGCCGCCGTCGATCACGACGTTGCCGCTCGGATGGGTGACGAGGAACCACGGCACCGGGATCTCGTACTCCTCGCCGAGCCCCTGGTTCATCTTGATGTTCTCGACGTGGCACTTCAGCGTGCCGCACTCGAACATGTACAGGCGGACGTCATCGGGCATTGCTGGGTGGCCTCCTCACCAGTTGGTCATGGACGCGTTCAGGATGTGGCCGAGGTCCGCGTCGGTGACCTCGCGCGGGCAGCCGACGAGCAGGCGCTCCTGCTTGCGCGCGCCCTCGACGAGCGCGGGCACGTCGTTCTCGTCGTAACCGAGCTCGGCGATCCCGCGGGGGGAGTCGATGTCGCGCATCAGCTCGCGCAGGACGTCGGGCAGCGTGTCCGGCCCGGCCTCGGGCAGCGGCTCGCCCGCCAGCCACTCGGCGACCTGCCGATGGCGGTCGGGCATCGCCTCGTAGGTGAAGCGGAAGGCGGCCGGCGCGGTGACGATCACCGAGTGGCCGTGCGGGACGAAGGGGTGGTCGTCGGGGTAGCCCGGCGGCTGGTAGGAATGCTTGAGCCCGGCGATCGGATAGGCGCAGGCGTGCGGGATGTGGACCCCGGCCGAGCCGAAGCCGACGCCCGCCATGCTCGCCGCGAGCATCATTGCCCCGCGCGCCTCGATGTCGTCGGGATCGGCGACCGCGCGGCGCAGGAAGCGCCCGCCGTATTCGAGTGCCTTGGCCGACCACACGTCGGCCACCGGGTTGGATCCTTGGTAGGGCGGGCGCTCATCGGGCGATGCGGGCGCGGGGCGCTGGTCGTAGGGCCGCGCGAGGTAGGACTCGGCGGCGTGGCAGATCACGTCGAGGCCGGTGGACGACGTGACCTCGGCGGGCAGCGTGCGGACGAGCTCGGGATCGACGATCCCCTGCGCCGGGCGCAGGTAGCGGTGCGAGATCCCGGTCTTGACCTTCAGGTCGGGGATGTCGAGCACGGCGACCGTGGTCGCCTCGGCGCCGGTGCCCGACGTCGTCGGGATCGCGAGGTGAGGACGCAGCGGCGAAGGCGGCTTGCGCCCTTCGCCC
>DATBKW010000302.1:0-23262 GCA_036555665.1 Solirubrobacteraceae bacterium | reverse complement strand
AGGAAGGCGCGCTCGCGCGGCGCGAGCTCGGGCTCGTGGTCGACCGCCCAGTCGCGTGCGGCGGCCAGGCGAGCACCGCGATAGAGCTCGCCGCGATCGCGGCCGCCGGCATCCCATTCGCGCGCCGCCGCACGGAGGTTGCGGTGCAGCCGGCGACCTTCCGCGTCCTCTTCCAGCCATCCACGCAGCCGCGGCCACTCGCGCAGCAGCGCCTCGTGCGCGACCTCGACCTCGCCCTCACTCACCGTGAGCAGCCGGCTGTCGGTGAGCTCGTCGAGCACGGGCCGCGCGTCGTCGCCGAACTCGTCGAGCGCCACTCGCGCGCGGACGACGGCATCGCCCTCACCCTCGCCGGCGAGTCGCAGCAGCACGGCTCGCGCCGTCAGCTGCCCATCGTCGTTCAGTCGTGCGTACGCGCGCTCGGCCAGGCGCGCCACGGCGCCGTGCACGCCGCCCGAGTCCTGATAGGCGCCCAGGCGCAGCAGCCTCCCGTCGCGACCCTGCCAGAGCTCGAGCAGGCAGGTGGAGAGCAGTGGCAGGGCGCCGGGCTCGCCCTCGACGTCGTCGATGAGGGCGTGCGTGAGGTCGGGCTCGACCTCCAGGCCCGCGTGGCGCGCCGGCAGCTCGATCGCGCTGCGCAGCTCCTCGCGGCGCATCGGGCCAACCGGTGTCTGGTTGGCCCCCAGTAGCCGCCACAGCTCCGGATAGGCGGCGCAGCGGCCGTAGAAGTCGGCGCGGACGGCGATCAGCACCAGCGCCCGTCGGCCCGGATCGCGCGCCGACCGCACCAGCGCGTCCATGAACGCGGCGCGCTCGTGCTCGTCCTCGCAGGCGACGAAGATCTCCTCGAGCTGGTCGACGGCGAGCACGAGGCGGCCGTCGGGAGCGGCGACGGACGTCGCCTCCTCGAGCGCGCCCATCGGATGCTCGCCGGGGCGCAGCAGCGCGACGGCCCACCCCTGGCTGCCGGGCAGGATGCCCTGGCCCAGCGCGGGCAGCAGGCCCGCGCGCAGCGCTGAGGACTTGCCGCTGCCCGACGGCCCGACGAGGGCGAGGAGCGGCGCGCCAGCCAGTCGCGCGACCATCTCGGCCACCAGCCGCTCGCGCCCGAAGAAGAACGCGGCGTCCTCGGGCTCGAAGGCGGCCAGGCCCTTGAACGGGCAGACCAGGACGTCCGGTGCCGGCCGCTCGCGCTCGCGCGCGGCCTCGAGCGCGGCGGCGACGTCGCCGGCCAGCTCGTCCTCGGCCGCGCGCAGCCCGGCACGGCGCGACGCCGCGCGCCCCGCCGCGCCGCTCAGGCGTCGGACGCGCTCGGCCTGCGCCCAGGCCGTCGCGGCCTCGTGCACCTGGCGCGGCACCCCCCCGCTGGCCGCCATCAGGCTCGCGACGGGAACGTCGATCTCCTCGCGCGCATCCGTGTAGAGCCGCGCGATCGCGGCCACGTCGTCGGCGTCGAGCGCACCGAGCGCCACGGTGATGTCCGCCCGGCGCCCGAGCGCCGCGCTCGTGACCTGCGCGGTCGCCAGGACGAGGACCGGGAGCGCGTCCAAGCCCTGTCGCAGTTCCCGCAGCGCCGCGAGGACCTGCTCGCCGGCCCGGTCGACGTCCTCGACGACGAGCAGCGTCGGCCGTCGGGCGCTCGCGGCGCGGGCGACGGCGGCATGGACCGCGTGCGGGTCGCCCGCCGCCGAGACGTACGCAACGACGGCCCCGTCCCGGTGGACTTCGCCCGCCAATTCGGCGGCGAGCCGCGTCTTCCCCGCTCCGTGCCCGCCCGTGACGAGCACGAGGCGCCCGGTCCCGGCGCACGCCTGCCGCCAGGCGTCTCGGAGCGTGTCGAGCTCAGCGCGCCGGCCGGCGAGCGGCGTGCCGGCGTAGAGCTCGCCCGGCAGCGGATCGGCCTGGAAACCGGGCGGGTCGAGCTCGGGATCCTGGCGCAGGATCGCCTCCTGCAGCGCGCGCAGCTCCGGCCCGGGCTCGACGCCGATCTGCTCGACGAGCGCCGCCCGCGCGTCGCGATAGGCCTGCAGCGCCTGGGCCTGGTGCCCTGAGCGATAGAGCGCGAGCATCCGCTGGCCCTGCAGGCGCTCGCGCAGCGGCTCGCGCGCAACGAGCGCCTCGAGCTCGGCGAGGACCTCACGGTGGCGGCCCGCCGCCAGGTCGTGGTCGATCGCGTTTTCGAGCGCGGTCACGTGCAGCTGCTCGAGTCGGCGGATCTCGGTGTCCGCGAACGGCTCCCCGGCGACGTCGGCCAGCGGCGCGCCGCGCCACAGCGCAAGCGCCTCGCGCGGCAGGTCGTCGGCGACGAGCGCCTCGAAGCGCAGGGCATCGACGGCGCCGCCGGCCAGGCGCAGCTCGTAGCCGCGCCCGTGGGTGACGATCTGGGCGGCGTCGCCGCTTTCCGCCAGCGCCTTTCGCACCTGCGAGACGTACAGCTGCACCATCTTGGCCGCCGTGGGCGGCGGATCCTCGCCCCAGAGCGCCTCGACGAGCCGATCGTTCGACACCGTCGAGCCCTCGTTCAGCGCCAGGACGGCCAGGAGCGCCCGCGGCTTGCCCTTGCGGATGACCACCGGATGGCCATCGGCGGTGACCTCCACCGGACCGAGGACGCTGATCTGCACTGGGCCCCTCGCTTGTCGCTGAGGGCGACCGTACCGGCCGCCGAAGGCCTGCACAACGGCGATTTACCGGCGTTCTACCGGCGCGATACCGGACCGTCAGAGCCTCTGTGACGTCATCCCAGCGGCCCTCCAGAGGAGGTCACCATGAAGTCCCACCGCCGCATCGTCCGCCGCCTTCGCCGTTTCGCGATCGCCGCCGCTGTCGTCGCCGCGCTTGCGCCCGCCGGCGCCGCGATCGCGGCCCCCGAGTCCGGGCACTCAGCCGCCGCGCACGCGATCATCGGCGACTCGCCCGCCGACTATTTCGGCAACGGCAGCTCCACCGACGTGGCGACGCCGCCGAAGGTCGGTGACACGCCCGCCGACTTCCCCGGCGTCAGCGGCTCCCCCGCCCCGACGGCGCCGATCGTGCTCGTCCGGCCCGAGCGGACCATCGTCCAGGAGGCCAACCAGGCGCTGCCGATCGTGCTCTCCAGCATCGCTCTGGCGATCGTGCTGATGGGCGCCGCGTTCCTGCTCGTCCGCGGGCGCGTGCAGCGTCGCCACCTGGTCGGCAGCTCGCACTGAACCTCCTCAAGGGGGCTGGAGGTGGGCCGTCTCACCGCGGCCCACCTCCCAGGCCGTCCTACGCCAGCATCGCGGGCAGCTCGGCGAGGCTCGCGATCTCGCGGAGCTCGGGGCGGTCGGGGGGCCGTTCGTCGCCCTCGCGGTTGAGCCAGACGGCGCGCAGGCCCGCGGCCAGCGCGCCGTCGACGTCCTTGGCCAGGTTGTCGCCCACCATCACCGCATCACGCGGCTCGGCGCCCAGCGCGCGGACGGCGTGGGCGAAGATCGTAGGATCGGGCTTGCCGCGCCCGAGATCCCCGGAGACGACGATCGCGTCAAAGCGGTCCGCGAGCCCCGACGCGGCGAGCTTCTCGCGTTGCAGGCACGAGGCGCCGTTGGTCACCAGTGCCATCGCGTGGTCGCCGTGGAAGGCGTCGAGGATGGCGGGCGCGTCGGCGAACGTCTCGCACAGCGCGCGGCGCTCGACCCCGAAGCGCTCTCCCAGCTCGGCGGCGAGCGCCTCGTCGTCGATGCCCTGATCGGCGAGCGCGCGGCGCCACGCCTCGAGCCGGAAGCCGGGCGCCCAGGACCGGAGGACGCGCATCTGCTCGCCGTCGCCCTCGTACCGGCACCAGAGCCCTTCCCACGAGCTCATGCCGATGCGCCGGCAGTAGCCGTACGCCGGGCCGGCCCGCCACAGTTCCCGCGCGTGCGCCCGCGCGCGAGTTGCCAGGGCGCCCGCGTCGCGCTCGCAACGCGCGGCCGCCCAGCGCGCGGTGGCGGCGAAGGCTTCGACAGCCGCCGCCTCCTCGACCACGAGCGTGTCGTCGAGATCGAAGAGCAGCGCGCGCGTCACGCGCGGTCGATGTCGAGGTGCACGCTGTCGCCTCGACTGACCCGCGAGCCGGGCGACGGATCCTGGCCGACCACGGTCCAGTCGCTCTTGTCGACGATGCCGAACAATCCGCCGGCGCTGCTGTCGAAGTCGGCCTTGAGCCCGATGTCTTCGAGGCGGACGACCGCGCGGTCCAGTGTGACGCCGGTCAGGGTGGGCACCGCGATGCCCCCGGGCTTGGCCGCCCGGGTGACCGTCCGATCCTTGTACACCGGCTGCGCGCCGCCGAGGACCGCGATGAGCAGCACGCCGGCGAGGAAGCCGCCGGCGGCGGCCAGCGCCATCCCCATCGGCCCGAAGCGCCGCTCGCGCGGGCGGATCTGCGTGCGGTCGTTCATGAGGGGGCCCGCTCGGTCACGCGGGGCGGCCGCTCGCCGACGCGCGATGTCTGCTCGGCATCGAAGCGCTGCAGCTCAGGCTCGCCCTTGTCAGGGAACGGGACTTCGACGCTGTCGAAGTCCCGCGGGACTTCGGTGCGCTCGAAGATCGCACGCGCCTCGTCGCGGATCTCGCCGCCGGCGTAGCGCGTCGAGATGTGGGTGAGCACGAGCAGGCGGATGTCGGCCTCGCGCGCGAGCTCGGCGGCCTGGCGCGCGGTCGAATGGCCGGTCTGCAGCGCGCGCTCGCGCTCCTCGTCGAGGAAGGTGGCCTCGTGGACGAGCACGTCGGCCTCGTGGGCCGCGACGCGCAGCATCTCGCACGGCCCGGTGTCGCCCGACAGCACGAGCTTGCGCCCGGGCCGCTCTGGCCCCACGACCTGCTCGGGGCGCACGCCGTTGACCACCTCGCCGCGCTGCAGGCGTCCGAAGTCGGGCCCGAACGCGACGCCGAGGTCCCTGGCGAGCTGGTCGTCGAAGCGACCGGGACGCGGCGCCTCGACGATCGCGTAGCCGAACGCACGGCCGCGATGGTTGACGTTGAACGGCGTCACCTCGTAGCCGTCGAAGGCCACGGCGTCCCCCGCCTCGAGCTCGACGACGCTGAACGGGTAGCGCGGGCGGCCGTAGACGATGCGCATCGCGGCCATCAGCGCCTGGGTGCCGGGCGGCCCGTACACGGTCAGCGGCGCCTGGCGGTCGCGCAGCTCGAAGGACTTGAGCATGCCGGGCAGCCCGAGCCAGTGGTCGGCATGGTGGTGGGTGAGGAAGACCGCCTGCATGTCGGGCAGGCCGACGCTGCGCAGCAGCTGGCGCTGGGTGCCCTCGCCGCAGTCGAAGAGCAGCCGGTCGCCGCCGCGGCGCAGCAGCACCGCGGGGAGGCCGCGGCGTGCTGTCGGAATCGACCCGGCAGTGCCGGCGAAGAAGAGCGAGAGGTCCATGCCGGGAATCGAGGGTACCGCCGCGGCGCGCGCCTCTGGACCGACCGCCCGCGTCGCTACCTTCGCGGCCATGCCCCCGATGCCCGAGATCCTCAGGGAGTTCCGCGCCTTCATCCTGCGCGGCAACGTCGTTGACCTCGCGGTGGCCGTGGTCATCGGCGCGGCCTTCACGGGTGTCGTCAACGCGCTCGTGCGCGACATCATCACGCCGATCATCGCCGCGGTCTTCGGCAAGCCCGACTTCGGCGAGCTGGCCTTCACGATCAACGGCAGCCGCTTTGCCTACGGCAACTTCCTCAACGCCGTCCTCACCTTCGTGTTCGTTGCAGCCGGGGTCTTCTTCCTCGTCGTCAAGCCGGTCAACTACCTGATGAGCCGCATGCGCACCGAGCCCGACGTCGAATCCGTGACGCGCGGCTGCCCGGAGTGCCTGAGCCAGATCCCGGTCGCGGCGACGCGTTGCGCGTTCTGCACGACCGAGGTGCGCGCCGCGGCCTGAGGCGTCGCGAGCGCCAACGCGCCACGCGGCCTCCCGGCTTGCTAACCGGCGGTCAACAGTGGTGTATCCCGTGCCATGAGCGAGCGAGCAGGCAGGGCCGCACGCACCTTCTTCGCCCACCACCTGCGACCACTCATGGCCGCCGTCGCCGTCCTCGGGCTGGCGTGGGCGGCGTGGTCGCAGCGCGACGCGATCGGCGCGTTCGACTGGTCCGCCGATCGCGCCGGCCTCGCGCTGTCGGCCGGCCTCTTCGCGGTCGCGCCGCTACTGCAGGGCCTGACCTTCGCCTTCGGCCTGCGCCGCATCGGCGCGACCGGTCACACCAGCGCCCTCGCGAAGGTCTGGGCGCGCTCCTTCCTGCTGCGCTACGAGCCCAGCGGAGCCGTCGGCTTCGTCTACCGGGTCACCGCGCGCGAGCGGATGGGCGCCTCGACCGCCCAGGTGCTCACCGCCACCGGCTACGAGCAGCTCGCCGTCGTGGTGGCAGGCGCCGCGGCCGCGATGGCCGGGTTCCTCGGCGCCGGGATCCACCCGCCGCTGCTCGCGATCGTGCTCTTCGTCGCCGCGACCGTCGCGGCGATCGCCGCCCGGCCGAGGCTCGTCGGCGGCTGGCTTCACGATCGCCTGCGGACGCGAGGCATCGAGACGGCCGGTCCGCTGCGCGGCCGCACGCTCGCGGCCATGGTCGCGCTCGACGCCGCCGGCTGGATCGCCACCGGGCTCGGCGCCTGGACACTGGCCCGTGCGCTCGGCGGCACCGGCGGCCTCGACGCCTTCCTGCTGCTCGGCGGCTTTGCCCTGTCGTGGCTCGTGGGCGTCCTCGTGCCGCTGGCGCCCGGCGGGCTCGGCCTGCGCGAGGGCTCGCTGATCGTGTCCCTCGCCCCCGCGATCGGCACGGGCGCCGCCACCGGGCTGGCGCTGGCGCTGCGGCTCGTGTCCTTCGCCGGCGAGCTCGTAGCGATCGCCATCGCCGAGGCCGTCGCGCTCGTTCTAGCCCGGCGCCGACCCACGCTCGAGCTGGGTCCCGCCCTGCCGCTGCCCGAACCGGACCGCCGGGGCACGATCGTCGTCGTGCCGACCTACCGCGAGGCACAGGCGCTGCCGCTGTTCGTCGAGCGCTTCGCGCCGACCGGCCTGGAGCTGCTGATCGTCGACGACGCGTCGCCCGACGGCACCGGCGACATCGCCGACGCCCTCGCGGCCGACCGCCCCTGGATGCACGTGCTGCACCGGACGGGCAAGGACGGCCTCGGCGTGGCCTACCGCGCCGGCTTTCGCTGGTGCCTGGAGCGCGGCTACCGCGCCATCGGCCAGATGGACTCAGACCTCTCCCACCCGCCGGAGAAGCTGCCCGAGATGCTCGCGGTGCTCGACGCGCGCGAGGCCGACCTCGTGCTCGGCAACCGCTACATGCCCGGCGGCGGGACCGCGGGCTGGTCCAAGGCGCGCCGAGCGCTCAGCCGCGTCGGCTGCACCGGCTCGAAGCTCGTCCTCGGACTGCCGTTCGACGACCTCAGCGGCGGCTTCAAGCTGTGGCGGGCGAGCACGCTGGCGGCGCTGGACTTCGACTCGATGCTCTCGACGGGCTACGCCTTCCAGGTCGAGACGACACAGCTCGCCTACCTCATGGGCAAGCGCATCGAGGAGGTCCCGTTCGTCTTCAGCGAGCGCGTCGCCGGCGAGTCGAAGATGTCGGCGACCGTCTCGCTGGAGGGCGTGCGCGTGACCCTTGCGCTGAGGCGCCGCCGCGGCCCGCACGCGCTCAGGGGACCCGGACGTCCTGGTGCTCGCGCGCGAAGCGCCTCTCGGTCTCGCTGAGCTCGGACTCCTTGACCGGCGTCACGAGCGACCAGTGGTTGCCGACCGGGCAGCACTGGAGGCGCCACCAGCCCAGGCGGACCGACTTCAGAGAGGCTCCGGGAACCCAGATCGTGGTGAACAGATGGCCGTCGCGGCAGCGGACGACGACGTTGCCGCCCATCGGATAGCCGCGGCGGCGGGCGACGATCGTGCCGACGACGTAGAACGCGATGACGGCGATGAGGACAACGTGCTTTCGACTGGACCGCATGCGAACACCGTAGCCCGCAGGGCGACTCCGACACCTCGCTTGGGACAGCGAACGAACGCGCCCGGCAGGATTTGAACCTGCGACCTACCGCTCCGGAGGCGGTCGCTCTATCCCCTGAGCTACGGGCGCTCGTGGAGCATCGTACCGTCCGGATTCCGAGAGTCATGGTTGGCCGCGACGGCTCGGGGTAAGGACAGCAGCACAGGGAGTCCAGTCCCAGCCGGAGGTGAATGGTGCGCATCGCACGTGCAATGGCAGCGGGGGCCGTTGTCGTCCTGATCGGCGCGTCCGCGGCGCAGGCCGCGACGCCCGAGCTGTCGGTGACCAGTCGGCTGCAGGACCGCCGTGAGGTGGCGGCCGGGCAGCGGGCGTATGCGGTCGGTTTCCAGGACGGCCGCTTCTACGCCAACGGCTGGCACACGACCGGCGAGATGGGCGGCGTGTGGAGCCCGCCGTTGAAGCTCGTCGACGGCGTGTGGTTCGGCGTCGGCGACACGTGGGTCGGCCCCGCGACCAAGTTCTCCAGCGGCTGGGGCTACACGCGCTTCACCCTGCCCGACGCCGATGGGCTGCAGCTGCAGCGCACGGACGTCGCGCCCGACGGGCGCCGCGCGGTCCTCTTCGGGCTGCAGATGACCAACCCGTCGGGGAGCGACAAGACGACGACGGTGAAGGTCGACGCGCACTCGGAGCTGATGAGCGCCTACCCGTGGGGCTTCACCGGTGTGACGCCCAACGCCAGCGACAACATCGCCGACCACGGCGAGTTCACCGACGGCGCCCTGAAGTTCACCGACGACGGCGCGCTGCCCGGCGCGCCGGTGCATCACTACGCCGCGCTCGTGGCCGCCAACCAGAACCCCGTTTCCGGCGAGGCGGCCGCGACCGGCGGCGCGTACCGCGGGCCGCAGGGCGCCAACGTCTGCAGCGCCCAGGAGGCGCCGAGCGCCTGCGACGACGGTCCCTTCGGCAAGGGCACCGGCGGGGAGCTGCGCTACGACGTGACCGTCGCGGCCGGCGCCACGAAGACGCTGTGGGTCGCCGTGGCCGGATCCGACAAGGGACCGGGCGACGCCCAGCGCGAGCTGAACGCGGCGCTGAGGGATCCCGCCGGTGCGCTGGCGGCCAAGATCGGCTCCCGCGACCGGCTGTCGAAGTGGTCGCAGGTCTCGCTGCCCGGCGACGAACTGCTGCAGAACGCGATCGACTGGGGCAAGCAGAACCTGGCCGACCTGACCCAGACCGCCTCGGACCTGCAGATCCGCTGGACCAACCAGGGCCATCAGTTCCCGGCCCCGCTCGGGACGGTCCAGCACGCGCGCTGGTTCGGCGCGGGCTTCCCCGACTACCCGTGGATCTTCGCCACCGACGGCGAGTACACGGACTTCGCCGCGGTCGCCCTCGGGCAGTTCGAGGTCGCCGAGGACCACCTGCGCGCCCTGCGCGACATCTCCGACGTGCTCAACAACCGCTCGGGGATCGTCGTGCACGAGGCGGTCTCCGACGGCTCGATCTGGTTCGGCCACGACTCGCAGACGACCGCCGCCGACGGCACGAAGACCAACGACTTCAACACCGACGAGACGATCAAGTTCCCCAGCGCGGTCGCGCTCCTCTGGCGCTGGACGGGCGACAACCGCTTCCGCGACGAGATGTACGACTTCGCCAAGCGCAACCTGAGAGCGGTCGATCGCAGGCTCGACGTCGATCGCGACGGCTGGCCCGAGGGCTCGGGCAACGTCGAGCGCCCGGGGATGGGCCCCGAGAAGCTCGACAACGGCGTCTACTACATCCGCTCGCTGCTCGACCTCGCCGACATGGCGCGCTCCAAGCACGACGGCGCGACCGCGGCGTGGGCGACCAATCTGGCCAGGAAACTGCGCAAGCAGTTCGAGGGCGCCTGGTGGGACGTCGCGGCCGGCCAATACGCCGACTCGCTCATCGACCCCGGCAACCAGCAGTCCTTCCAGAAGCACTGGATCGGCGAGGTGCCGGCCGAGGCCGAGCTCAACGAGGGCGACGAGACGACGCCGGGCGTGGCCTCCTACGCCCACGGGACCGCGGCGCTGGCCGCGCGCGAGAACTCGTGCTTCAGCGGCGACCGGCCGGGCAACCGCGGCCTCTTCCACACCGGCTGCGGCGGCGGCGCGGACGGCAAGGGCGACTTCGAGATCTTCTCGCTGACGACATCGATCCAGGCGATCGGCGAGGGGAACCTCGGGCGCCTTGGGGCCGGCCAGCAGCAGCGCTACACCGACGCCAACGCGGAGACGATGTTCTCCGAGCCTCTGACCGGCGGTACCCCCGACGAGCAGCCCGGCGCGATGCCGGAGATCTTCCCGTCGACGCCCAACGGCGATGCGAGCACCGGCATCCCGCCGAACATCGATCGCTGCTGGACGTGCCGGTCGATGTTCATGCAGGCGTGGGGCAACTACGGCACCGCGTGGTCGGTCATCCATCAGCAGCTCGGCGTGCGGCCGTTCCTCAACGACTCGCAGCTGCAGGTCGTGCCGCAGGTGCCGCCCGGTCAGCCCAGCGTCGAGGGGTCGCACATCCGCCTCGGGCGTGGCTCGGTCGACGTCTTCGCCACCGACTCGGGGGCTCGCTACACGACGAAGGTCGACGCGCGGCGCACCCCGGTGCGCAAGCTGCTCATCGGCCACACCCTGCCACGCGACGCACGGCCCTCCTCGGTGACGCTCGACGGCCGTCGCGTCAGGCACTACGACGCGCGCGTGACCAACCGCGGGCTCGAGGTCGTCGTTGCCGCCGAGCCCGGCGCCAGGCACACGGTGACGATCGTCGCGTAGGGGCCGCACACAGACGCAGAGGGCCCGCCGTACCCTGCGGGCCCTCTGACTTCTGCGTCGGGGGGCGGCGCAGGCGCCACCCCGGGGTGCCGCGCGCCCCCGGCGAACCGAGGGCGCGCAGATACTGGACCGCTACGCGGCGTTAGGCGAGAGAGACCTTGACGGTCTTCACCTTGCCGGCGACGCGGGAGACCTTGACGGAGCGGTTGGTGCGCACCGTCTTGGTGACCTGGCCGACCATGCGGCCCTTGGCGTCATACATCCGGATCTTGATCCGGGCGGTCTTCTTGGTCGACTTGACGAACACCACGAGACGCTTGCCCTGCTTGGTCGCGACAACGCGCGCCGAGCGGATGGACGTCTTGCTGGCCTTCTTGGCCGACGAACCCGTCGTCGAGCGGGCGCCGACCGGGCCGCCCTGCGTGATGATCGTCGTGCTCGTGCTCGTCACCGGCGCCTGCGGGGCAGTGCCGGGACGGACCTCGATGCTGTTGACAACCGTGATGTTCGGGTCGGGCGCCGGCGAGTTGGTGCCGGGAGCCAGCGGGAGCGAGGGCTTGGGGCCCTTGCCCGCGTAGTAGGCCTGCCAGGACGCCCACCAGGCGCGGAACTGGTCGTCGGTGAACGTCGCGGTGCGCTGCGAGCTGGGCGAGGCCAGCGACGGGCGCAGCGTCCACGAGATCGGCAGGTCGCCCTGCGCGGTGAACGTGATCAGGTGACCGAGCGTGTCGGACTGGTTGTCGCCCGACAGCGTCCAACCGGTGCTGTCGCCACCGGCGCTGAACAGCCGGTTCTGGCCGTAGTCGGCCTGCTGGCTGCCGCCCTTCCAGGAATCACCGAACGCGTCGACGTCGTTGACACGACGAGCGTCATAGCCGAAGTCGCCCGGACGCGGGTCCATGCGCACGAACGCCGGCAGCGCGCCGCCGCCCTCGGCATTGGGATCGGTGACCGTCGGGAACGCGCCCGCGCCGTCAAACGACGGAGCCGAGTACCACTTCTCGACGTCGTAGCCGAACCCGATCTTGAAGGTGTGCAGCGGCCCCACGGCCGAGACACCGAGCGCCGTGACCTTCGGCGCCACGATCGGACGGTTCTTGGCCGACACCAGACCACCGGCCTCCTGCTGGTAGGGCTCGTTCTGAGCCGCGCCATGATCAGACACGCACACGATGACGTCGTGCTGGGCGATCGGATCGGGCCCGTCGTAGTTGTTCGAGTCCGGCGCGAACATGTTCACCGCCGTGTAGTTCGGGCCGATGTCGTCAGCCCGACCGGTGTTCTCGAACTTGTTGTAGACCTTGTAACCGTCAAACGCCGACGGCACCAGGACCTGATCGACGTTGACCGGTGAGTCGTCGTCGACCGTGACGTGCAGCTCGCGAGCGATCTGCCCGCTGCTCAGATAGGTCAGGTTGAGATGGCTGTCCAGATCAACCGGACCACGACCGGGAATGAAGCACCCGGGCTCCAGCGTGTACTCGTTCAAACGAAACGGGCTGGAACTGTCGATCGCGCGATCGCCGGGAAGCCCCGACGCCAACGCGGAAGCGGCGCTCAAGCTGAACACCGCCACCAGCGCGCTCAAAAAGAGCGCGAGACGGACTTGCATAGCTCCCTCCGTGGAGGTAGCGGGCACCCGCCCCCCGGGCGCCCTGGTGATGAGGAAGCTACGGAGGGGCCGGCCTCGCGCGCGACGACCATCAGGGCGGTTGTTCGGAACCCTGATGGGTGGTCTTCAGACATACCGTCGGGCGGCCCCCCTGACCCGTGCGGGTGGGGGCCGATCGGCCAGGGCCGATCAGAGGTCAACCTCTACCTGAGGGTTTGGCTCAAACGAGAGTGAACAGCAGGCGGGCAGGCCCGCGGAAGCCGCTGTCAGGCCGCGGGCGCGACGGGCCTGGCGCCGGCGAGGACTCGGGACGCCTCGACGCGGTTGTGGACGCCCAGGCGGGCGTAGATGGTGCGCACGTGGAACTTCACGGTGTTGCGCGAGATGTAAAGGCGCTCGGCGATCTGGTCGTTGTCCATGCCGAGCGACAGCAGGTGCAGGACCTCGCGCTGGCGCGGGCTCAGCTGCACCAGCGGGTTGGTCGCCGCCGCCTCCTGCACCTGGCGCATCCAGCCCGCCGGGAAGACCGCATGGCCGGCGACGACCTGGGCGATTGCGGCCACCAGTTCGACGCCGGCGGTGCCCGTGAGCACGACGCCGTCGAGCTCACCCTCGCGCGCGGCGATCGTGAGCATCTCGTCGAGGGCCTGCGCCAGAACGACGATGCGCAGGCGCGGCGCGGCCGCGCGGATGTGCTCGAGCACCACGAGCGGCCCGGCGACCGGATCGAAGCCCGCGTCGAGGAGCAGGACGTCGGCCTCGGTCTGCGGCAGGCTGTCGATCAGCGCGGTCGGCTCGCTCGCGGAGCCCACGACGATCACGCCGAGGTCGTCGAGCAGGCGGCCGAGAGCCTCGGCCAGCAGCTCGTGCTGGTGGGCGACGATCACGCGCACGC
Organism: Solirubrobacteraceae bacterium; assembly: GCA_036555665.1. Lineage (GTDB taxonomy): Bacteria > Actinomycetota > Thermoleophilia > Solirubrobacterales > Solirubrobacteraceae > JAOPZW01. The sequence continues at coordinate 9,989 of DATBKW010000302.1, read as the reverse complement.
CCGTGTGTACCTGCCTGACCACTTGCAAAGCCCGAGGATCGTTGCTCACGGGCGGTGTCGCGCGTGGTGAACTTCATTCGACAACGGGTGAACGGGCACCCCCATCGTCGGATCGAAGAGATCGCCCAGCGGCCAGAGGCGGATCACGCGCGTTCGCCGACGCCCTGCATGGGTAGGGACGGGGCATGCAGGCCAACGACATCACGCGCGAGCGCCTGCGCCGCCTGGCCGGCACGCGCCCAGCCGAGGCCAAGGTCCTCTCGTTGTTCCTCAGTCTGGACCCCCGCGAGTTCGCCACGCCGCCCGCTCGCGGGACCGAGGTCCGGTCGCTGGTCGACAGGGTCGGGCGCATGGTGCGCGAGGACGAGTCGCTGACCCACGCCCAGCGCGCATCGCTGCGTGCCGACCTCGAGCGCGTGCAGGCCGAGCTGGGCAACTCGGGGATCGACGCCAAGGGAGCCCATGGCCTCGCGGTCTTCGCCTCCAGCGCGGCCGGCCTGTTCGAGGTGCTCAAGCTCTCCGAGCCCGTCGAGCACGAGCCGGTCATCGCCGACGCGCCGTTCGTCGAGCCGCTCTCGGCCATCGGCGCTCCCCAGAGCTGGTGCGCCGTGCTCGTCAACCGCCGGACGGCGCGGCTGTTCTGCGGGCCGGGCGGCGCCCTGGACGAGATCGAGCTGATCGAGGACGACGTCCACCGCCAACACGACCGGGGCGGCTGGTCGCAGGCCAACTACCAGCGCTCCGTCGAGAAGGAGGTGGCCGACCACCTGCGGCGCGCCGCCGACGTGGCCTTCGCGCACCTCAAGGACGCCCTGCCGGCCGGCATCCTCGTCGGCGCTCCGCAGGAGCTGGCCGGCGACTTCGAGGCCCAGCTTCACCCCTATCTGCGCGATCGCCTGGCCGGCCGCCTGGAGATCGACGTCGAGAACAGCACGCCCGAGGACGTCCGCCGGGCGGCCGCGCCCCGCATCGAGGACGCGAGCCGCGCGTCGCAGGACGCGATCCTCGAACGCCTGGCGGCCGGGTTCGCCGGCTCCTCTGGGCGCGCCGCCAGCGGCCTGACGGAGGTCCTCGCCGCGGTCCACGAGCAGCGCGTGGAGGTCCTCCTCGTCGATGCCGGCTTCACGGCGCCCGGCGTGTCCTGCCCCACCTGCGGCTGGCTCGGTGCCGGAGACGTCACCACCTGCCCGGCGGACGGCAGCCAGGTCGAGCGGCGCGGCGACGTCGTCGAGGCCGCCGTCGAGCGCGCGTTGACCCAGGCAGCCGACGTCCATGTCCTGCGCGACCGCCCCGAGCTCGCCTCCCACGGCCACGTCGCGGCGGTGCTGCGCTTCTGAGAGGAGTCGCCATGACCATCACCCCGCCCACCCCCGGACCTGGGCAGCCGGGCCCGCCCGTACCGCTCCCCGACCCCGAGCCGCCCGCCCCGCCGGGCCCGTCCGAGCCGGAGCCCGGCCCCAACCCGCTGCCCGGGCCCGATCCGCCCGACCCGGAGCCTCAGCCCGATCCGCCACCCTCGCCGCCGGCGATTTAATCCACGCGCGCGAGCCTCGGATTCGGCCGCTCGTGGCGACCGACCTTCGCCACCGGACGTCCGTCCACACGCACCACGTCGGCGGTGAAGTCGTTCGCACCGCGCAACAGGGACGAGCCCACGCCGTAGGCGTCGACCGGAGCGCCCTCCCCCTCGAAGCGGGCGATCTTGGCGGCGTCGAATCCGCCGGAGACGAGGATCCGCACGTGCTCGAAGCCGGCCGCGTCGAGGGCGTCGCGCACGCGCCGCGCGAGCAGCGGCGCGACGCCGCGATGGCGATCGGGGTCGGGCTCGTTCTGCAGCGCGATGTCGACGAGCCGCTCGCTGGTGTCCAGGCGGACGCCCCACAACCGCTCACCCAAGGCCTCGGCCACCTCGAGGGCGGTGCGCACCGAGTCGTTCTCGAAGTCGACGAGCACGGTGATGTTGGTGTCGCGGTGGTAGCGATCGGAGAACGCGCGCGCGGCGGCGACGGTGTCGCCGCCGTAGGCCGCGATCAGGCCGTGGGGCACCGTGCCGACGCCGCGCCCTCCCCACCACGACGCCTGCGCATCGGTCGATACGCCGATCGCACCCGCGACGTGAGCCGCCCAGCCGTCGCCGGTCTGCACCAACCAGTGGTCATGGCGCGCTGGGAAGTAGAGGATGGGCTTGCCATGCGCGGCCTCGACCACCGCCGTGACGTTGCGCATCACCAGCGTGCGCCGCGCCATGCAGCCCAGATAGAGGGTCTCGAGGTGCGCGAACAGCCCGTAGTCGCCCTCGATGGTCATCACGGTCTCGTGCGGGGCGATCGAGTCGCCCTCCTCGAGCGCGCGGACCTCCAGCTCGGACCAGCCGTCCTGCCAGCCGCCGTCGACGTGGCGCCCGGCACAGGTCTTGATGATCGCGATCGCCTCGTCGATGCCGCCGAGGATCGAGTCCTCCTTCTGAAAGACCTGCATGAGCACGCGCGGGTGGCGGTCCTCGAGCTCCAGGAGGTCGCGCGTGAGGTTGAAGTACTGGTCGGTGTAGTAGCCCTCGCGCATGCGCGCGACGGGCAGCCGGAACGTCTCGGGGGGAAGCCGCGGCACGGCGGGATCCTATGCACGACGTGGATGCGCTGATCGAAGAGTTGCGGCGCTACGTCGCCGACGAACGCGTGCTCGACGCGATCGCCGCCGTGCCGCGCGAGCACTTCGTACCGTGGCCGCTGCGCGACCGCGCCTACGAGAACCGCGCGCTGAGCATCGGCTGCGGGCAGACGATCTCCCAGCCGCTCGTCGTGGCTCGCATGACCGAGCTGTTGACGCTGCGCCCGGAGGACCGCGTGCTCGACGTCGGCACGGGCTCGGGCTACCACGCCGCGGTGCTCGCCCGCCTCGCCGGCCACGTGTGGTCGATCGAGCGCCACGAGCGGCTGTCCGAGCGCGCGGGGCGCAACCTCGAGGCTGCGGGCGTCGGGAACGTGACGCTGATCGTCGGCGACGGCACGCGCGGCCTGCCCGACGAGGCTCCGTTCGACGCGATCAACGTGGCCGCCGCCGGCACGGCGGAGTGGCTGGAAGAGCTCGAGGCCCAGCTCGGTCCTGAGGGGCGCCTCGTGGCGCCGGTCACCGATCCGCTGCAGCGCCTGGCGGTCACGCGCCGCACGCCGGGCGGGCTTGAGCGAGCCCTGTTCGAGGAGGTGCGCTTCGTGCCTCTCGTCCGCGACGGCTAGGGCTGCGACACCGGGCCCTGGTGCTCCCAGCGGCGCCGCTCGGCCTCGATGGCCCACTCCTCGTGCTCGCCCAGGCGCGCGGCGGGCGCGCGCTCGGCGTCGCACAGCACTTCGAGGCAGTGCTCGGCGCACTCGGCCTGCTCACGCTCCTCCGGCGTGGTGCGCAGCGCGTCGACGATCCGCCGCCACATGAAAAAAACGCTACGCCCCCGGAAGCGACTGCACAAGCGAGACCACCGGACCGAACAGGTCGCCCTGCTCCTCGACGCGGCGCAGGACGTCGGCGGCCTCGAAGGCCAGGTCCTCGGGGCGGCGCGTCGTGCGCACCTCCTCCCAGGTCACCGGTGTGGAAACCGTCGGGCGCGACATCGCCCGCAGCGAATAGGCGTTGACGGTCGTCTTGTTGATGTCGTTCTGCCCCCAGTCGACGAGAATCTTGCCCTCGCGTGCGGACTTCGTCTGGCGCGCGACCACGAGCTTTGGCTCCTCGCGGGCCAGCAGCTCGGCGACCGCCTTGGAGAACGCCTTGGTCTCGGCGAACGTCGCCTTGGAGTTGAGCGGCACGTAGACCTGCATCCCCTTGGAGCCCGAGGTCTTGGCGAAACTCTGCATGCCCAGCCCCTCGAACATGCCGTGCAGCAGCTCGGCCACGCGGCAGCACTCGACGACGGTCGCGGGGGCGCCGGGGTCGAGGTCGAAGGCGACGAGCGTCGGGCGCCCGGGATCCGCCGCGAGCGCCAGCGCCGTGTGGAGCTCGAGGTCGGCGAGGTTGGCCAGCCACACGAGCGTCGCCTCGCTGTCGACCACGACGTAGTCGATGTCGCCGACCCGCGCCGTGGGCACCCACTCGGGCCGGTGCGACGGAGCGTTCTTCTCGTAGAAGAAGCTGGCGTCGACCCCGTTGGGATAGCGCTTGAGCGTCAGCGCCCGGCCCTCGAGGTGCGGCAGCACGGTCGGTGCGATGCGCGCGTAGTAGTCGATGACGTCGCGCTTGGCGAACCCGGCCTCGGGATAGAGGACCTTGTCGAGGTTGGAGAGCTTGACCTGGCGGCCGCCGACCTCGGCGATGATCGCGTTGGCCTCCTCGCGCATGACGAGCTCGCCGGCTTCCTCGCGCACGACCGCGTCCGCCGGCTTGTCCTCGCGCAGGCCCTTGTAGGACGGCGCACGGAGCTGCCCGCCGTCGGTCCACTCGCGGAACTCGACCTCGGCGACCAGGTCGGGGTCGACGAACACCGCGCCGCGCGGGATCTTCGGCCCGCCGGGCGCGAACGGCGAGCCCTCGCGCTCCAGCGGCACGAGCCGCCCGCGCAGGCGGTCGAGCTCGGCCTCCGTGAAGCCGGTGCCGACGCGGCCGACGTGGCGCAGCTCGTCGCCCTCGCGCACCCCGACCAGCAGCGCGCCGATGCGGTCGCGGCGGCGGCCGTCGCCCGGCACCCACCCGCCGATGACGACCTCCTGGCGGTTGAGGTTCTTGATCTTGATCCACGCCGGGCTGCGCCGCCCGGGCTCGTAGGTCGAGTCCAGGCGCTTGGCGAGGACGCCCTCCAGGCCCTGGTCCGCGGTCGCCTGCAGGAGCTGCGCCCCGTGGCCCGCGACGTAGTCGGGCACGCGCCAGCGCTCGCCGTCGCCCAGCCCGAGCTCGGCCAGTCGTGCGCGGCGCTCGGAGTACGGCAGCTCCATGAGCGAACGGCCGTCGAGCCACAGCAGGTCGAAGATCACGTAGGTCACGGGCGTCTCGCGCGCCAGCCGGCGCACGGCCGACTCGGCGGCGACGTGCATGCGCCGCTGCAGCGCGCCGAAGCTCGGGCGGCCCTCGGAGTCGAGGGCGACGACCTCGCCGTCGAGCACGGCGCGGTGGTGGCTCAGCGCGCGGTTCAGGCGCCCGAGCTCGGGATAGCGCGGCGTGATGTCGAGCAGGTTGCGCGAGTGCAGGCGCAGGCGGCCGGGCTCGGAGTGGCAGATCGCGCGCACGCCGTCCCACTTGATCTCGAAGCCCCACTGGTCGTCGTCGCGCGGCAGCGATCCGAGCCGCGCCATCATCGGCACGATGCGGTCGGGTATGGGCTCCGCGGCCGCCGGGTCGGCGGGCGGATCCATGCGATGGATCATCCAGTTCTTGGGATCCTCGCCCTTGTCGATCGGGAAGAGCGCGTAGCGGCCCTGCAGGCGTTCGCCGTTGAAGCGCACCTCGACCTTGCGCGGCTCCCACTTGAGCTCCTCGTAGGTGCCGCGGTCCCAGACGCGCATGCTGCCGGCGCCGTACTCGCCCTTGGGGATGTCGCCCTCGAACTCGAGATACTCGAGGGGATGGTCCTCGGTGTGGACGGCGAGGCGGTTGTCCTTGGGCGCCTCGGGCAGGCCGTTGGGAATCGCCCACGACACCGCCACGCCGTCGTGCTCGAGGCGCAGGTCCCAGTGCAGGCGCGTGGCGTGGTGCTCCTGGACGACGAAGCGCCGGCCGTCGCCGCCCGCGTGCTCGTCGCCCATCGGCTCCGGCGTCTTGGCGGCCGAGCGCTTGGCGCGATAGGTCTCGAGCTTGTCGGTCTTGGGCAGGGCGCCGAGGATACTCAGCGGCGGATCGTGAGCTGTGTGCCGACCGGGACCGTGCGCATGAGCCAGCGCACGTCGCGGTCGTGACCGCGCAGGCAGCCCTGTGAGGCACGCGCGCCGACGAGGTCGGGGCGGTCGGTGCCGTGTATGGCCAGGCGGCCGTCGATGGGCCCGGTGCGCACGCGGGGTTGGTGGCCGGAGAGCGCGAGGATGCAGCAGCCGTAGGAGCCGCCGAACGGGGCCCCGCGGAGCTTTTCGGTGACCGCGTAGGTTCCCGTCGGCGTCGGGGTGGCGCGCGCGCCGATGGCCACGCGCAGCGTGCGCACGCGCTCGCCGCTGTGCAGGACGGTCAGCGTTCGCGCGCTGAGGTCGGCCTCCAGCCGCCAGCGCGTGCGCCGCACCACGAACGTGCGCCGATCGACCCGCACCCAGGCGCGTCGGCCGTTGGGGACCAGGAAGGTCGGCACGGCCGCCCACGCCCCGCGGCGCCGGGTGACCGACAGGATCAGCCGGCGCCCGTAGACCGTGCGCGGTAGCACCCGGAAGAGCAGCTTGCCGCCGGGCTGCGCGTGCATCCGCACGAGGTGCCCGGGCCGTACCTTGAGGATCGTGGTGGGCGGCGGGGGCGGAAGCGGCGGCGGCAGCGCCGTCACGGCAGCCCGGCGTGCGGCACGTCGACCGTCGTGGTGAGCAGGACCGCGTCGCTCGCCCCCGTGCGGGTGTGCTCGAGGAAGTCCGGTGCCGCGCACATGAGCAGCGTGCGACCGTCGTCGCCGCCAAGCATGCAGGCGAAGAAATCGAGCCCCTCGGGCGCGGCGATCTCGTCGACGATCTCGCCGCCGGGCGCCACGCGGATGCAGCGCGCACCGACCTCGTCGGCCGCCCAGATGTGGCCTTCGGCGTCGAGCCCGCAGCCGTCGGGCCCGACCTTCAGCCGGCCGAGCGTCTCCTCCAGCGTGGTGATCGGCGGCGTCGGCGCGAGCTGCGCCCAGATGTGGCGGTCGCTCAGCGAGCCGTCGCGCTCGATGGTGAACGCCGTGTAGCGCGCGCCCGCCGTCTCGCCCACGATCAGCGTCCTTCCGTCCGGCGTGATGACCGAGCCGTTGGGGAACAGCATCTCGTCGGCCGCCACCGAGGCGCTGCCGTCGGGGTCGACACGGATCAGGTTCGCGGTGGCGGGGTCGCCGCCCGCCATGAGGTCGAAGCCGAACTCCCCGGCGTACGCGCGGCCGGTGCTGTCGACGACCATGTCGTTGAGGTGCCCGCCGCAGTGCTCGCTGACGTCGGCGTGCACGGTCGCGCCGTCCTGCTGCGTCCAGCGCAGCACGCGGTGGTCGCGCATCGAGACGACGAGCAGCGAGCCGTCGGGCATCCACCCCATCCCCGACGGCTGGCCATCGACGCCGAGCACCTCCTCGCTGCTGCCGTCGGAGTCGATCGCCAGCACGACGTGGCGATAGAAGTCCGAGACCCACCAGCGTCCCTCGTGCCAGCGCGGGCCCTCGAAGAAGCTGCCGCCATCCAGAAGCGTCTGCATGGCGCGGACGTTACCCGCGAAGCGGGTAACGAATGGCGCCCGCCAGGCGTTACCCGCCCGCCACTGCCGGGAGTATCTGCACCTCTTGCCCATCGGCGACGGGCGTCTGCAGCCCGTCGCCGAAGCGGATGTCCTCGCCGTCGACGTAGACGTTGACGAAGCGGCGCACGCCGCCGTCGGCATCGGACAGGCGGTCGCGGAGCTCGCCGTGGCGATCGAAGAGCGAAGCGAGCACCTCGCCGACGGTGGCGCCGTCGACGCTGACCGATCCGGCGCCGCCGGCCGCCTCGCGCAGCTGGGTGGGCAGCTTGACCGTCGGCATCAGGCGCGCACCTCGACGCCCTCGACCTCGTCGACGAACTGGTCGTAGGAGGGCGCGATCTCGAACGCCTCGAAGGTCCCGCGCACGGCGTCGAGCGTCTTCAGGCCCTCGCCGGTGATGACGATCACCACGCGCTCGTCGGCGTCGATGTCGCCGCGCTCGGCCAGCTTGGCCAGCACGGCCGTCGTCACGCCGCCGGCCGTCTCGGTGAAGATCCCCGTCGTCTCGGCCAGCAGGCGGATGCCGGCGCGGATCTCGTCGTCGGTGACCGCGTCGATGGCCCCGCCGCTGCGGCGGGCGAGGTCCAGCGCGTAGGGCCCGTCGGCGGGGTTGCCGATGGCCAGCGACTTGGCGATCGTGTCCGGGCGCACGGGCTTGCAGAAGTCGGCGCCGGCGGCGTAGGCGCTGGCCACCGGCGAGCAGCCCTCGGCCTGCGCGCCGTTCATGATCGGCGCCTCGCCGCGCACGAGGCCCAGCTCGCGCCACTCCTCGAAGCCCTTGGCGATCTTGGTGTACAGCGAGCCGGAGGCGATCGGCGCCACGACGCGGTCGGGCGTCTCCCACCCCAGCTGCTCGGCGATCTCGTAGGCCAGCGTCTTGGAGCCCTCGGAGTAGTAAGGGCGCACGTTGACGTTGACGAAGGCCCAGTCGCGCTCGCCGCTGAGCTCGGTGCACAGCCGGTTGACGTCGTCGTAGTTGCCCTTGACCTTGACCACGCGCGTGCCGTACACGCCGGTGGCCAGGATCTTCTGCTCCTCGAGGTCGGCCGGGATGAAGACGTAGGTCTCCATGCCCAGCGCCGCACCGTGAGCGGCGACCGAGTTGGCCAGGTTGCCGGTCGAGGCGCAGGCCAGCGTGTCGAAGCCGAGCTCGCGCGCGCGTGTGGAGGCCACCGACACCACGCGGTCCTTGAAGGAGTGCGTCGGGTTGGCGGCGTCGTTCTTGACCCAGACTTCGCGGATGCCCAGGCGCTCCGCAAGCCGATCGGCGCGGATGAGCGGCGTGCAGCCCGCCGGCAGGCCGGTGCGGGTGCGCGGCTGCGGCCCCTGCAGCGGCAGGAAGTCGTGGTAGCGCCAGATGTTCTGCGGCCCGCCCTGGATGCGGCGCCGCGCGTGCCCGATGTCACCGATGTCGTGCTCGTAGCTGCACTCGAGCGGACCGAAGCAGCGGTCGCAGACATAACGCGCCTCGAGGGCGTAGTCCGCACCGCACTCCTTACAGGTCAGCTTGGTGGCTCCCATGGATCAAAAAACCTCCGCCGGATTCGTTCGTGGCGGAGGTTCTGGAAAGCCTCGGCCACATCTGTCAGGAATTGGCACCGTTCCCGCACGCGGGAGGTTGCCGGGGCTTCATAGGGCCAGTCCCTCCACCCCTCTGGATGTGTCCAGCTATGTGCTGAGGGACCATACCAACTTGGCGTGACGCCGCAAGTCGCAGGTAGACTGAGATGCAGAGCGAATTCCGATGCCGACGACGATGACCACCGACGAGCCGCGAAGTCCGTATGCCCAACCTGCCCAAGCCACGCCTCCGGCGCACGGCGCGGTCACGCGGCGCGGTCGTCACCCGTTCGTCAGAGGCTGAACGCCCCAACGTCGAGGTCATCGAGCACTCCACGGCGGAGGGCCAGACCCTGCGCTGGATCAACATCGAGCGGCCGCGGCCGGTCGATCGTGCCTGGCTCGAGGAGCACTTCGGCTTCCACGCCCTCGACTACGAGGACGTCTTCAGCCGCAATCAGCGCCCGAAGGTCGACGAGTACGACGACTACCTGTTCGTCGTCCTGCACTTCCCGGCCTACGACAAGGTCGTCGGCCGTCTGAACGCCGCCGAGCTCGACGTCTTCGTCGGCCCCGACTACGTCGTCACGCTGCCCAACGAGCCGATCCAGCCACTCGAATACCTCTTCGAGCGCTGCCGCACGCGCGAGGAGCTGCGCGACCAGCTCTTCTCCAAGGGCCCCGGCTACCTGCTCTACAAGATCGTCGACGACTGCGTCGACGCCTCGTTCCCGATGCTGCGCAAGATGGGCAACAAGCTCGAGCGCCTCGAGGACGACATCTTCGAGGGCGAGCGCTCGGCCGAGATCGTGCGCGACATCTCCAACGTCAAGCAGGAGATCATCAACTTCCGCCGCGTCGTCCGCCCGCAGCGCGCGGCGCTGAAGGACCTCGAGGCGACCAAGCGCTACATCCCCGACGACCTCGAGATCTACTTCGACGACATCAACGACGCCTCCGAGCGCATCTGGGACATGCTCGAGAACTACAAGGAGGTCGTCGAGGCGCTCGAGTCGACGAACGAGGCCGTCCTCTCGCACCGGCTGAACGACACCTTCCGCATC
>DATBKW010000301.1:0-36101 GCA_036555665.1 Solirubrobacteraceae bacterium | reverse complement strand
CTGCTTCGGGTTGTCGGGCGCGTACAGCGTCCGCGTCATCCGGCTCGTGTTGCTCGGGCGCGGGCCCGGCCCGATCACCCACGGCAGCAGCGGCGAGCTGGTCGGGTCGACGCCGCGCGTGCGGCGGTCGGCGAGGTAGCGCCAGAACGCGGCCAGCGCCTCCTCCAGCCAGGGCGCGGGCTCCTCGATCGCCGAGAGCCGATCGCCGATCTCCGGCGGTCGTCGTCCGTGCTCGTTCATGGTCGCCTCCTCCATCCGACGTGTCGGCTAGCGTCCTGCGCACGGGCGGTTGTAGCTGGACGCGACGGCCGAGCTGAGCGGCTCGGCCGTTGCCGTTCTCAGCGGCGCAGCGACTTGCGGATCCGCTCATTCACACCTGCCTCGCCCGTCCTCGTGCCCGCCGCCTGCCGCCGTCGCGGGCCCGGCGAGCGGGCTCCGGTCGGCGTCTCCTCGCCGCCGGCGGCGAGATACTCACGCTTCTCCAGCAGCTCCTCGACGGCGCGCCCCGCCGCCTTGTCGAGCTCGCCGTCCTCGTGCTGACCGAGCGCCTCCAGGTCGATGTAGCGCACGGCGTCCTGCGGGTCGCGCAGCTTGGTCGCCGCTGCCAGCAGCACCGAGCCGCGCACGCGCTCCGAGCGGTGCTCGCCCTCCAGCTTCTCCCGCTCCTCGCGCCGCGCCTGCTCGACCGCACGCTGCTGCTCGTCCATCCCCTTCTCCCGCTCGGTCGCCAGCTCGCGCTCCAGCGCCTGGACGCGCGTCCGCCGCTTGATCGCCTGCTGCCGCGTCTCGCCGAGCTCGCGCTCCAAGGCGGTGATCCGCTCCTGCGCCGCCTCCAGCGTCTGCGGTCGGTCGTCCGCGCCGCGTCGGTCGTCCTCGCGGCGGTCATCGTCGCGCTCGTCGTCCTGCCGCTCGTCGTCCTGCCGCTCGTCGTCCTCGCGGCGGTCGTCCTCTGCCATGCCGTCCTCCTCCTCGTCGTTCACGTTGCCAACACCGGGGCCACCGAGCAGCCGTCGTTGTGATGGAAGGGCACGGCGTCGGCCGAGTGGTAGACCTCCTGCGCCGTCTCCACGCACCACGAGCAGGCGCTGCCCGCGAGCTGTTTGCGGTAGCCGCCGATCCGCGCGCCGCCTGCGCCGACGCCCTGCTCCAGCCCGACCCGCTGCGCCGCCTGCAAGTCGAGCGAGCCGAGCTGCCCGGCGTAGTCGCGCGCCGCCGCCTTCGCCTCCAGCAGCGTCGCGCCCTCGGCCACCAGCGCGCGCGCCCGCAGCGGCGGAGCAACCAGCGAGCGCGACTCCGGGTCGATCTCCACGCCCGAGCTGCGCAAGGCGCCGCTCACGTCCACTGCGCCGGGCGCAACCCCCGGCCGTCGCGTCAGCGCCAGTCCGTAGGCAGCAGCGAGCCGCGCAGCCGTCCGCTGCCCGCCCGCCACGCGCGGGTAGGCGCGGTCGTGGTAGGCGCGCAGCTCGTCCTCGTCCAGCGTCTCCCAGGTCGCGATCAGCGCGCCGAGGGAATCCGCCAGCCGCCCGGCCAGTGCCTGCTGCTGCTGCCGGTGGCGCTCGTCCAGCGCGGCCACCGGCTCACCACCAGTGGACGAGCGCGATGATCGCGACCACAGCCAGCACGACCTGCGCCACCGCCGGGAGGTTCACGCCGGTCGTCTTCATGCCGCCGCCTGCGGCGTCGACGGCGGCGGTTCGGGAGCGATCAGCGCCTCCGCCGCAGCCTCGACCTGCATCCGCTCGATCGCCTGCGGCGAGTAGCCGAGGAACGCCCACACTTCCGCCTGCGGAATCCCGACCGCCTGGAGCTTCGTCGCGGCGTCGGCGACCGCCGCCGGGTTGCGGCGCTCGGGCACTCGCCAGACCGTCTCCAGCCCCACGTCCTGGGCCAGCTCACTTGCGCCCGCCGCGCTCGCGCCGATCCGCACCACCTGCTCCCACGACTCGCCGAAGCTTCCCTGCCGGTCGATGCACTTCGCCACCAGCCCCGACTCGGCCGCGAGCAGCGACTCGGCGCTGGGCGGGTTCGCCAGCTCCGTCTGGACCAGGTAGTAGCTCGGCACGCGGCTGATCGCGGCGAGCTCGGCGATCTCCGCGTCGATCGCCCGCAGGTACTGCGCGATCTCCGTCGCCTCGAAGCTGCCGAACTTGCCGTCCGGCGCCTCGTTCACCCACAGCCGCGAGACGCTCTGCTTGAAGGGCTCGACCGGCTGCCCCGTCTCAGGGTCGCGCGGCACCCGCAGCCCGGTCGCCCACTTCTGCCGGAAGACGGCCGTATGCGCGGCGACCAGCTTCGCCAGCTCCAGCTCCTGGATCCGCTGCATGATCGGGATCAGCTCGCGCAGCTCCGACTCGCCCGGCGTCGCGGCGGTCGGCCGGTTCTCGAACGGCACGAACGGGACCGCGCCGAGCGGGTTGGGCGAGACGACCGGGTCGTCCGACCAGGGCGGGCGGGCGCCGGCGCCGAACGGATCACGGTCGCCCGAGCGGTACTCGGCCACCCAGACGGCGACCGCCTCCGGCGTGTACAACTCGGCGACCCACTGGCGCGTGCTCAGCTCGTACACCTTCAGCGCCGCCGCCACGCTGCGGCGGTCGCCGGGCGCGTGCTCGTGCGTGACCTCCAGCGCCGTCTCCGGCGTCAGGCGCACGTCCTCGCCGCTGCCCGCGATGCTGACGTAGCTGACGCCGGTGATGAACGCCTCGCGGTGTACGTCCGCCTGGTCGGAGTCGATCCGGTTCGCCTGGAGCAGCGCCCACGCCGCCTTGTCCGCGTCCTCGCCGACCGTCGTGCGGATGCCGGTCACCGCCAGCCGCTCGGCGATCGTGTCGACCACCAGCCGCGCCCAGGCGCCTCGCGCCATCTGGCGCAGCCGCAGGAAGGCGCCGGAGTAGCCGTAGCTCGGGTCGATCGGCTGGTCGGGCGGGTCCTGCGTGCCCTCGTACCAGGCGTACATCGCCAGCCCGAACTCGCGCTGCGCCCGGAGCTGCACGAGCAGCCGGTCGCGCTGCGCCTCCAGCGCCAGGCTTGCGTCGAACTCCTCGGCTAGCGGCTCCTCGGGCGCGAGTACGCTCAGGCGATCTCCTCCTGCGCGAGCCCCGCCCTCCGAACGGTACGCCCGGCGGCGGTCGCGCGCAACGCCTGCGCCCGCGCGCGCGAGGGCGCGCGTGTACTTTCGGCTTGCGCGCCGTCCGAAACTCTGCTTTACTTTCGGTCGTGTCACCGACCGAAACACCCGAAGCCTCCGCCGCCGCGATGGGCGAAGCCTGCGAGCTCTGCGGCGACGCGGACGCCCGCCTCGCCTACTCGCACGACGGCCGCGTCCTCGGCTGCGCCTCCTGCCTGCGCGCGTACGAGGCGGAGGTCGAGCTGGTCGGCGTCCGCCCGCTGGATCCGGTTGCCGACCCGAGCGCCCTGCGGCGCGCTCGGGTCGGGAGCCGCCGTTCGGCTGCTCCGTCCATCCACACCAACCCCGAAGGAGGGGATCGCATGTCCAGCACCACCACCGAGTCGCCCGCGAAGCCGAAGGCGCAGCCCGCGCCGAAGGTCCCGGAGGGCATCACCGTCGAGGCGCTCGTCGCCGCCCTGCGCGAGGCAGGGGTCAAGCCGAAGGTTCGCTGGAACCCGAAGCGCACCTACGTCTCGCTGCTCGTCGGCAAGGCCAACATCGGCTACGTCGACGCGCCGACCCGCAAGGGCATGAAGGTCACGCCCGCGATCGCGCACGAGGAGCTGCGCAACGGCGTCAAGAAGGCGTTCGCGCCCTCCGGCCGTGCCGGTCGCTTCGGCGCCGTCCTGATGGTCACCGACGAGAAGGGGCTCGGCCACGCGGTCGCCGCCCTGGTCGCCGCCGACGCCAAGCGGCAGGCGAAGGAGGCGAAGTAGTTGCGCCTCATCGCCTCAGCCGTCGTCGGGGCTTGCCTCGCGGTCGCTGTCATGGCGACCGCGCAGGCAGCGTCCGCCGAGGGCGGGTGGCAGGTCGAGAGCCGCGCGAGTGACGCCTCGCCCGTCTTCACCGACCTGTACGTCTACTCGTCCTCGATCAACGCCACCCACGCGCGCCTGCGCGTGCGAGCGTCTCGCCGGATGCGCGTCACCGTGCAGACCTCGATCACCTGCTGGTCGACCGACTACACGGTGCACGCCTCGCGCGAGCTGTCACCGTCGAGGCGATGGGTCACGCCGCGCCGTCCGCTCGTGCGCGTCTACGCGGCGCTCGGGCCGGAGACGCCCGGCTGCTCGTTCTCGTCCTCGGTCTTCGGCACTCGCGGGCGCCTGTCCGCCACGCTGGAGACGCAGGGGAGCACGCCGCTATGAGCGGCACCTGGTCCCCCAGAGAGAAGGGCTCGGCCGAGGCCGAGCCCTTCGTCCATCCACAGCCGCATCCTAACGTGCCCTCCGGACTTGCGGAGGAGCTGGGGCTCGCGCGAGCGGCGGTCGCCGAGTACGACGCGCTCGCGCGCGGCTTGTGGTCGGAGCGGTACTACGCTCGGGCCCGGCACTACTTCGCGCTCGCCGCCGCCGAGCGCGAGCACGTGCGCGCGTTGGAGGCAGTCCGGTGAGCGGCGACGAACAGCTCGTCTTGCAAGACCCCGAGGAGGAGGCGCGCCGTCGCCTCCTCGACTCGTTCCAGGAGGCGATGCGCGAGGACTGGCGCTCGCCCGGTACCCACACGGCCGTCCCTCGTCCCGGCGCGCCCTCGGGCGAGATCGGCGAGGGCACCCGCTGCGGGCGCTGCGGCGAGCCGGTCATGCCCTTCGACCTGACCATCAACCACGACCTCGGCTATGTCGGCTGCCCGGCCGACCGCGCCGCCGGTCTACACGCCCCGATGCCGGTCGCCGCCTTGTGCGAGCGCGCCGACCGCGAGGCGTACCCCGACTGCGCGACGTGCGGGCACCCATGGGGGTTGCACGTCATCGGCGCGGGCCCGCCGGTCGGCCTCTCGTGTCTCACCTACTGCGGCTGCCGGGGCTACGCAGCTCCGCCCGCCGCCGTCTCGCCCTGGAACACGTGCCCCGGCTGCTGGTCGGATCCGCACGAGGGCGCCTGTCCATCCACGCCGCCGCCGGCGGCACGAACGAGGAGGAAGAAGTGAAGGTACTCGTCATCCCGGTTGCGGGCCCGCTGGAGGAGGTCGTGCTCGTCCCCGGCGACCGCTTCGACGGCGGCACGCTCGGGCAGTTGCAGGAGCTGGTCGACGGCATGATCGAAGCGGTGCCGCTGCCCGGCTTCATCAGCCAAGCCGACGCCGCCACGTCCTACGTCAACGAGGAGGGCAAGCTGCTCGGGCTCGCGCCGAACATGCGCGCGACCGACTTCTTCGTGCCCGGCATCGGGCTCCACTTCGGCGACTACATCGCGGGCCCGCTCGTGCTCGCCGGGTTCGACCCGCACACGGGCGAGCACGCCGAGCTGCCCGCGCCGGTCGCCGCTCGTGCCCGCCTGATCGAGAGGGAGGCCTCGTGACCTGCCCGAACTGCACCCAGCAGCACGGCGCCGAGGACGCCTGCTTCCTCGGGCTCCTGCTCGGCGTCGCGCAGGACCGGCGCGGCGTGCTGTCGCCCGCCGAGATCGCGCGCGCGATGGAAGGCGTCGACGCCGACTACCTCTGGACGCGCTTCGGCGGTCCGGCCGTCGACTACGTGGAGGACGTGATGGACGGGAGGGGATCCTGATGCCGCGCCTCGTCCTGGAGCTCGCGCTCGGCAACGCCGCGATGCAGTCGGCGTCCCAGGTGCTCGAAGCGATCGGCAAGAGCCTCTACTACGTGGACGACGTGGCGGAGGTGGAGTCGGTCGGCGCGGGCGAGCCGATCCTCGACGCCAACGGCAACACGGTCGGCCACTGGAAGGTCGCGCCCGACGCCGTGCCGCGCCCGGAGCTCGCCCGGCTCGACCACTCCTCCGCCGCTCGTGCGCTGCGCGCGCTCCAGCGGTACGACGAGCTTGCCGGGAACGCCGACATTCTCCACCGCCACCACCTGATCGAGGCGGAGACGGAACTCGGCGCGCTGCTCGGGCTCGACTGCACCGGCGAGCCCTCCTCCTGGACGCGCGAGGGCATCGTCACCGGCTACGACCACGACGGCGACACCTGCCCGGTGCACGAATGGCTCGTGCCCTCCGACCAGCAGGAGGTCAGCGATGGAACGTGAGGCGAAGCTGCTCGCGCTGGTCGCGCTGGAGCTGGAGGCTCCGGCGCTCGGCGAAGTCAACCGGCAGATCGTCGCCCTCGGCGGCGACCCGATCCCGCCGCGCGAGCCATGGCTCACCCAGGCGACGGCCGAAGTCAGCCGACGCCGCAAGCAGAAGGAGGACGAATGAGCACCAGCACCACCGGCCGTCCGCCGGGCGATCTCGCCCCTGCCCGCCGCCGCGCACTCCTGCGGCGGGCCCAGGCGGTGCGGCGGGCGGAGGGCGACCTCGCGCGCGAGGTCGCCGCCGCCGCCGGTGAGGGCGCCTCGTGGCGTGCAATCGGCGAGGCGATCGGACTCTCGAAGGCTGCTGCGGGCGCGCTCGTCAGACGCGCTCTCAGCGCAGACAACCCATGACCAGCTCGTGCGTTAGCCTGCGAGCTGGTATCCCTGCCAGAACCGAGGAGGTTCACCAATGAGCGACAGACGCAAGCCCGCCGGGAGTCCGGGAGGGCTTCCTGCGGCTGAGGTCGCAGGCACCGGGAGGCGCGCCCTTCCGGCATCGAAGGAGATCCGCGCGCTCAGCCGGAACTTCAAGCAAGGCTTCCGGTGGCAACCTACGGGCGCTGGGCACTGGCGCCTGGTCGATCGCCACGGCGCCTACGTCGAGCACGAGGGCACGGTCATCACCGCACCCGACCGGCCCAGCCCCGGCGTCGTCCGGGCGCTCACCCAGGAGCTACGCGAGGCCCGTGTCCTCAAGGGCACCGACCAGCGCCCGATCAGCGACGAGCACCGGGCCAGCCGCCTCAAGGCGTACAGGGCGATGGCCCAGGCGCGCGAGCAGCGACGGCAGGAAGTCGCCAGCGCGCGGCTGCGCCGCCTGCGCGAGGTCCTCGGCCCGCTCGATCCGGACACGCCGGGGTTCGCCCAGGATCTCGGCTGGACTGCGCAGGTCGTCGCCCGCGATGCCTTCCAGCGCGAGCTGTCGCACGACCTGCTCGCCATGAACGCTCGCCGCGTGCTCGCCGGCGGCTGGACCGAAGACCGCTACGGAGAGGTCTGGGACGCCCTGCTCGACCGATTGGACCGCGCACCGGATGTGGTCGGCGAGTGGTTCAACCTGATCCGCGAGGCGAAGGGACTCCCGGCCGACCACGTGGAGGTACGTCTGCCCAAGGGTGCCCAGGACGACTGGCCGTTCGATGTGAAGCTCCTCCCGCTGGAGGCGCTGTTCGCCGACGACCAGTACCAGCGCCCGGTCAACTGGCTGTTCGTGCGCAAGGAGGCAGCCCGCTTCGATCCCTCCCTGGTCGGCACGATTGACGTTGCCCAGCGCGGGCCGTCGCAATTCGCGATCCTCGACGGGCAGCAGCGGCGGGAGATCGTCCGCCTAGCGGGCAAGGCTTCGATCTTCGCCTCGGTCTACGTCGGACTCGACCTAGCGAGCGAGGCCCGCTTCTTCCTGCACAAGAACCGCGATCGCAAGAGCGTCCACCCCTTCTACACCTACGTCGCGCGGCTGACCGCCCGCGATCCGGAGGCGCTCGCGATCGAAGCGATCGTGCGCAAGCACGGCTACGAGATCGCGATCGGTGCCCCGCGTGAGGGATCGGACGACAACATCGCCGCGATCGCTGCGGTCGAGTCGGCCTATCGACGCAAGCGGGAGGACGGCTCCGACGCCCTCACCCCGACCCTAGCGACGATGCGCGAGGGCACCTACGGCCGGGCACTCGGCAACAGCGCCGCCCTCATCCACGGGCTCTCGATCCTCTACTCCGAGAACGGTGAGCTAGACCAGGGGCGGATGGTCGACGCGCTGCTCTGGCTCGGGCCGGAGTTGGCGGTCGGGCGCGCGCGTGACCTGCACCGCAACACCGGCGGCTCGATCCAGCAGCGGATGGCCGACGTGCTGCGGGCCGAGTACCGGCGCAAGCGCAAGGGCGCGAAGGCCTCATCATGATCCGGCTCGAAGTCGAGAACGATCGCAGCGGCGACGTGACGCAGGCCAGCTACGACGTGCAGATCTGGCTGCCGCACCCGGACGAGGGGTTCGCCCTCTATGACGCCAGGGTCGAGCACTTCCGGCGCGGGCGCGGATGGGCCGAGCTGCTGCGCGAAGCCGTCGACGCGCTCGAAGCAGCGGGCATCCGGTGAACCCCCGGTGAGCGAGCACCCGCACTGGGCCTACATCACGGTCGAGCTGGAAGTACCGCTCGAGGGTGATGACGCGGATGCCGTCCACGACCTCGCCGAAGGGGAGCTGCTCCGGGAGGTCGAGTCGCGCCTGCGCCAGCTCGACCTCGCGGACGCCGAGAGCGAATTCATCGTGGTAGAGCTGAACGCCGTCAGCGTCCCTCGCCCGCGCGAGTCGCCCGACCGCCTGGTCGCGCAGGTCGAGCGCCGCCGGTTGGAGGGCAACGGCGGTGGCGACGGGCTCCGGCCGAGCGAGTAGGATCCGCCTGCCGGGGTTCTCTGGCAGGGATCGCGGCCGACGCTGCGGCGGCGACTCGGGAGGCAGCTTCCGGGTCGCCGCTTCCAGCTCCTAGCGCCGCTTCCGCTTCGTCGTTCGCTTGCGCTTGCGCGTCCGCTTGCGCCCGCTCGGGCCCAGCGGTCCGCGCCGGTGCACGACCGCGTTCACGCGGGCGCTCGTGCCCCGCGTTGAGCGGCGCGCGGCGTATGCCTTCGCCGCCCGGTGCACCTTCACCCGCTCGCCCTCGCTGATGCCCGCCTTGCGCGCCTGCGCCTTGGTCGGCACCGGGTAGCGCCAGTTGGAGCGCGGGCCCGCGTGGTAGACGAACGCCCCGCGCGGCAGCTTGCGCCGCTGCGCGGCGGTCAGCGCCACGGCCTAGTCGGACTCGGGCTCGTGCGGCTCCTCGCCCTCGCCCGCTCGTTGCTCGTTGAGCTCCTTGTCGGTCAGCCCCTCGCTGCCCGCCTCCGGCTCCTCGTTCGGGTTCGGGTCGGCAGTCGACTCCGCCTGCTCGCCCTGCTGCTCCTGCTCGTTCACGGCGACCTCCCTGGTCGTCAGTCCACGGTCTACGGATCGTAGACCTTGCCCGCCGGCGTCAGCACGAATCCCTCGGCCGGGTGATCCGGGGCGCACGCCCACACTCCTACGCTGCGGCTGAGCCGGGCGACGCGCTCCGGGGCGACGCGGAGCTGCGGCAGGTCCGCGCACATGAGGAGGAGCGGCGCCGCCCGGCCCCTTCCACGGTAGCGCCCGGCTCAGAAGGTGAGCAGCTCGCGCGAGGGCTCCGGCTGCTGCTCGGCCAGCGCGTCGGCGCGCGCCTCGTAAGCAAGGATCGCCGCCACCGCCGCGTCGATCTTGTCCGGCGAGCTCGGGCGCGCCTTCGCCAGCCAGTAGCCGCCACGCGTGTTGTGCACGTGCGCGTTGAGCACGTGCGCGCTCAGCCGCTCGTCCTGCGCGTGCGGCAGCTCGCCGCTTGCCACGTCGGTCCTGAACCGCTCGGTCGCACCCTGGAAGCGGCGGCGGTTGGTCGCGAAGCGCATCACCGCCGTCTCGCCGAACTCGCGCGCCCAGCCGTCGATCTCGCTCTGCCAGAGCGGCGGGTCGAAGTAGCCACGCACCACCCGGTACTCCTCGTTCGCCTCCGCCACCGCCGCGTCGACCTCCTCGCGCGGCACTTCCCACTCCAGCTCGCGCTGCCCCTTCTCCGTCCGAGGCGCCTCCCACAGCGCCAGCACCTGCACCAGCCCGTCCTCGACCCGGCAGGCGACCAGCGCGGTCGCGTCATCGAGGCGCGAGCCGTCGAAGCCGAGCGCGATCCGGTCGCCGCGTTGCAGGCGCTCCTCGCTCGCCGCCGCGTGCCACTGCTCCGGGTCCATCCAGCGGTGCTCCGCGCTCACCCACAGCCCGCAGGCGAACCGCTGCCACTGCCACTCCAGCATCGAGGGCGAATCGTGCCGCTGCTGGAGCTCCTCGGCCGTCTGCCAGCTCGCCGGGTTCACCTGCTTGACGACGCGCATGTCGTGGTAGTCGTCACCCGCCTCCAGCGCCCACTCGTGCATCGCGAAACCGCCGTCCTCGCTGCGCGCGTAGACGTAGCGCCCGCGCCGCCGCAGACTCGCCAGCCGCCGCGCCGCCGCCCGCATCTCCCCGAGCGGACTCAGCTCGTGCTCGCCCGCGACGCTGATCGCCACCATCTGTCCGGCGCGCGGTCCGAGCCCGTCGCGGAAGATCCCGTACAGCCCCGCGCTCGCCGCCCGGTGCAGCTCGTCCATCAGCGCCAGCGTCGGGATGATCCCGTCCGCCGTGTCCACATCCGCCGCCAGCACGCGGATCCGGCCCGAGTCGCGCCGCGAGCGGATCTCGCGGTAGCCCCGGCGCACGAGCAGCCGCGTCTGGAGTCCCGGCGAGCGGCGCACGAACCCGGTCGCCTGGTCGAACAGGATCCCCGCCTGGTCGCGGCTGGTCGCGCCGATCACGCACTCCGCGTCGTCGGTCACGAGCAGGTGCCAGAGCGCGAGCGCAGCGAGTATCGTCGTCTTGCCGTTCTTCTTCGACAGCAGGATCAGCGTCTCGCGCACGCCCGCGAAGTAGTCGCGCAGCATCGCCCGCTGGAACGGCTCCAGCACGAGCGCCCGCCCACTGTCCAGCCGCAGCGCCGCACAGAACCGCTCGAAGGCGGGCAGGTCAGTCGCCCGTGCGGGCACGCCGCCTCGCCGCCAGCTCGTCTACCTCGGCGAACGGGTCGGGCTCGTGTCCTGCCGCCGGCGCCGAGGCATCTTCCTCCGGCGGGACGCTCGCAGGCGCGCGCAGCCGGGTCGACACCCTGCCCCACCGCTCCGGGTAGCCGCGCTCCAGCAGCCACGCCGCCGCCTGCCAATTCTCGCGCGCGGCCGAGGCGATCTGCGCCACGTTGCGGACCTCGCCCTCGGCCAGCGCCTGCTCGATCCGCCCGACCAGCTCGCGGTAGAGCTCGTCGCCCGGCCGCTCGCTGCGCCCGCGCACCATCCAGTCGCGGAAGGTGCGCGGCGCCACCCCGGCCGCACGGCAGGCGACCTCGATGTAGTTGCCCGCCTTCAGCATCGCCTCCAGCCGGTCGATCACGTCCGGCTCCAGCAGGCTCGCCCGGCCGACCCGTTGCAGGTGGAAGGCGCAGAGCTCGTGCCCGCGCATCGCCGCCTTCTTGCAGGGCTCGCCCTTGGCGGTCGTCGCGCTACACGAGGGCACGCTGCCGCCCTCCGACCAGCCGCATCTCCGGGAAGCCGTACCGCTTCGTGCGCGCCCGGCGCACGTAGGCGGGCCACTGGCGCTCGATCGCGGCGATGTTCGCCTCGACCACCGCCACCGTCCGTCCCAGCCGGTCGCCCTTGGGCCCCGGCCGGTAGTAGGCCGTCGCCGGGCAGATGTAGTCGAGCCGCGCGAGCACGCCGTCGCGCTGCCAGTAGCGCAGCGTGCGCTCGTAGTCCTCCTTCGGGTCGCCCAGGCGCGGGTGCAGCTCCTCCTCGTGCCGGATCACCGTCCCGTAGAAGCAGCCGATGATGTAGCTCAGGTCGGCCCGGATCCGGGCCCGCATGAAGAAGGCGTTGTGCACCGGGTAGATCCCCCACAGGTGCGCACCGGTCCGTGCCGCCGCCCGGAAGCCCTCCTCAGCCACCGCCCGCAGGTCGACCGGGCGCAGCTCCTGGTCGGCGCCCAGCCGGTAGAGGCCGCGCACGTCGTCGTCCATCCAGACGACCTGCTCGCCCGCCGCGAAGTAGGCGTGCCCCAGCTTCCGCGAGGCCATCAGCCCCGGCGCCGTCACGATCAGCCGCTCCTCCCAGGCAGGCACCGCCGCCGCGTACAGCGCGCGCTCCTGCTCGTCGGCAACGAACAGGCAGACGCGCTCGTGCTCGACTCGCGCCTGCTCGATCAGCGCCAGCGTCTGCTGCCCGATCAGCGGCGCATGATCGTAGGTCGGCACGGCCACCTTCCAGCTCATGCCGCCTCCCGCAGCGCCTCGCGGAGCTGCGCCCCGATCCAGTGCGTGAAGGCGGGCGGGATCGCCTCGCGCAGCTCCTCGCGGTTCGTCCAGCCGATCCCGAGCGCGCGCCGCTTCGTCCCGGTCGAGACGCCCTGCCGGTAGCGCCGGTAGAAGTCGCGCGGCGGGTTGTGCCCGAACACCGGCAGCGCCGGTAGCTCGTGGCGGCACGGCGGCGGTCGCCCGGCCGGGCTCCAGCCGCCCAGCTCGAAGATGCGGTGCCGCCGGACCTCGAAGCCGTCCGCCCGCAGCCCGAACATCGTCCCGCAGAGCAGCAGGTCGGCCCGCAGCGGCGCGGCGGGCACGTTCTCGATCACGTAGGGCAGCCCCGCCTGCTCCAGCAGCTCGCGCGTCGGGCCGATCAGGTCCGGGTAGTGCTCGCGCTCGTGCCACTCGCCGCCCTCGGCCCAGCGTTGACAGGGCGGGCTCGCATGGATCGCCTCGAACGGGCCCGCCAGCTCCAGCCACCGCTCCAGCGCGAGCGCGCTGCCACGCAGGAAGTTGAACGGGTAGCGCGGCTGCGGCGCGATGTCGACGCCGACCACCGTGAACCCGGCGCGCATGTAGCCGGTCGCCGAACCGCCCGCGCCGCAGTAGAGATCGAGCAGCCTCACGCGAACCGCCTCCGCTCGCGCTCCGTCCGCCGCCGCTGCGCCAGCGCGACGCCCTCCGCCTTCGTCTCGCAGCGCCACATCTGCTGGAGCGAGTAGAAGACGATCGAGTAGCGGTAGCCGTCCGGCCGGGTCAGCCGGAAGGGGCTCACCCCGTGCAGGATCGCCTGCCCGTCGAACATGAACAGGGAGTGGTCGCCCAGCCGGAAACAGAGGTCGAGCTCCGGGCAGACCAGGTCGCCGCCGGTGCAGGCCTGCTTGAAGACGAGCATGTTGCTCCAGACGCCAGGGAAATTGCCCCGGTCGTAGTGGTAGGGGAGCTTGTTGTTGCGGTTGATGATCCCGCTCGTGAAGACGCCGCCGCCCAGCCGCCACTCGTCCAGCACCTTCGCGACCGTCTGCTCGTGCTCGGCGTATAGCTCCGGGTTGAGCTGCTGGTAGGCCTCCTCGACCACGGCCGCGAGCCGCGCGATCGCCTCGTGCGCGGCCGGGTCCTCCTGGGCCAGCTTCGCGCTGCGGCACGTCTCCTCGCCGCGCACGGTCAGCTTCGGCGCGTAGCCGAAGGTGCGCGAGCGCGAGCGCATCCCACTCGTGCGCGCCGTCTCAGCGAAGCGGATCCGCCGCAGCGCAGCGACCGCCTCGGGCAGGCGCTCGTCCAGCTCGAGGTAGACGGCGCTCGGCCGCTCGCCGCCGTCGACGTGCACGACGCACGGGCCCGCGATCGCTCGCCCGACGTGCCGCTCGTCGGCGTAGGCGCCCCGGAACCGCTCGGGCTCGACCGGGTGCCGCTTCGCCTCAACCCGCAGCAGCATCGAGCAGCGCCTCCACGGTCGCCGAGTAGGACTCGTGCCCGCCCGCTGCCGCCAGCTCGTCCAGCCGCTCGGTCATCGCCTGGTAGAGCTCGCGCTCGTAGCTGAGCACGACCCGGAAGATGGGCGCGCCGTCGCCGGCGGCACCGACGACCGGCGGTTCCAGGTAGAGCAGCAGCGCATCCACGTCCTCGAACGAGTACCCAGTGCCCTCCAGCTCGCCGCGCTCGCGCATCGGCGCCAGCAGCTCGCCGAGCAGCTCCTCGTCGTAGACGCCCAGGTCGCCGAGCCGGTTGTCAGCCAGCAGGTAGGCCTCGACCTCCGCCTCGGGCAGGTCGGACTGGACTACCGCGACGTGCGTCCAGCCCTCCGCCTGCGCTGCCCGCCAGACGTGATGCCCCGCCACGAGCGTCCCGTCCGGCAGCGCCAACAGCGGGCGCTGCTGCCCGAAGCGGCGCAGGCTCTTGCGGATCTCCTCGACCGCGCCCCGGCGTGGGTTGCGCGGGTGCTCACGCAGCTCGCCGAGCGGCACGAGCAGCCCACGCAGCGCGTTCGGGCCCGACCAGCGGCTCACTCGTCCTCGCCTCGCTCGCCCGGCTCCAGCGACCAGCGCCGCGCCCACTCGACCAGCCCGAGCGCGCGCCAGGTCGTCATCTCGCGTGGGCCGTAGAAGGTGCCCGCGTGCGCGGTCGCCTCCTCGCCCAGCGCCGCCGTCTCATAGCAGACGACCCAGCCGGTGAGCACGAGCCCGTCGAGCACGCCCTCGCCGTGCAGCGCCTCCTCGATCGCCTCGTGCAGCCGCTGCTGCCGCTCCGCCTCGGCCTCGTTCACCCGAGCACCAGCCTCGCCACCGTCTCCGAGGGAGTCTCGCCCTCGCGCGCGAGCTCGCCCAGCCGGGCCGCGACCCGGTCGTAGGCCTGCTCGTCGTAGCTGAGCACGATCCGGAACGCCGCCGCCGTGCCGGTTGCGTACGGCGCCTGCGCAGGCGCGAGCGCCCGCTGCGCCTGCTCCAGCTCGGCGGGCTCCAGCGTGAAGGCGAGCAGGCCGATCACGTCGTCCGGCGTGTAGCCGGTCCCGTCGAGCCCATCCGCCGCCGCCAGCGGCTGGAGCACTTCGGCCAGCGTGCGGTCGTCGTAGAGCCCGAGATCGGCCAGGCGGTTGTCGGCCAGCAGGTAGGCGTCGACCTCGTGCTCGGCGAGCTCCGTCCGCACGGCGGCGATCTGCGACCAGCCCTCGACCAGCGCCGCCTTCCAGACGTGATGCCCGGCGACGAGCGTACCGTCCTCCTGCGCGAGCACCGGCCGCTGCTGCCCGAAGCGGCGCAGCGAGGCGGCGATCGCCGGGACGACGCCGCGCCTCGGGTTGCGCGGGTGCGGGCGCAGCTCCGCGATCGGCACCAGCAGCGCCCCGAGCGCCGCGTTGCCCTTCCAGGCGGGCGCGCTCGTCTCTCCGCCGCCGACCACGCTCAGATCTCCCCCGGACTCTTTCTCGCGGAAGCTGACCCCGCCGGGGTCGCCGAGCCGGGCGGGGGGAGGGGCCACCCCTCCCTCCGCGCACGCAGCTCACGCTTCGTCTTCGCATCGTGACAGCCAGCGCAGAGCAGACGCAGAGGCGAGCGCGGCTCGCCCTGGACCAGGTGGTCGACGCCGCCGCTTCCACGTGGAACCGCAGCACCACACTCCGCGCAGCGGTGACCGAAGGCGCGCCGAACGGCAGCGCGCACGCTCGGCGTGAGCGCGAGCCCGAGCCGCTCGCGCCGCTCACGGTTGCCAGCCCAGGGCGCGGGCGCGTGCTGCGCACACAGCCCACGGCGCACGGCCGGGCGCGGGCAGCAGTCGCGGGCACAGGTCGACGCAGCCCTCATCGCTCGTCCTCGCTCGGCACGACCACGAGCCCGGCGTCGGGCTCGACCAGCATCCGCAGTTGCGCACGGATCTTCGCCGCCTCCGACCAGCCGTTGACCCAGGCGAGCGCGACCCACAACCCGGCGACCTCGCCGACCAGCCCGAGCACCAGCACCACCGACTGCCAGCTCACCGCGCCGCCTCCGCGCTACCCCCCCGTGCTCCTCCCCCCGGTACCCCTCCCCTGGAATCCTCCCCCCGGTTTGCCCTCCCCCCGGTCGTCACCCCTACCGTCCCCCCTGGTCGGGCCCGCCGGCGGCAGCGCACGCACGCGACCATCACGTAGCCGTCGCCTCCGACCAGCCGGGGTTGCGGGTGCGTGCAGGTGCACGTCTCGCGCGGGCGGTAGCCGTCGCGCTCCGGGTTGACGAACCGTTGCGCGATCCTCGCCTGCCGCTTCGCCGCCGTCCTCATCAGAACGGGATCGCCGCGATGCGCGGGTCGTAGTCCCGCGTCTCCTCGCGCTCCTGGTAGACCAGCCCGAGCTGCTCGTCGCGCTCCTCGACCGGCGCCAGGCACGAACAGCAGACGTACAGCGCCGGGTCGATGAACGGGCCCGGCAGCTCGTACACCCGCCACGTCCAGCCGCAGCGCGTACAGGTCAGCACCCTCCCGTTCACTCGGGTCCACCTGCACCGGCTGCCGTCTGCTCGGGTCCGACTGCGACCAGCGTCTCGACGTTGTAGGTCGCGTGCTTGCCGTAGTGCTCGCGCGGGACGACGAGCACGACCACGGCGTACAGCTTCCGCGCCGCGAGCGCCGCCTCGTACTCGCCCGGTCGCGCCCGCTTCGCCGCGATCCCGACCGCCGCCCGCAGCCCACCGAGCGGCGCTGCCTGCCGCTCGACCAGCTTGACCTCGCCGTACCAGCCCTCCGGCGTACGCACCGCGTCGCCGACCTCGATCACGCGGGCACCTGCTCCGGCTCGCGCTGCTCGTCCTTCGCCTCCGGCTCGTCGGGCAGCTCGCGCGCCTCGCCCTCGATGTAGTCCTCCGCCTCCTCCGTCATCGCCAGCCCGAGCGCCACGTGCGGGATCGCGTCGTTGATCGCCCAGCCCGCCGCCCGCGCCCACAGCATCCGCGCCGGGTAGGTCTGCCAGGCCGACTTGTCCTTGACCAGCCCGGCCCGCTTCGCATCCTCCAGCGTGAAGGTCGCGCGGCCGACCTCCTCGCCCGCCCGGTCGAGCACGGCGGCGGTGCACGAGGTCGCCGTCTCCTCGACCCGCACGACGCGGTAGCCCTCGCGCTCGGCCAGCGCCCGCAACATCTTCGAGCTGATGTGCAGCCGCCCATGGATCACGGCGATCTCGCTCGCTGCCCGCAGCGGCCAGCCGAGCTCCGCCGCCAACGCGAAGCGCAGCGCCGCCACCATCCCGTCCTTGCCACGCGGGTCGCTCGATCCCTCCGTCGCCGCCAGCCACGTGCCCAGCCGCGCGAAGCGGTCGTACTCCAGATCGCTCGCCGCCGTCACCGGCACCATCGCCTGCGCCTGATCGGGTTGCTTCGCCTCCACCTTCTCCTCCTCGTTAGAAGTCCGGCTCATCCCACACGGACGAGCCACCGTTGCCGTTGCCGTTCGCGCCGCCGTGCTCGCGCACCAGCGTCTCCAGCTCCTCGTCCAGCTCCTCTCCGCCCAGCAGCGGCAGCGGCACGACCACGCCGCCGCCGGCGCCGACACCGACCTTGCGCCCGGCGCGCGCCCGGCGTCGACGGCAGTCGCGGCAGAGCACGAACATCCCCAGCGACCAGCGCCGCCGCGCCTCCCGGCCGCACTCTCCGCACTCACCGCCGTCCTGGTCGGGCTCGCCGATCTCCTCGTCGTAGCGGTCGAGGAAGGCGTAGGCGTGCTTGAGCCCGATCGCCCTGCGCCGCGCCCACTCCTCCTCGCTCAGCTCCTCCTCGTCGTCCTCGCTGACAACGGGTTGAGCCGGGGCATCGCCGCTGCTAGTCGCGTCAGCCGGGGTCAGAGAGGTCGACCCTCTAGGGGTCGCCTCTCTGCCGCCCTGCTCGCTGCGCGGCGTGGAGGGTGAAGCGAATCGGAAGACCGCTGTTTTGCGGTGCCTTCGGCCGGTGAAGATCAGCCGCCCATCCGCGCACAGATCCGCCAGGGCGCTCCGCACCACCGGCTCGCTGAGCTCGGTCAGCACCGCGATCTCCCGCACCGGGGCGCAGACCGTGCCGTCCGGTCCACCCCACGAGCGCAGCGCCGCCAGCACCACGTCGGCGTCACTCATGCCGACCTCGCTCTTTGCAGGGATTCGTCCGGCTCCAGGGGCACGAGTGCAGCCCGTTTCACCGGCGCGTACTGAGAGAAGGTCGCCCGCCCGCAGCGCACGCAGCTCCGGGCCAGCGGCTCGTAGGTCGCCCCACAGGGGCACTCGAACTGTCCGTCGACCAGTCGCAGCACCGTCCCGAGCTGCTCCTCCGGGTCAACCGACTCGCTCGTCTCGCCGATCGCATCCGCCAGCCGGTCGAGCCGCTCGGCCACGTCGCCTTCGCACGGACGCGGCGGCAGCGCGGGCCCGACCTCCGCCTCCACTCGCGCGGGCTCGCCGTAGCTCTTGCCAACCTCCAGTTGCACCACCCGCGCGTCGTCCCGCCAGACGACGTGCGTCAGCGCATCGAGCACCGCCCGCGTCAGCTTGTCCAGGTCAGGCTTGCGGTCGGGGTAGGGATGCCGCCGCCCCTCCGCGCTCAGCTCACCCTTGGTCGTCCAGTGCCCGGCCGGGCGCACGAGCACGTACCGCAGCGTCAGCCGCAGCCCTTCGTCGTACAGCGGTCGGGCACCCATCGCCTCGCCCGCCGCCGCCGCCACCTTCTGGCGCCAGAGAGCCAGGCGCGGGTTCGACTCGTACATGCCGCCGTTCGGCGAGCGGCGCAGGTTGCCCTTGGTCGCCGGGTCGCCGTAGACCGTGAAGCGCAGCAGCTCGCTCACCGCCTCACCAGCACCCCCTCGGGCCCCTGGTCGAAGCACTCCAGGCAGAGCATCCGCCGCCGCGTGATCCCCCGGCAGTCGCGCTGCCGCCCGCAGCCCGCGCAGCGCGTGCGCATCGCGTAGCCCGAGCCCCACACCTTCCAGAACCGGATCGCCGTCCGCTCGATTGCGGTCACGACTCCTCCTCCAGCGGCTCGCGCACCGCGACGCCGACTGCGACCTGCCGCCGCTCGACCGGCACCGTCAGCAACGGGGCGCTCCACAGGTCGTCGGGCAGGTCGAGCTCTAGCAGCACGACCGCCTCGTCCGAGTCGAGCGCCGGGTAGCCCGCCGTCACCCTGCGAGCTCGCGGCTTGCCGTTGCGTCCCTCGGTCAGGACGAGGTAGCAGCGGGCGATCACAGCTCGTCCTCCGGCGGCACTGGCGCCTCGGCCAGCGTCGCCAGCTCGACCCGGTGCTCGCGCGCGCCGTGCGTCCTGAACGCGCCGTAGGCCGCTTCCAGCATCGGCGCGTAGACCGGCTCCCAGCGCGAGCCCAGCTCCAGCATCTGCTCGCGCAGCTCGTCGTTGCGGCGGAAGAAGCGGCCGAGCTCCTCGACCAGCCGCTCGCCCTCGCTTACCTGCGCCGCCGCCTGCCGGTGCACTCCCTCGGTCCGGTCGCTCGCCGCCAGCAGACGCACGCCCTCGACGCCGCTCATGAGAGCGTCACCCCGTGGATGCGCTCGGTCCAGGCCGGGCGCGCCGTCGTTTCCGGGTGCCGCCGGAACGAGACACTCGTTACCTCGCCGTCGCCCTCGGCCAGCAGCTCGCCGTCCGCGCCGATCACGCGCACGGCCAGCGGCGTGCCCATCCGCAGCTCCTCGGCGAGACGCATCCCACCGGTCATCCGGAAGGACGCACCCTCCGGCTCGTCGCCGCCCACGTCCAGCGTGAGCTGGATCTCCTCGTGCTCGTTCACCGGCCGACCTCCTCGTAGTGGATGAACCGCACGCCCCACGCCGTCGCGGAGCGCACGCCTAGCCGCCTGACCAGCGCCTCGGTCAGGTCGAGCTCGCGCCCGTCGATGTACGGGCCCCGGTCGCGCACGCGCGCACGCGCGCAGCGCCGGCGCCAGCAGATCCGCAGGCGCGTACCGCAGGGCAGGCTCCGGTGCGCGATGCCCACCGTCCCCGGCCACAACCGCCCGCCGCAGGCCAGGTGATTGCCGTACAGACCGGGCCCGTAGGCACTCGCCGTCGTGCGCCTGCCCCGCTCGGCGCGCTCCGCCCTGCTCACGTCGGGGCTCGCCGACGTTGCGTGAGCAGGATCCGGAGCGCGCCCAGCGGTCGGCTCGTCGTCAGCCGCCGTGCCCGCCGCCACCAGCGGCAGAGCCAGCAGCGCGGTCGCGCCCGCCGTCGCCGCCGCCTGCGCCGCGCGCTCGTTCACCGCGCGACCTCCGCCGCCTCGTCCTTCACCAGCCGCCGCTGCCAGACGACGCCGCCCTCGATCCGGCGCCCGTACAGGTGCTCGCGGCAGTAGAGCCAGTCGACCGACCAGCGCCCCTGCCGCCCGTAGTGCGCGCGCGCCAGCGCCGCCTCGGGCGGGTTCTTGCACCCCGGCCGTCGACAGCGCCGCTCGCGGTACTCCTGCGCGCTCGCCGCCCGCCACTCGCTGCCCGCGACCACCCACTCGTAGTGGAAGCCGCGCGGCGCCTCGTCCGGCCCGAGCGGATCCGGCGGCGGCTGGTCGTAGCGGCTCACGCTGCCCTCCGCAGCAGCGGCCGGGCGACAGGGCGCGCGCCTCCGCTCAGCGCCTGCCGCGCCCTTGGCGGTTGGAAAAGGGCCGGACCCCGCCGTCCCGCCCGGTCGCATCTGCCCTTGGCTAGCCGGGTTGCGCCTACGGGGGTGCTAACGCACCCTGCTGGTCTGTGGGTTGCGGTAGCACCCTCGCTCGTGTAACCTCCGGTTTCGTTCGTCCATCCACACAGGAGGTTCTCGTGTCCAAGCAGTCCCGCCGTTCGCCCCGCGCCCTGCGCCGGGGCATCGGCTACATCCGTGTCTCCCGCGTCAACGGTCGCGACGGCGACTCGTTCATCAGCCCCGAGATCCAGCGCGACGCGATCCTCGCGCTCGCGAAGCTGAACGGCGTCAACATCGTCGGCTGGTACGTCGACCTTGACCAGTCCGGCAAGAAGGAGGACCGGCCCGAGTTTCAGTGCGCGCTCGACGCGATCGACGCGGGCGAGGCCTCGGTCATGGTCGTCTGGAAGATGAGCCGCTTCGCACGCTCCGTGCTCGTCGCGGAGAAGGCGCTCCGGCGCATCGAGGGCCCGGACAAGAAGCACCCGCGCGGGCAGCTCATCGCCGGTGACCTCAACATCGACACCACCACCCCGACCGGCCGCATGATGCGCGGGCTCCTGTCGCTCATCGCCGAATGGGAGAGGGAGATCGCCGAAGAAGGCTGGATCGAGGCGAAGGAGCGCGCGGTCGCGCGCGGGCTCCTGATGACCCGCCGTGCCCCGCTCGGCTACCGCTTCAACAACTGCATCGAGGGCGAGCTGGTCGACACCGCACTCGCCGCCCGCGCGCTCGTGCCGGACCCCGACACCTGCGAGCTCGCGGTGCAGGTCTTCGTCCGCCGCGCCGCCGGTGCGTCCTGGTCGGAGCTGGTCGCCTACCTGCGCGAGCACGGCATCCGCATGTCGCGCCAGGGCATCTCCAAGATGATCGCCAACCGCGCCTACCTCGGCCACGTCGTGCACGGCACGATCGCCGTCAACGAGGACGCGCACGAGGCGCTTGTCTCGCCCGAGCAGTGGCAGGCTGCACAGTCGCAGCACGTCGCCGCACCGCGCCCTGCGCGCAACGGCAACGGCGGGTCGCTGCTCGCGGGCATCCTCGTCTGCGGCTCCTGCGGCGGTCGCATGACCGCCTCCAACAACGGCAAGGGCAAGGTGCAGTACCGCTGCGCGCAGTCGGGCCACGAGGCCTTCATCTGCCCGCGCCCGCTGCGCGTGCTCGCTGAGCGGGCCGACCCGGTCGTGGAGGAGCGGTTCCTCACGTGGGCCAAGGGTCGCGCCGAGGTCGAGGGCACCCCCGACGCCTCCGCCCTGGACACCGCCCTGGTCGCCAAGGAGCAGGTCGAGGCAGAGCTGGTCGCCACCATCGAGTCGCAGTCCGCTGCCCGGCGCCCGCATCTGTTCAACGCCAAGATCGCACGCCTGGAGGACGACCTCGACGCGGCCGAGGCGCGGGTCGCCGAGCTGCGCGCCGCCGGTGTCGGCGAGACGCGCCGCACCGATGCGGTCGCCCTCTGGCCGGAGCTGTCCACGCCCGAGCGCAAGAAGCTGATCGCGGCGGCGGTCGAGGAGGGTCACGGCAAGGTCGTCCTTCACGCGCCCGAGTCCTCCGGTCGTGCCGTGCCCTTCGCCGAGCGGTCCGAGGTCGCCTTCGGCTGAGCGCCCGGCTTCACCACACGCAGGTGCCAACGGCGGGAGGGATCCCGCCGTTGCGCTACCTGGACGAGCGCGCGCTCGAAGGGCGACAGCGGGGCGCTGCGCTCGGCGCTCACCGCTCCTCCTCGCGGTACTCCAGCATCAGGCCTTCCACCCGTGCCGTGAACCCGCCCACCGTGCCGACCTCCTCCTCGTGCTGCACCCGTAGGATGCCGCCCTCGTCACGCCGCAGCGTCGAGCGGACCACGGTCGCTTCCGGCCCCTCACCGAGCGCGTAGAGCACGAGCGCCGCGCCCGCCGGCGTCTCGACCGCCGCCATCATCTGCTCCGTGCGCGCGCCCACCGCCTCGGCGTACTCGGCGAAGCGGGCGCCGCTTCTCCAGAGCGCCCGCGTCATGGCCGCACCACCAGGTGGAACTGGAACAGGCAGGCCGCGAGCCCGGTTGCCAGGCCGACGTACCAGTTGCCGTCCTCCGCCTCGATCACGTGCGTGCGGATGAAGTAGAGCGTGCGCCCTGCCAGGGTCACCACCCGCCCGCGCCAGCGCACCGGCACATCGTGCCCGCACCGGTGCCGCGCCAGCACCAGCCCCTCGTGATGCCCGTTCACCGCCAGCTCCGTGCGCGCCTCGCTCAGGTCCTGCCCCGAGCCGCGCATGTGCTCCGTCGACCGGCCGACCAGCTCCTCCGGCTGGTAGCCGAGGCTCGCCGCCGCCGCCGGACTCGCCGCCAGCACGACGCGCTGCTCGTCCACCAGCCAGAGCAGCTCGTCACTCCTCTCCAGCCGCGCACCCAGCAGCCGCGTCAGGTCGTGCCGGGCCCGCCCGCTCATCACCGTCTCGACCACGCCCAGCACGTGCTCGGTCAGGTTCACGTCCGCCGCGTGCGTCCCCCCGATCGCAGCGGCGAGCCGCCCCATCACCTGCTCGACCTGCTCCTGGTCGTAGACCTCAAGCTCGGCCAGCAGCTCCTTCGTCCCGCGCAGCAATCCCCCCATGGTCGCCTCCTCGCTCCTGGTAGCTGCTGCTGCGCCGCAGTCACGTCGTCCAGTGTCCACCCGTCGCGTCCAGGTTGCAAACGTGTGGAAGGTTGTCCCCACCTTCCACAGGGCTCGCTCTAGGGTGTGGACGACTCTACGGGTGCGGGCACATCGCTCAGGCCCGGCGGCGGTTCCGGCCACTGCGGCTCGCGCGGGTCGCTCGTCGCCGCCGGTAGGTCGCGCAGCTCCTGCCGGTAGCTCGCCCAGGCCGCGCGCTGCTCGTCGCTCAGCGGCGCATCGAGCGCCACCTGCGTCCAGTCGCACAGCGCCAGCCTTCGATCGCGCTCGGCCCGCAGCTCGCCCCAGGTCTGCTCGACATACTGAGCTCCGTCCGCCTCGCGCTGCGCCTCCTCCTCCGCACTCAACGGCTCGCGCCGCTCCTCGCCCGTCTCACAGTCGATGATGTGCCGCTCGCTCATGTCACCGCCAGCAAGTAGGCGCGCGAGCCGACCACGAAATTGCCCGAGTCCGGCAGCAGGGTAATGCGGTTGATCGCCGCCTGATTCCGCCAGCCGCCTCCGTACAGGCTCGCGAAGCTAGACGCGACAGCGGTGTTCGGCCCGGCAGACTTCGCGCTATATCCCTTGTAGGTCGCCGTGTTCGCGTAGCCGGGAATGTCGATGTCCGCCGCCGCGAACTCGAACGCGGCAGAGAGGTTCTGGCAGCAGGTCCCCACGCGCATGAACGCCTGCGCCGCGCCCTGCGAGTTAGAGACAGCGCCATTGCTCGACAGCACGCCCTGGTAGTCGTAGCTCGCCGTCGCGTCGCCGTTGAAGCGCATCAGCGTGATCCCCACCGTCGCCGCCCCATCGGCCCGCACGAGGTACGCCAGGCGCAGGCTGCGATAGCCCGCCGGGATGACCGTGAAGTCGATGCTCGCAGCCGGCGCCGCCAGTACCGCCTCTGCCACCAGTGTCATGCCACCGCCAGCGGGCGCCCACTTCTTCGCCGTGTTGTCCCAGACCGGAACCTGCCCGCCGACCGTGCCCGGCATGATCTTCGCCTCGATCGCGTCGACCAGCTCGTGCAGGTCGGTCGGTACGTCCGCCGGGTCGCCGGGCTCCGGGTAGGGGAGCTGGTAGACGGCGCTCGCGCCCACGGCTCTTAGCCTAGCCCTCGCCGCCGCCGGTGGCTAGGCGATCGCAACGACCCAGCCCTCCACCACGCCCGAGCCCATGAACAGCAGCACGACGTTCGCAGCGTCCCAGCTACTCACGCCGTCCAGGTCGGGCCCGCCGATCCTCGGCGTCACCTGGATCGCCGCCGGCGCCGTGCCGAGCAGGTGCGCGACCGTCACCTGAAACGAGGCGTCGACGGCAACCGGCCCGTAGTGCGCCCAGGACAGCCTGCGCGCCCCGCCCATGACCTGCTGGAGAAAGGTCGCCGGGGCGGAGCCACCGAGCGCGTTCGCATTCGCCGCCACCGTCGCCTGCGGCGCCGCGTTCGCCGCGACCCAGGCCGAGCCGTTCCAGATCAGCACCTGGTTCACGGCGCTGCCCGGTCCAACCGGCGTTGCCGGTGTCGCCCCTCCGACCGCACCCAGGGCGACGACGATGCTCGACCCGCTCAGGCAGAGCACGCCCTCGCCCACGGTCGGGAAGTAGCCCGCGATCCGGGGCACGACCGTCTGCACGCCCTGGATCTCGACCGTCACGTGGCGCGTGTCCGGGATCGCCACCACCTTGCCGACCACGAACTCGGTCGCCGAGCTCGGCCGCTCCAGCGCCTCGCGCAGCACGCTCGGCAGCGAGCGGGTCGGCGGGAGGGGCGCGAGGGCGCCTGCGTCCTGCCCGTTGCTCACAGCCGCACCGTGCTCCTCGGCCGGGCCCGCAGCTCGGCCCAGGCCTGCGCACCGGTGTAGGAGCGCCGCGCCTGCACGCCGCTCAGCGCCTGCGCGCTCAGCAGGGTCGGGCTCCAGACCGCGCGCGTGACCAGCTCGGCGGCCGACTCCACATCCAGCGGCAGGCGCATCGACTCGATCACGTGCTGCTCGCTCGTGCCGTCCGGGAAGTCGAGCTGCACCACATCGCCAGGCACGAGCGCCGGGTTCGGCACCATCTGCACGGTCAGCACCCGCTCCAGCCCGAGCTGATTGTTGAGCAGCGCCTGCGCCGCCGCACTCGCCTGCGCCGTCGACTGCACCGCCGTCGAGGACTCGACCCGCGCCACCTTGCCGAACGGTCCGCCCCAGCGGGTCGGACTCGCCGGGTCGGAGTCGACCACCAGCGCGCTCACCGGCGGAGCGCCGCCGTCCGGCTGTCCCTGCATCAGCACGCCGTTGACGACCGCCGTCCGGTCGAGCGCCTCCACCGCGTCGACCATCACGCCCGCGCCGCCGGCGTCGATCGTGAACACCGGGCTCGCGCTCGCCGGGTCGGGCAGCGGGTCGAAGCGAAAGTTACCCAGCTCATCGAAGTAGGCCTCGGCCCCGACCACCTTCGCCAGGTCGGCCACCGCCGCTGCCCGATCGTCCGCGTAGACCACATCGATCAGGCTCGGCTCGCTCGCCGCCGGGACCGTGCTCGTGTAGCTGATCGCCCCGCCGAAGACCTCCGTCACCAGCGCGATCGCCGCCTGCGAGGGGCGCAGTCCGGTCGGCGCGTAGGGCGCCAGCAGCGGCTCGTTCGCCACCTGCGCCATTCGGTCGGCAAGCTCCAGCCGCGCGACCGAGTCGTTAGTCGACCAGCTCACCGACTCGACGCGCAGGTGCCCGACCGTGCACAGCTCCTCGCTGCGCGCGTACAGGATCCCGCGCTGGACGCGCGCGTAGCCGCCGAAGCAGAGCTGCCGCAGGTCCGGGTCGACCAGCAGCTCGCGCAGCTCAGCCGTGTAGGGGATCTGGAGCGAGCCCGTGCGCCTCGTCTGCGCGCTGCGGTCGAGCACGACCTCACCCGCCGCCGCCTCGACCGGCACCGCCAGCGGGCCCGTGCCGTCCGGCGGGTAGAGCGCGGCGGCGACCGTGACCACGTGCGACTGGCGCAGGTTGGCGAGGAAGGCATCGGTCACGCTCAGCATCAGAGGTCCGCCGGAGGCCAGGGCACCGCCAGCACCTGCGCGCCCGCCGTGGCGAAGTTGAACATCAGCTCGTCGTAGGAGGCGACGGCCGCTTTGAGCGCGGCGTAGGTCGCGTAGGTCGCCTTCACGTCCGCGTAGCTGGTCGGCGCCACCGGCGCATACAGGCGCGGGTCGGGCCGGTCGACCTGCACCGTCTCGATCGTGAACCGCCGCTCGGCGTACTGTGCCACCCGGCTCACGCGCGCCTCGCTCCAGCCGGTGATCGCCAGGTAGATGTTGCCGACGCCCTGCTCGGGCAGCGTCCGCAGCAGCACCGGGCGCCCGTTGCCGAGCGTGTTGCGCACGCGCTCGCGCGCGGCCTCATCGAGCGTCACCAGCACGAGCTCGGCGGTCGGCGTATGCGCGAAGTCGGAACTGACGATCGGCGTCCGCCGCTCCAAGATCCGGTGCACCCCGGCGGGCACGTCGTACTCCTGCGGCGCGAACGCCTCGACCACGACCTCACCCGCATTCGTCGGCCGCATCAGGTCGTTGAGCCAGGGGTAGTCGTCCGGCGGTTCCAGCGTGAAGGGCGCCGCGCTCACCTGCGAGGCCTGCGAGCCGTCCGCCAGCGTCACCTGCGCGGTGTAGACCAGCGGCACGCCGAAGGGCGCCTCGAAGTCGTGCGCGATCGCGCTGGTCGGCCCGGTGACGGCGCGCTGGTAGGCCGTGCGCACGTAGGCGACCGTCCCGCTCGGGCCGGTCCGCCAGACGTTGAGCAGCTTCGCCCCGGCCGGAACGCCGACCGTCACCTTCACCCCGTAGACCGGCAGCTCGAGCGCGACCGCGATCGTCGGCGCGGGCAGCGCCAGCTCGGCGGGCTCGCTCACGATGCCCTCGTCGCTGCGAGCAGGGTGCGCGCCGTCGCATCGTCCACCGTCTTGACCTCGCTGCGCACGATCCCGCGCAGCTCCGTCTCGCCGATGAACACGCGCACGACGGTCGGGCCCGCCGCGCCCGGCGCCGCCGACGGCTGGAGCTCGGCCAGCGCCCGCCGCAGCCGGTAACCGACCGGCATCGGCCCGGCCAGCCCGCCGCCTCCGGCACCCGCACCCAGCAGCCCCGCCTGCGCGCTCGCCGCCGCCGGTGCCGGGCCCGGCGCCGGGGCGCTCAGCCCGACCGCGCCGAGCACCTTGCTGCCGAGCGAGCCCAGCTTCCCGAGCGCCTTCTGGACCGCCTTGCGCAGCAGCTTGCCCAGCCCCTTAATGCCCTCCACGATCCCCTGCTTCAGCCACTCGCCGACCTGCTTGCCCCAGCCGACGACCGTGTCCTTCACGTCCTGGAACGCCGCCCAGATCCCCTTCACCTTCTCCCAGACCGCGTTCCCGATCCCGACCACGGCGTTGACCGCCGCACCCTTGAGCCAGCCGCCGACGCTCGCGCCCCAGGAGACGATCGTCGTCGCGTACTGCTGGAGCACGGCCCAGACGCCCTGCACCTTCTCCCAGGCCGCGACCCCGATCCCGCTGAGCGCGTTCACGACGCCGCTCACGATCGAGCCCGCCACGCTCCTGCCCCAGCCGGCGATCTTGGTCGCGTACTGCCCGAGCACCGCCCCGATGTTGGCGATCACCGCCCAGGCGCTCGTGCCGATCCCCTTCAACCCGCCGACCAGCCCGCCGACGATCTTCGCGCCCAGGTCGCCTGCCGCCTTCACCAGCCCCTTCGCCTTGTCCCCGATCACACCGACGATCGCATCGAACGCCTTCCCCGCGCCGTCCTTGATCGCGTCCCAGTGCTTGACGATCTCGACCACGGCCAGCCCGAACGGGCCCGCCAGCAGCCCGGCGATCTCCGGCCAGTGTTTCTTCAGCCAGTCGAGCACGTACTGGAAGGCGCCCGGCAGCGTCTTCGTGAAGAAGTCCGCCACCACCTGCGCCGCCTTCTGCGCTCCGGCGAGCGCGCCCTGGACGATCTTGCGGAACGTCTCCGACCGCTTGTAGGCGACCACGAACGCCGCCGCCAGCGCGGCCAGCGCCACCACGATCAGCCCGATCGGGTTCGCATCGAGCGCCGCGTTGAGCGCCCACTGGAGCGCGGTGTACGCCTTGGTCGCGGCGGCGGTGATCTTCGTCCAGTAGGCCTGGAGCTTCGCCGCCAGCGCCTGCCGCTTCTGCATCGTCCAGAGCTTCTTCGACCAAAACTCGGAGACCTTCGTGTAGGCCGCGTAGACCTTCAACCCGGCGTTGACCGCAAGCACGAACCCCGACAGCGCAGCGATCGCCCCGGCCAGCGCCTGCGCGACGTGCGTGTGTCGGCTGGTCAGCCCGAGCAGCCCCTTCTGGAGCTGCGCCATCTGCTTGTAGGCGGGCAGCAGGTCCTTGCCGATCTTCGCCGCCGTGTCCTCGGCCACCGCCGCGTTGATCCGCTGCGTGTTCGCCAGGCCCGAGCTCGTCCGCTGGAAGTCGCCCTGCTGGTCCTTCGTGTCCTTCAAGATCAGCGAGTAGGTCGCCTGCGCCTTCTGCGCAGCGGTCAGGTTGCCCCGCACCTGCTT
The DNA here is from genome assembly GCA_036555665.1 of Solirubrobacteraceae bacterium. GTDB lineage: Bacteria > Actinomycetota > Thermoleophilia > Solirubrobacterales > Solirubrobacteraceae > JAOPZW01. The sequence goes on along the minus strand of DATBKW010000301.1, from coordinate 7,700 downwards.
GCCGATCTTGAGCTCGCGCGCGTGCGCCTTGGTCAGCGCATCCTGCGCCGCCCGCAGCCGGTCCTTCGACTTCGTGTCCGCATCCTGCGCCGCGCTCAGCTCCGCCTCGGCCGTCTTCGCCGCCTGCTGCGCCGCCGTCAGCCGCTTCGCCGCCGTCGTGCCCTCCTGCTGCGCGGCGCTCAGCTCCGCCTGCGCCTTGCGCACGTCGAGAGCCGCATCGCGCGCCTCCCGGTGTGCATCGCGCAGGTCGTGCTGCGCCTTGGTCAGCTTGCGCGCCGCCTCACCGACGGCGTCGCCGGCGTCGGCCAGCTTCGTCTGCTCGCTCGCCAGTCCGCGCGCCGCCTTCGCCGCATCGTCCTGCGCCGCCTCCAGCGCCGCCTGCGCATCGGTCACCTGCTTCGAGCCGTCGACGCCGCGCTGCTCGGCATCGGCCAGCTTCGCCGCCGAGTCCGCCCGCTGCTTCTGCGCCTCCTCCAGCCCCTGCTCGGCCTCGGCCACCGCCAGCGCCGCCTCACGCTTGTCGAGGTCGGTCGAGGTCGAGTCGCTGGTCACCTTGTCCAGGTTCTGGCGGGCCCGCTCCAGCCCGATCTGCGCGCGCTGCTCACCGAGCGCCGCGTCCTTAGCCGCGTCCTGCATGTCATCGAGCGCCCGCACCGCGTCGATCCGCGCCTGGGTCAACGCCTGCTGCGCGGCCCGCACCCGGTTCTGCGTGTCGGCCAGGTTCTGCTCGGCGTCGCGCACCCGCTGCGCCGCCGCCGCCTGCTTGTCGCGCGCGTCGGCCAACCGCTCGGTCGAGCTGCGCACCTTCTCCTGCGCGCTGCCCACGGCCTCGGCCGCACTCGCCGCCTGCTTCTGCGCCTGCTCCAGCTCGCGCGTCGCCTTGGCCGCGTCCGAGCGCGCGGCAGCATCGGCGTGCTCGGCAGCGGTCAGGTTCGTGGTCGCCTGCTCGTTCGCCTGCCGCGCCGAGGCGAGCCGCTTGTCCGCCGCCGCCGCGTCGTCCTTCGCCTTCGACACGGCTGCGGTCGCCGCCGCGCTCGCCGCCTCCGCCTTCTTCAACGCATCGGCGCCCTTGATCAGCCCGAGGTTGAGCGCCTCCTGCTGGACGCGCGCCTGCGAGAGGAAGACGCCGTACTTGCGCAACGGCTCCGTCTCGCCCGCCAGCCCGGAGCGGATCGCATCGAGCGTCTCCTCGGGACTGGCGTTGTTGAAGCTCGCCATGTCAGCGGCGAGCTGCACCATCCGCTTGCTCATCTTCGCCGCCTGGTCGCGGGCGAAGCCCATCGGCACGAGCATGTTGCCGAAGGTGCCCGCCGCCTCCAGCGCCGCCCGCTGCGAGATCCCGATCGCCTTCGCGGTCGTCTGCGCCCACTGCGTGATCGCCGGGCCCGACTTGCCGAACACGACGCTCGCCTTGTTCACCTGCTCGTTGAGATCGCTCGCCGCGTCGACCGCCTTCTTCGCGCCAAGCGCGACCGCGCCGAAGGCGATGCCCGCCGGGAGCGCCATCTTCTCGAACCCCTTCTTGAGGTCGGCGCCCATCGAGGTCATCCGCCGCTTCGTCTCGCCCTCGACCTGCGCGAGCCCCTTCTTGATCCCGGTCGGGTCGAGCTCGGTATCGACTACTGCGGTGCCGACCTTGCCCGCCGCCATCAGCTCGTCGCCTCCGTCAGCTCAGCCGTCAGCCCCGGTAGGCGCGCCAGCTCGGCCACGCTCAGGCGCGGGCCGCGCTCGGGCCCGTCGTCTTCGCGCCGGGCCCGCTGCGGTCGCGCGATCGTCAGCGGGTCGGGCAGGCTGCGCCGCCCGTTGCCGTGCACGCGCAGGAAGGCGAGAAGCTGCGCGCTCAACAGCTCGACCGTCATCGCCTGGAGCTCCAGCTCCATCGGCCACCGCTCGTCGGCCGCGCTCACGAGCGCCTCGAACATCTCGCCGTCGAGCGCGAGGATCGCCTGCGGTGCGATACCCGTCTGCACGCTCACGCGCGCTATGACCTCCCGCCAGCCACCGCCTTCAGTTGCTCGTCCGCCGGATCGGTAGGAGGGCGCTGTCCGTCCTCCTCGCGCGCGAGCTCGCCGAGGGCGACCTTGCGCGCATCCTCGTCACCGGCGCGGATGCGGCGCGCGAGCGCCACGTCGTCCGGGTCGGCCGAGATCTCCTCCAGCGTGCCGAGCCAGTCGTCCAGCGGCTGCTCGATCCCGAGCGCGTGATGCACGACGAACGCGATCTCGCGAATCGTCTCGGGCATCACCTTGCCCTCGTGCGCATCCTCGAACGCGACCAGGCTCGCTGGGCGCGAGGCATTCACGATCATGGCGTTGCCGTCGCGGTCGATGACCGCCACTTCCAAGCGCATCGCTCAGCCCTCCCCTACGCAGCCTTGGAGCTGCTGCTGCCGCTGCCGCTGCTCGACGCCGCCGCGCCGGCGGCAGCAGCCGCGAAGCCGGGCAGGTCGGAGATGATCGACCACTTGTCCGTCGAGGCGAGCACGCCGAACTCCATCGCCAGCCGCACCGCGTCGGTCCGCAGCAGGGCGAACGTCAGGTCGCCCTGGAGCTGCACCCTCGGGAAGCAGAAGCGGAACGTCAGGTCGCCGTCCTTGCCGTCGATCACCATCGCCCGCACGTCGCTCGTGCCGGGATCCGGCGGCTCGTAGGTGAAGGGCGCCGCCGAGCCCGAGAAGTCGCCGCCTCGGAAGGCGAGCAGTAGCGACTCGCGGTCGAACTCCAGCAGCTCGAACTCGATCGTCTTCGGCTCGTTCGTGATCAGCACGCGCACCGGGTCACTCGCCTGCCACGCGTTGATCTCCTCCTGGTCGCGGCTGAAGGTGAACGAGACGCCGTCTTCGCCGACGTAGCCCACGTCCTCCCAGGGCGCCGCGAGGTCGGCCAGGTCGACCGGCATCGCCGTCCCCTCCGGCGCGACCCAGACCGCGCCAGTCCCGGCGACGGTCACATGAGTAGCTTCCAGGGCCATGCTGCTCCTCCTTACCTCGTGGCGGCGAGGGCTCTCGCCGCCGTCTTCGCGGCGCTCACCGTGAGCGTCACGTCCAGCAGGTAGCGCGGGCGCGGCTGGTCGTAGGTGTCATCCGGCAGCCAGCGCAGCGCGCCGAAGCGCACCGCCGAGACGTTGCCCTCGGGACGGACCTGTCCCTCCAGCACCGCCAACTCCGCGCGCGCGGTCGCCGCCAGCTCGTAGGCGAGCACCTTGGGCCCGCCGTAGGCGTCGAGCTGGAGCTCGGCCGCGTCGACCACCAGCGGGTGCGAGAGCGGCGGTTCCCCGCCGACCCGCTGAATCAGCAGCAGCGCGCCCTCGCCCGCCTGCGCCGGGAACGCCGTGTAGATCCGCTCGCCGACCAGCGCCTGCATCCTCGGGCGCTCGCGCAGGTAGGCCGAGACGAGCCGCTCGGCGTCCGGGATCAGCGCCAGCTCGGGCTCGGCGCTCACCGGGGCACCCACTTCATCCCGAGCGCCTCGACCGCCCGGCGGATCGGCGCGTAGGGCGGGTTCCAGCGCGTGCCGAACTCGAACCAGTGCCAGTTGCGCGGCAGCCCGCTCACGCGCGCGCTGCCGTCCGGCGCAGCCTCGGCGCGCAGTCCCTGCCGGAACATGCGCCTGCTCGTGCCCGACTGCACCGGCACCTTCTCCGGGATCGTCTTGGCGATCGCCTCGGCCGAGTCGAGCACCTGCGGGCCCGCCAGCCGCTTGACCGTCTGCACCGCGTCCGGCTCCTGCCGGTAGTGGACGCGCGAGGGCATCACTCGACCCTCAGCACGTCGGCCTCCACGTGCGAGACGGCATCGGTCAGCAGGTTGCGCACCGGCCAGGCATCGCCCGCCAGCTCCAGCACCGTCCCGTCCTCGAGCCGGATCCCGTCCCAGCCGCGCACCGGCGCGTCGGCGGGCAGAAAGCAGCGGTAGCGCGCCGCCTGCACCGCGTCGCCCAGCTCCTCGGTCGCGCCCGCCTGCTGGAGCTCGCACACGCTCGGGCGCTCGTCCTCCTGCCAGGTCGGGTTGCCGTACTCGTCCTCGGGCCCGTCCTGCGTCCGGGTCAGCAGCGTGCACGGGATCTTGAGCAGCGCCTCGACGCTCACGGAACCTCCAGGCAGGTGAAGACGCGCACCTGCCCGCCGGGGTGATTGATCACGAGCACGCCCGGCTCGAACCCGGACGGGCAGCTCGTCGCACCCGCCGGTCCGGTCGGGCCCCTCGCACCGCGCTCGCCCTTGGGCCCCGGCGCACCCGGCACACCGGCGGGCCCGGTCGGGCCACGCTGCCCGGTGGCGACGTTGACGGTCACGGTGCGCTCCGCCTGCGCCGCGCTCGTCCCGAGCGCCTGCGACGCCAGGAAGCCAGACGCCCCGGCCAGCCCGAGCGCGGCGGCGGTCGCGAGCAGCGCCCATCTACCGCTCACGCTTCCGCCCGAGCTTCATGCCTTGGCGGAACGCCGCGAACCGCTTCTCGCACTCCGCCTCCGCCTGCTGCCGCACGCGCCGCAGCGCCCAGAGCGCACCGATCACGCTGCCGACGCCCGACAGGAACGCGCCCAGCGCCGCGAGTGTGGTCATCGTCCCTCACGGCGCGATCACCAGCACTTCGACCTTCGTTGCCGACAACGGCGCGCCGCCCGCGAGCCAGCTCACCGGCAGCTCGACATAGCTGTCCTTGTCGACCGGTGCACCGGTCAGCCCGAACTCCGCGAAGGCGGTGTGGTCGCCGAATTGCTGGACGTAGATGCGCACGCCCGGCCCCAGCCCGACGAGCAGCTCGTGCACGTCGAAGCCGTCTGTGGTCACGTTGCGCACCCAGAGCAGCGTCGTCGTCTGCGGCTCGTCGGAGTTGAAGCGCACCTGCGAGCCGCTCGGCGGTTCGCTCGTCGCCGCGCTGAACATGAACGGCGTATCGAGCAGCGTCTGCCCCGGCGGGCCCATCGGCCCCGGCGGTCCGGGCGGGCCCGGCTCGCCGAGCGAGGGCTCGCCCTCCAGGTTGTCGTAGTCACGCTGCCACCAGTCGACCGGCCACGGCTGGTAGCCGACCCCGACCGGCACGTCGTACGCGCCGCTCCGTGTCCACGGGGCCAGCGCGTCGAGCTCCGAGGAGGTAAGCCCGAACGCGCCGGTCAGGGTCGCCGGTTGTGCCAGCCGGTAGGAGTACGAGCCGAGCGACTCGCCCACCACCGGCAGACTCGTGCCCTGGAGGATCGCCTGCCCGAAGCGCACGCTCGCACTCAGCAGGACCTCGTACATCGGCGCGGGCACGGGCTCCGGGATCTCCAGCGGCCAGATCGCCGCCTCGACCGCCACGGTCGCAAGCTGCGCCGCGAGCTGCGCCTGCTCAGGGCTCAGCCCCGGCAGGATCGCCAGCACGTCCTCCGGCGGGATCGCCGGGTCGGGCAGGGTGCGGGTGCCGGGAGCGGCGCTCAGATGTGCCGCCCTCGTGCCCGCCGCTGCCGCAGCCGGTGCGACGGAATCCGCCGCCGCTCGCCGCGCCCTCGCAGCGCCGCGTTCGCGGTCGCCGAGCGCGGGCCCGCAGCGCCGCCGGCGGCGAGGATCGCGTCGATCACCGCCTGCTTGTTGGCGAGCCCACTCGGGTTGTCGACGCCCGCCGCCTCAGCTCGGACGTTGAGCTCCTCCCGCGTGAGCTGCGCGAACTCGCTCATCGCTACGGCGTCCAGTCGACCGTCGAGAACGCATCCGCCGTCGTGCCGTCCGGCTTGACCGGCGAGCCGAGCGCGACGCCGACGCGCATGTAGACGCGCATCGCGACCAGGTTCTCCTGGAAGGCGTTCGCGATGATCACGCCTGCGGCGTCCTGAAGGATCGCGTCCTCGCTCGTGTCGTAGGTGATGTCCTGCCGGACGCCGATCAGCAGCTTCGTCCAGTCGCCCACGATCGCGTCGCCTTCGTCGTCCTCCCACTGCGGCGTCGTCTCGACCGGCAGGCCGTAGATGCTCGGCGTCGGCGCCTCGCTCGGCAGCGCCATCACCGCGCGGTACTCCTGCCGCAGCGCCGAGCCGATGCCGGGCCCGGAGGCGATCCCGGTCGGCGTCAGCCCACTTGCCTCGACCTCGGCCATGCCCTTGTCGATCGCGTCGAGCGCGTCGGTGCCGCTCGTCGGCGCACCCGCACCGGCGACTCCGTCCGCCGGGAACTCGGGCGGAGCTCCGGTGCCGAACAGCACGGCGGCGTCGAGCACGCGCGCGACGGCATCCGCTGCCAGCGGGCGCGCCTGTCCCCACACGTCGAACTCGGCGTCGTCCACCCAGGCCTGCGGGATCGCGAACGTGCAGGCGATCTCGCGCGGGATGACGGCCTCCGCGCTCCACTCGATCTTCGTCGCAGGCTTGCGCCCGCCGTAGCGGACGCCGGTGAAGCCCGCCTGCGGCAGGAAGGAGACGACCGGGATCGACTCCTGCCCGGCGCTCATCCGCTGCGTGTTGCCGAGGGCGAGCACGACACTTGCCGTGCGCAGCGCCTCGATGAACTCGTTGACCTCACGGGTCGTCAGTGCGTCGTAGTCAGTTGCCACGGGGCTCCTCCTGGTCGGATGGATCTGCTTGTCCGACCGGATCCGCCCCTAGCGGCTCCTCGCGGTCAGCCCGCCCCGAGCGGGTGCCCGGCGCCGCCCCAAGCGGCGCCTCAGCGAGAGCCTAGCGCGGCGAGCGCCCGGCGTCGACGTGGCGCGGCCGAAGACGCGCTCAGGCCGAGAGGCCGGGCTCCTCGCAGCCTACGGCAACAGCGGCGGGCGCACCACGCAGAGCAGGTCGCCCCGGTAGTGCAGCTCGACCGAGTAGGGCGCCGCCTCGCTGCCGTGCGAGCACCAGCGCGAGCTGTCGCCGTCGCCCTCCTGGTAGCAGGTCACGACGTGCTCGGTCGCGCCCTTCGACGGCCCGTAGATCCCCAGGTCGCCGACCAGGTACTTCGGGTGGCACTCCGGGTTCTCGATCAGGGTCCCGGTGTAGCCGTACCCGTTGAAGCCGTTCCCAGGGTTCGGATCGGGCACCGCGATCCCCGTCTGCTTGCGCGCCCAGTAGTAGGCCGAGGTCGAGTGCCCGGAGCAGTCCGTCGTGAACCCCTGCTCGGGCGGGACGCCGAAGCAGCCGATCGGCCGAAGCTGCTGGTAGTGGATGCCGGGCTCGTTGTTGACCGAGCGGCGGCAGTAGTCCGCGATCGCGTTGCGCACCTTCTGCTTCTGCTGGTCGGGCGAGGCCGAGGGCGCCTCCGGCTTCGCCGGTGGCGGCGGCTGATGGTCGCGCTCCCAGGCCTGGTAGTACTCCTCCAGCAGGTTCTCGCTGGTCGCGTCGCAGATCCAGTCGCCCGCGTGCTCGCCGCCCTCGGGCACCTTGCCGTAGAGAAGCGCGTGGAACGTGCGCTCGTTGAGTGTGCCGCTGCCGTCGCCGGTCCCGAGCGCCTCGCGCAGCCCGTCGACGCCGGGCCCGCTGCCGGTCGGTCCGGTAGCTCCGTGCGCGAAGGCGTCGGTGTACTCGGTCGTGAACTCCTGCCAGCGCCAGAACCCCGCCCGGCTCACCATCCGCTTGTACGCCTTCACGTCCTTGCCGTCCGCCTGCTTGCCCTGCTTCGGGTTGTCGGGCGCGTACAGCGTCCGCGTCATCCGGCTCGTGTTGCTCGGGCGCGGGCCCGGCCCGATCACCCACGGCAGCAGCGGCGAGCTGGTCGGGTCGACGCCGCGCGTGCGGCGGTCGGCGAGG
>DATBKW010000300.1:0-21125 GCA_036555665.1 Solirubrobacteraceae bacterium | reverse complement strand
ACGCCCGCCACGCTCAGCGCCACCGCGCGCAGGGCCCTTGACGTTTCGCTCCATGTCAGATGGTTGATTCCGAATCCCCCGCGGCCGGGTTGCGCCGGATCCGTGGATGCCGGGCGCCACCCCAATCCGCAGCCAAGGGCGGCGCCATTGGCAAGGATCGGGGGTGACGATCCGGCGCCGCGGGACGGTGCAAGACGGTCGTGAGGGATTCGGAATCAACCATCTAGTTCGCGGCGGCCGCGACCTCTTTCAGGCGCGCCATCTCGGGATCGAAGCGCGGCTCGCTGACCACGCTCACCGCGTGGTCGGCGCCCGCGCTGTGCACGGCCAGCGCCGTGCCCGGCTCGGTCAGCGCGATGGGCAGGTAGCCGTAGAGGATGCTCTCCCCCATCGTCGCCCCGTAGCCGGCGCTGGTGACGTAGCCGACCGGCGTGTCGCCGTCGAGCAGCGGCTCCGTGCCGACGAGGATGACGGCGGGGTCGTCGGTCACCAGGCAGCAGAGCTTGCGCCGCACGCCGCGCTCCCTGATCGCGGCGGCCGCCTCGCGGCCGATGAAGTCGGCGCCCTTGTTCAGGCGCACGAGCCAGCCGAGGCCGGCCTCGAACGGGTCGTGCTCCTCGTCGATGTCCTGGCCCCAGAGGCGGTAGCCCTTCTCCAGGCGCAGCGAGTCGTAGGCGCCGCCGCCGCAGGCCACCGCGCCGAGCGGGCGCCCGGCCTCCCACAGCGTGTCCCACAGGCCGCGGCCGAACTCGGCGGGCGCGTAGATCTCCCAGCCCATCTCGCCCACGTACGAGACCCGCAGTGCGCGGCACGGCACGTGGCCGACGTGCAGGTCGAAGGCGCGCATGTAGGGCGCGGTGAGGTCGTCGTCGCTGCAGGCGCCCACCAGGTCGCGCGCGAGCGGCCCCCACACGCCCAGGCAGCACAGGCCGGAGCTGAGGTCGGTGAGCGTCACCGACCCGTCGTCGGGCAGGTGTGCGCGCATCCACGCGATGTCGTGGCGGCCGACGGCGCCGCCGGTCACTACCCAGAAGCGATCCGGCCCCAGGCGCGTGACCGTCAGGTCGCACATGATCCCCGCGCGCGGCGAGAGCATCGCGGTGTAGACGATGGTGGCGGCGGGCTTGTCGACGTCGTTGGCGGCCAGGCGCTGCAGGAAGGCCGTCGCGCCCGGCCCGGCGATCTCGACCTTGGTGAACGGCGTCAGGTCGAAGATCCCGGCGCGCTCGCGGCAGGCGCGGTGCTCGGCCTGGACGATCGGCGACCAGTCGCGCGCCGCCCATTCGTCGTGCGGGATCACCTCGTCGCCGGTCAGCAGCTCGCGGTTGGTCTGGTACCACTGCGGGCGCTCCCAGCCGGCGCTCTCGAAGAAGTGCGCGCCCAGGCCCTCCTGGCGCCCGTAGAACGGGGTGGTGCGCAGGCCGCGCGCCTGCTCGGACTGCTGGCGTGGGTGGATGACGTCGTAGACCTCGCGGTAGCCCTGGGCCGCGCGCGCGTGTGTGTACGTGCGGCCGGTGCCATGGGCATCGAAGCGCTGGGGGTCGCACTCGTGGAGATCCAGCAGCGCGTCGCCGTGGGTCATCAGCTCGGCCAGCGCGCGCCCGCAGCCGGCCGAATGCGTGACCCAGATCGCCTGCGCGAGCCACAGGTTGCGCGCCGCCGCGCTGCGGCCCAGCAGCGGGAAGCCGTCGGGCGTGAAGGACATGAGCCCGTTGAAGGCGCGCGTCAGCTCGGCGTCGCGCAGGGCGGGCAGAAGCCGGCCGGCCTCCGCGCGCGCCGCGGCGAAGTCGTCGGGCGTGAACGGCAACTCGGCCGGGCGCTCGGGATCGGCGAGGCGCGGCTCGTGGCGGTAGTTGCCGATCGCGTAGCCGTCGGCGACCTGGCGGAAGTACATCGCGTGGTCCTGGTGGCGCAGGATTGGGTGCACGACCTCGCGCATCTCGCCCGCGAGCTCCGGCAGCGGGGCGGTGTAGGCGAGCTGGTGCTCGACCGGCTCGAGCGGGATGTTGAGCCCCGGCGCGAGCTTGGCCGCCTGGCGGCCCCAGATGCCGGCGGCCACGACGACGTGCTCGGCGCGGATCGTGCCCTGCGTCGTCTCGACGCCGGCGACCCGGCCACCTTCGACGACAAGGCCCGTGACCTCGCAGCCGCCGAAGGCCTGGATCGCGGGGGCGCCGCACAGCGCCTCGGCCGCGCGCACCGCCTTGGCGATGCCGTCGTCGGCGACGTGAAAGCCGCCGAGGATCGTGGCCGGATCGATCAGCGGGATGAGCTCGGCGACCTGCGCGGGCTCGAGCATCCGCGCGTCGAGCCCGTACCCGCGCGCCCGCGCCCAGCGGCGGTCGAGCTCGGCCCAGCGCTCGTCGGTGGTGGCGACCTCGATGCTGCCGACGGGGTGGTAGACGTCGTGCGCGGTGAGCGTCTCGACCGTCCACTGCGCCAGGCGCGTCATCGTCCGCGACGGGTTGTGCTGGAAGACCAGTCCCGGCGCATGCGAGGTCGAGCCGCCGGTCGCGAAGAGCGGCCCGGCGTCGACGACGACGATCTCCTCCCAGCCTCGCTCGGCGAGGTGGTGGGCGACGCCGGCGCCGGCGATGCCGGCGCCAACGATCAACGCCCGCGCGCTGGCGGGTACCGCCTGGGTCACTCGGCCGGGATCTCCCCGTAGACCATGCTCAGGTCCATGCCCTGCGAGCGGCGATAGATGCGCGATCCGACGTAGATCACGACCGCGAGCGCGTACAGGCCGGCCATGAACCACAGCGACGACGTCTTGTTGACCCCGTAGACGTCATCGAACAGCCACTTGTACAGGCAGAAGACCAGGAACGCGATGAAGGCGAGCGCGGCGAAGGTGATCAGCGGGAGCCCGAGCACCTTGTACCTGGCGATGGGCGAGGCGTTGTAGATCTCCTTCTTGCGCCACGGCAGCACGGCCGCCGCGATCGCCGACCCGAGGAAGGTCACGGCGATGACCAGCGTCGCGTCGAGCGTGTACGTCACGAACGTCGAGTTGTACGCGTAGAGCGCCGAAAGCCCGATCGATGGGATCAGCATCAGCGCCAACGCGATCATCGGCACGCCGTTTCGCGAGACGCCCGCGACGCTCTCGGGGAGCACGCGGTCGAACGCGGCCGCGAAGATCACGCGCGTCGACGACAGGAACACGGTTCCCACCCACCCGAAGAACCACAGCGACAGCACCGCCACCAGGATGAACTGCAGCACCGGGCTGCCGAAGAACGACGCTGCCAACAGGCCCGGGTACGGCCAGACGCCGGTCGGGATCGTGCCTGCCCAGAACGCGTTGTTCGCCGCGTTGTACCAGGTCCACCCAAACGTCTTGGAGAAGAGCAGGAAGAGGACGACCGCGGTGATCGTCGTCGCGATGAGCGCCCCACCCATCGCGTAGATGTTCTTGCGGAAGTCGGAGGCGCCGCGGACTTCGCCGTACAGCGTTGCGCCCCAGTTCGACCACAGGTTGAAGAACGCCATCATCGGGATCAGCAGGAACGTCGCCCCGACCGCGAACGAGCCGACGGCCGGCGGCGCGTAGCCGTCGGTCCCGGCCTTCAGGGTCTTCGCATAGGCGTTGTCGACGCCGTAGAGGTCCCTGGACTGGTCGTTGAAATGCGAGATGAAGCTCGCCTTGGAGTGGAAGAGCAGAAGCAGCGCGACGACCGCGAGCGCGATGACCCCGCCGTAGAAGCAGATCTTCTGGACCCGCGCATAGGTGCGGATGCCCAGGGCGATGAAGAACGAGGCCAGGAGCGCCGTGATGATCGACGCGACGAAGACGCCGTCGTGGCCGCCCCAGAACGTCACCGCGCTGTCCCATCCGATGATCGCGCACAGCGGCCCGAGCACCTCGACGTTGAGGATGTTGGCGTAGATCGGGACCCAGAGCCAGAGGATGAACCACCACCCGGTGATCGCGAGCACGAAACCGGGGCCGCCGCCGAGGACGCGGCTGATCCACACGTAGTCGCCGCCCGCGCGCGGCATCGCGGCGATGAGCGAGGCGTAGGTGATGCCCTGCAGAACCAGATAGCCGCCGGCGAGCAGCACCGACCACAGCAGGCTGCCATCCGGGATGAACGGCCCGTACGAGAAGATGTAGAGCCCGAGGGTGACGATGTTGATCGAGAACGCGGCGTAGATGAACGCGTCGCGCACCGACCAACCGCGCACGAGCCCCGTCGCCTTGCGGACGAAGAGGGCACGCTCGACGTCGCCGCCCTGGCCTGCCGCAACCGATGCCATCTGTCTCCTCCTCCTAACCGCTCGTCAACACGAACCGCTTGACCTTCTTCTTGCCGTCCATCTCCACCACGGCGCCCAGCAGCTGGCCTTGCTCGTACGAGCTGCCGGGGTTGATACACAGGGTCTTGCCGAGCCGGTGCGTGCCGCGGGCCTCGTGGATGTGCCCGTGCAGCGACAGCGCCGGCTGGTGGCGCTCGATCGCCTGGCGCACCGCCGTCGAGCCGACCGGCACGGTCGACCGGCCGGCGTCCTTGAGGTCCATCTCGGCCGTCAGCTGCGGCGCATCGTCCAGGCCCGTGGCGTACGGCGGGCAGTGCAGGCTGAAGATCGTGCGCTCCGGCGGGGCCGTGACCCCCGCGATCATCTTCTCGATGCGCTCGCCGAGGACCGGCTCGTCCTCCTCGCGATAGGTGTCCCACGGTGTGCGGTTGGCCCACCCGCTGGACGCCAGCTGGAAGCCGTCGATGTCGACGACGCGGCCCTCGCCGAGCTCGACCGTCTTGGCCGCCGCCACCACCTCGTCGATCTCGAGCTGGTCGTCGTTGCCCGGGCAGACGAAGACGCGGATGCCGCTGCCCGCCAGCTTCTCGTCGGCCATCGCCATCCAGCGCTCGACGGTGGAGATCATGTGCTCGTCGAAGAGGGCGTGCCACTTCGCCTCGTCGGCCGCCAGCTCCGACAGCTCGTCCGGGGTCGTCCGGAAGGGGTAGTAGCCACGGCGCTTGACAGCGTCCTCGAACGCCCGGACGGCATCCTCGTCGGCCAGCGTCTCGCGGTTCTCCAGCAGCGTCGCGTGCCAGGTGCCGTCGCCGTCGTCGACGATCGGCACGAGCGCCTTGCCGGTCATGTCGCCGCCGAGGATCACGACGTCGACCTTGTAGTGGGGCCCGGAGTTGAGGAACTTCCTCCAGCACGTCTCCGAGCCGTGGATGTCGGTGGCGAAGAACAGCCTCATTGCGCGACCTCCTCGGGCAGGTCGTACCAGCGCTTGCGCTCGCCGACCTTCGCGCGCAGCTTCCAGCCGCGGCTCTTGGGCTCGGCCTCGACGCGCTCCACGATCTCGCCGAAGCGGTCGGCGATCTGGGCGCGGTCGCCGTCGGGCAGGTCGTAGTCGTCGATGTGCTCGCGGCAGCGCTCGAGGTTGGCGGTGATGGTGCGCCACAGCCCCCAGTCGGAGGCGCACAGCTGCGCGATGCGCGCGCCGTTGACCGCCTCGTCGTCGTGGTCGGCGATCTCGTGGCCGTGCAGCAACAGGACCGTGTCGCGGATGTCCTTCTCGTTGAGCTCGATGATCTGCAGCTTGGTGAGCAGCAGCTCGGCGAGCGGCACCGTGCCCTTCTCGGCGGCGAAGCGATCGGCCAGCGGGATCGCGTGGCACATGCGGAAGGAGTCGACGAACACGTCGACCTGGCGGCCGTGGTCGTCGTCGAAGAACAGCCCGCGCTCGCGCGCGTGCATGGCGTTGAAGGAGACGTGCGGGTTGTAGCCGGCGTTGCGTAGCAGCTCGTCGAGCGGCCCCGAGGCCTTCTTGGGGATCGCGATGTCGAGGTCCTTGTACTGGCGGTCGAGCGCGGCCGGCACGTCGGGCGCGTGCAGCCGGACCGCGACCCCGCCGAGCAGGCGCAGATCGACGTCGCTGTCGTCGGCGAGCGCGAGCAGGCGGCCGCCCTCGGCGACGATGTCCTCGAGGATGGCGGTCATCGCCGGCGCTGCCCGTCGGCCGCTGCGCTCATGTTCTCCTCGCCCCGGCCGCACCTTGGATGCGACTGGCATTCAACTCATATATCTTACCCCACGGATGGGACAGCCCGGTCAACTGCAGGGCGCCCAGACCCACTCCGGCGCTGCGCTCGGGCCGACGCGGATGTTCGTCGCGGGCGAGTGGCGCGACGCGCTTGGCGGGGCCTCGGAACGGGCGACCAGTCCCGCCACCGGCGAGGATCTCGGGGCCGTCGCGTGGGGCGATCGCGACGACGCGCGGGCGGCGGTCGACGCCGCGGTCGCAGCCTTCCCCGGCTGGGCGGCGGCGACCGCGTTCGCGCGTGCGGCCGCCCTGCACCGCGTCGCCGATGTCTGCGCGCGCCGGCGCGACGAGCTGGCCCGCGCGCTGACGCTCGACCAGGGCAAGCCGCTGCACGCCGAGGCCTACGACGAGGTCGACGAGCTGATCGTCATGTGGCGCGCCGCAGCCGAGGACGGCGTGCGGCTGGAGGGCTCGATCCCGCCGAGCTCGGTGCCGGGCAAGCGCGTGCTGCTCATGCGCCGCGCGCTCGGGCCCGTCGCGGTGGTGACACCGTGGAACTGGCCGTACACGATGCCGGCCGAGATCGTCGCGCCGGCCCTGGCGGTCGGCAACACGGTTGTGTGGACCTGCGCGCCGTCGACCGCCGTGTGCTCGGGGCTGCTGGCCGAATGCGTCGCCGAGGCCGACCTGCCGGCGGGCGTCTTCAACTTCGTCCTCGGGCCGGGGCCCGTGGTGGGCGACGAAATCGTCGCCAATCCCGGCACGGTCGCGGTCGGCTTCATCGGCTCGACGGCGACGGGGCGGCGGATCGCCGAGCGCGCCGCGGGCAAGCGGCTGCTGCTGGAGATGGGCGGCAACGGGCCGCTCGTGGTCCTGGAGGGCGCCGACGTCGCGGCGGCCGCCGCAGCGGCGGTGAGCGCCTGTTTCTTGTGCGCGGGCCAGAGCTGCACGGCGGGCGAACGGCTGCTCGTGCAGGAGCCGGTGCGCGACGAGTTCGTGGAGCGCCTGGCGGGCGTGGTCGAGGCCGAGGTGCGCCTGGGCGATCCGTTCGCGCCCGAGACGACGATGGGGCCGCTGAACAACGACGCGGTTGCCGGGAAGATGGACGAGCACGTCCGCGACGCGGTCGCGCGCGGCGCGCGGGTGGTCGCCGGCGGCCAGCGCTCCGCGGGCTTTCCCACCGACCTGTACTGGACCGCGACGATCCTCGACGGCGTCGCCGAGGACTCCCAGGCCGCCCGCGAGGAGACCTTCGGCCCGATCGCGCCGGTCGTGGCGGTCACGTCGCTGGAGCACGCGATCGCGCTGACCAACGCATCGCCGTACGGCCTGCTCGCCGCGGTCTTCACCGGCGACGTCATGGACGGCCTGCGCTTCGCCGACCAGGTCCGGACCGGCCTGGTCAACATCAACGAGACGACGAACTACTGGGAGAACCATCTCCCCTTCGGCGGCCGCGCGGGGAGCGACAGCGGCATCGGCCGGATCGGCGGGCGCCACGCATTGGAGCAGCTGACGGAGCTGCAGACGATCGTGATCGGCTAGCGCACCGGCGGCGGCACCGCTCCCGCGCCCGCCTCCACCCCGTGCGGCAGCAGTCCGAAGTGCATGCGGCCGAACGAGTCCGCGGCGAGCTCGGCCTGCACGGTGTTGTGGGTCATGAGCACGGTCATGTCGCGCGCGTAGCGCTGCCACATCGCACCGGTGCGCATCCCGGCCGAGCCATTGGTGCGCAGCATGATCCCGACGGCGTCGTACGCGAGCTTGGCGCAGTACTGCTTGCGCAGCTGCAGCCGACGGTCGAGGTCGAAGCCGAACTCGATCTCGCCGGCCGCCGCGCGCCGGCACCAGTCCATGTAGTCGTAGTCGCTCTGCAGCAGCGCGCATTCGGCGACGTCGATGATCTGGAACGCCTCGCCGAAGAAGCGCGGGTACTGGGCGTGCTCGGTCATCGGGATGAGCGGCAGCACGGTCGTCTTGCGCTTGCGCAGGCTCTCCTCGTACTGGTCGAGGACGCCCTTGGCGATCCCGATCGCGACCGAGGCGGTCTCGCTGAAGATCAGGCCGCCGATGGTGCCCTCGCGATACATCGGGTTCTCGTGCACCGTGCGGCCGGCCGCGGGCGGCGCGTCGAGGCGGAAGATCGAGTCGATCGTGCGCCGGTGAGGGATGAAGACGTCCTCGACGACCACGCGCTTGGACCCGGTGCCGCGCAGCCCGAGCACGTCCCAGTTGTCGACGATCTCGACGTCGTCGAAGTCCACGACGCCGATGAAGTCGGTGGCGAACTCGCCCGCCGAGACGTCGTCACCGAACGCCCAGGCGAGCACGAGGTGGGTCGCCGAGTCGCAGCCCGAGACGTAATCGAACGTCCCGGAGCACTGATAGCCCCCGTCGACCTCGCGCGCCTTGCCGGGCCGCAGCCGGCCCGGCATGCGGACCTCGCCGTCGGCGCCGTAGATGTCGATCTGCCCCTCCTCGGGCCACAGCGCCGCGAGCATGTGGGCATGGCCGGCGGTCAGCGTGTAGGTCCAGCCGCTCGCCGGACAGCCGCGCGCGAGCTCGATCGCGACACGCGTGAAAGTCGGCAGGTCGAACTCGTAGCCGCCGAAGCGCCGCGGCTGCAGGATCCGGTAGAAGCCGGCCTCGACGAAGTCACGGCTGGTCTCGTCGGGCATGCGCCCGAGGCGCTCGCACTCCTCCTGGCGCTCGCGGAGCACGGGCACCAGCGCTCGCGCGCGCTCAACCATCTCGTCGGCGGTCAGCTCGGGCTCCGGGACGGGAATCGCGTGCGTGGACGTCGTGGACATGCAGTCGCCTCCTCAGCCGCCAGTCAGGCTACCTGATACCCACATGAGGGCAGCCGAAGCGCGCGAGGTCGCCGGCCGAGCGGGCCGCGATAGCCTCCCCGCCCGTGACCGCGGCGCATCGCGAGTACACGCGCGAGCGCCTACAGCGCTTGGAGGAGCGGCTGGCCGGTGCGGTGTACCCCGAGCGCGTCCCGGTCGGCGACCTGCGGCTGGCCGGGCCGGTCGATCGCATGGAGTACGCCGCAGCGCAGGCGCTCGAATACCGGCGGGTTGCGCCCGGCGAGCAGCTCGGGCCGCTGTTCGCCACCTACTGGCTGCGGGCACAGGCGACGGTGCCCGAGGCCTGGGCGGGCGCGCGCGTCGACCTCGTGCTCGACACCCGCAGCGAGGCCACGCTGTGGCTCGGCGGCCGCGCGGTGCAGGGGCTGAACTCGTCGGGCACCCAGCCGCGGCCCGACGCGACGCTGGTCGACAGCGCCCGCGGCGGCGAGCGGGTGGCCTTCGAGATCGAGATCGCCTGCAACGGCCCGTTCGGCCGCGACGTCGAGGGCCAGGGCGAACACGGGCCGTTTCGCTCGGTCTCGCCGTACGTCCTCGACGCCTGCGAGCTGGCCCGCTTCGACTCCGAAGCGTGGCGGCGGCTGTGGGACTTCGCGGTGCTGCGCGCGCTCGAGCTCGAGGACGGCGTGGACCCGTCGTTCGCCGGCGAGCTGCTGGCCGGTCTCAACGCGTTCGCCACCGCCTACGAGACCGGCGCGAGCGGCGACGCGATCCTCGCCGATCTGTACGCACGCCACGCGGCCGGCGGCCCGCACGAGCTGTCGGCCGTCGGCCACGCACACCTCGACACCGCGTGGCTGTGGCCGCTGGAGGAGACCTGGCGCAAGGCCCAGAGATCGTTTTCCAGCCAGGTCCGGCTCATCGACGAGTATCCGGAATACGTTTTCTGCGCCTCGCAGGCCCAGCACTACGCATGGGCCAAGGAGCGCGACCCGCAGCTGTGGGAGGCCATCCGCGAGCGTGTCGCGCGCGGCCAATGGGTGCCGGTCGGCGGCAGCTGGATCGAGCCCGATTGCAACCTACCGTCGGGCGAGTCGCTGGCCCGCCAGCTGCTGTACGGCCAGCGCTTCTTCGAGCAGGAGCTGGGCCGGCGCTGCAGCGAGCTCTGGCAGCCCGACGTCTTCGGCTACACGGCCCAGTTGCCGCAGCTCATGCGCCTGGCCGGCATGTCGCGCTTCCTGACCCAGAAGCTGTCGTGGAATCGTTTCACCAAGCCTGAGCACCACACCTTCACGTGGCAGGGGCTCGACGGCAGCGAGGTGTTGACGCACTTCCCGCCGACCGACACCTACAACGCCGAGGCGACGGTCGCCGAGCTGCGCCGCGGGGTGCGCGACTACCTCGATCATCCGCGGTCGCGCGAGAGCCTGCTGATCTTCGGGCACGGCGACGGCGGCGGCGGGCCGACCCGCGCGATGCTCGAGTGCCTGCGCCGGGCTCGCGACCTGCGCGGCCTGCCGCGCACCACGCTGCGCTCGCCGCAGGCGTTCTTCGATCGCCTCCACGACGACGCGCGCGACCTGCGGACGGTCGTCGGCGAGCTGTACTTCGAGTACCACCGCGGCACCTTCACGAGCCAGGCCGCGCTCAAGCGCGGCAACCGCCGCTGCGAGGCGGCGCTCCACGACGCCGAGACGCTGTGCGCCCTGGCCACGCGCCTGCGCGGCGCCCCGCATCCGCGCGCCGAGCTGACCGAGGCGTGGCGCGTGCTGCTGGTCAACCAGTTCCATGACATCCTGCCCGGCAGCTCGATCGCCGAGGTCAACGAGCGCGCGCGGGCGGACCTGGCCGGCGTCGAGGCGCGCGCCGACGCCCTGGCCGGCCACGCACTCGTGGCGCTCGGCGCGGCGGGCGCCGCGGCCGTGGCGGTCAACACGACGCCGTTCGCGCGCCGCGAGGTCGCGCGCGACCCGGCCGGGACGCTCGTGGCCGTCGACGTGCCGGCGTACGGGGCCGCGCAAGGGGGAGCGGCGTGCGACGCGGTGCGCGCCGAGCGCACGCCCGATGGCGGCGCGATCCTTGAAAACGATTTCCTGACCGTGACGCTCAGCGCCGGCGGGGAGCTCGCGAGCCTCGTCCATCGCCCGACCGGGCGCGAGGCGCTGGCCGCGCCGGGCAATCGTCTCGAGCTCTACGAGGACCGGCCGGTCGAATACGACGCGTGGGACATCGACCCTGCGCATCTCGAGACGCGTGCCGACTGCGCGCCGGCGGAGGGCATCGCGTCGCTGAGCTTCGAGCCGCTGCGTGCCGAGGTCGTCTTCGAGCGCCCGGTCGGCCGCGCGTCGCACCTGCGCCAGACCTTTCGCCTCGACGCGACCGCGCGCCGGCTCGAGGTCCACACGACGGCCGACTGGCACGAGGAGCACCGGCTCCTGAAGGTCGCCTTCCCGCTCGCCGTCCGCGCGGATGCAGCGACCTACGAGACGGCGTTCGGCGCAACGGTGCGCCCGACCCACTACTCCACGCGCGCGGACCTCGCCCGCTACGAGGTGCCCGGCCACCGCTTCGCCGATCTCTCCGAGTACGGCTTCGGCGCTGCGCTCCTCACCGACTGCAAGTACGGCTACAGCGCGTTCGGGGCAACCCTGCGCATCAGCCTGCTGCGCGCGCCCAAGGCGCCCGATCCTTCCGCCGACATGGGCGAGCACGCCTTCGCCTACGCGATCCTCCCCCACGCCGGCGGCTGGCAGGAGGGCGGCGTGGTCGGCGAGGCGCGGGCGTTCAATGCGCCGCTGCGCTGGGGGGCCGGCGTGCCGGCGGGCTCGTGGGCGCAGGTCGACGCGCCGGGATTGGTGCTCGACACGATCAAGCTCGCCGAGGATTCCGAGGCCCTCGTGCTGAGGCTGTACGAGGCGCACGGCGGCCGCGGCCGCGCGCGGATCCGGCTCGCTCTCGCGTGGAACACGGCGCGTCGCGCCAACCTGCTCGAGGACGACCTCGGGCCCGCGGAGGTCGACGGCGACGCGATCGTCGTCGACTACCGGCCGTGGGAGATCGTCACCCTGGTCGTCGACTGAGGCGGGCTCACCACAGAACCCGAAGCTCCGGCGGCTTGCGGAACACAAGCCCACGGGCGGCCGACGGGTGGTCGGGATCGAGGCGCAGACCCGGCAGCCGCTCCAGGAGCCGGCCGACCGCGGTGTGCGCCTCCAGGCGCGCGAGGTGCATCCCGATGCACACGTGCGGGCCGCGGGCGAACGCGAGGTGCTGGCCGGCGTTGGCGCGGCGCACGTCGAAGCGGTCGGGATCGGCGAAGGTCGCCGGGTCGCGACTTGCGGCGGCGACCGAGACGCTGACGAGCTCGCCGCGCGCGACGTCCGCGCCGCCGAGCTGCACGTCGGCCGTGGCGTAGCGGTCGACCATCGCCGCCGCCGGCTCGAGGCGCAGCGACTCCTCGATCGCGTTGGCGAGCACGGCCGGATCGCTCTCGGCGAGCGCGCGCTGCTGCGGGTCGGCGAGCAGCATGGCCACGGCGTTGGTGATCATCCCCTCGGTCGTCTCGATGCCGCCGAAGAGCATCACCGCGGCATTGGAGACGACCTCGGCGCGCCCCAGACCGCCGGCGTCGCCGGCCGCGGCCGCCAGCAGCGACGAGCCCGGCTCGCGGTCGAGCACCGGTTCGATCGCCGTGCGCAGGTTGTCGAACGCGGCTCGCCCGGCGGCGGGCACGTCGCCGCCGCCCGTGACCGCGGTCACCGCGGCGACGATGTCGTCGTACCAGCCCAGGACGGCGTCGGTGTCGGTGTCCTGCAGGCCGAGCGCGTAGGTCACGACAGCCGCGGCCAAAGGGCCCGCGAAGCTGCGGCGCAACTCGGCCTCGCCGGCGGGCTCGATGACGTCGATCAACCGCTCGACCTCGTCCGCCACGAGCGCGGTGAAACGTTCTCTCACCGCGTCGCGGCGGAAGGGACGCGCGAACGGCGCACGGTGGCGCTGGTGCTCGGCGCCATCGAGGGTGAGCATGCTCGGGCCGACGACCCGCCCGGTCGAGAAGCGCGGATCGTCGACGGTAAACGTTTTCGCGTCGTTCATGAGCGCCAGCGCGAGGTCGCGGCGCGTGACGAGCCAGCCGCCGAGCGCGGGCAGCCACGACACGGGCTCGCGCTCGCGCAGGCGTGCGTGGAGAACGTGCGCGGCCGGCGCCTCGAGATCCGCGAGCGTGGCGGCCGCGCCGATCGGGAAGTCGCGCAACCTATCCACGCGGCGGCGGCCGGCGGTCAGCCCGCGGGCGTGACCGTGTCGCTGCCCGCCGGCACCCTCCCGTCACCGTTCGAGCCGTGGTCGTCTCTGCCATCGCCATCCCCGTGTTCGCTGTGGCTGAACGCTGGCGCCCGACCTTATGACCAGCGCAACGACGGATCAAGCGGGCCTGCTCAGGCCTGTGCGCCGGCGGGCCCCGCCTCCGGCTGCTTGACCAGAATGGCGCGCGTGTAGAGCAGATCGAAGCCCCGGCGCTGCACGTTCTCCTGTGACTTGGACGCCGGCTGCGTGGTGACGACGGCGACGTCGCAGCCGGCGGCCGCGGCGTCAGCGAGCCGGGCCGCGAGCAGCGCGCTCTGCACGCCGCGGCGGCGGTGCGCGGGCGCGGTCGCCGCGCCGGTGAGCTGGGCGACCCCCTCGGCGATCGCCAGGCCGGCGCCGCCGGCGATGACCCCGTCGCGCAGCGCCAGGTAGCGAACGACACCCGCGGCCGCGAAGTCGCGCTCCGCCCTGTCGATGTCCTCGCGCGAGAACTCCTTGTGCGCGGGCAGGCCCTGAGCATCGGGGTGCAGGACGCCCTCGGCCACGACGTCGAGCCAGGCGTCGAGCTCCTCGTCGCCACTGTGCCGGACCTCGACGCCGGGAGGCGTGATGCGCTCGGGCTCACCATCGAGAGCGATTCCGAGCACGTTCTCGAACGATGCGAGCTGATAGCCCCGCTCTGACAGAAGGGCACCGATCGCGGGATCGGCCAGGTGCGCGAGCTCGATCTGCACCGACGCGCCACAGGCGGCAAACGCGCGCTCGACCTCGTCGAGGGCGGCCGTGCCAGGCACGCCGCCGAAGCCGACGCCGGCGACCTTGTTGAACGGCGAGCCGTCCTCGGCAAAGGAGGCCACCCCGCCGGCGATGGGCATCACGAAGCCCGCGGCGTTGCCCGCGCGACGGTGTGCCGCCCGGCTGCTCGCGGCGATGAGCTGCGCCTCGGCGCACTCGATCCGCTCGGCCAGGGCCACGTCGCAGAAGAGGGGCCGCCGGCCGGGACTCATCCGCAGACCCTAGTCGCGCACGGGCCGTGGGACAGCAGCGCCGCCAGGTGCGGTGGATCGACGGAGAATGGCGACATGCGGGTAGGCATCGCGGATCATCTCGGCTGGGCCATTGCCGTGACCGCGTCGTCGGACCACGAGGTCGTGGACCGCCGGCGGATCGAGCTGGTCGAACCCGGACTGTCGGCGGCGCCGATCCACTACGAGAGCCGGCGGCTCGATGTTGCCGCTACGGCCGCGCTCGTCGCGAAGGTGCGGGCGTCCGTCGTTCGGGCGGCATCAGCCGCGCTCGACGAGATCGCCGCCGCGCTGCCGGCGCCGGTCGTCTCGATCTCGCTTCGAGCCTGGCCGCACGACTTCCCCGACGACATCGCCGTCCAACGCCGCGCGCCATATGAGGCCCGGGCCGACGCCATCATGTACCGCCAGGAGCTCGCCGAGCTCGCGCACGCTCGCGAGTGGGATGTCCACCTCTATGAGGCGAAGGCCGTGGTGGGTCAGGCGGTCAGCGTGCTGGGTGAACGGGCCGACGAGGTCCTGCAGGGCCCTCGGGCGACGCTGGGGCCGCCCTGGACGAAGGACCACCGAATCGCGCTCGCGGCCACGATCGTGGCCGGCTGACGCCGTTGCCGAACATGGTCATCCTGCGGCCTGGTAGCTCAGGATGACGATGCCGTTCTGAAGCGTCGTCGTGCCGGCGAGCTCGAACATGGTGGTGGGGCAGTCGCGGTAGAGCAGGTCGCCGGGCTCGGCCTTGCCCAGGACCAGCGGGTACACCCAGAGCCGCAGCTCGTCGAGGAGCCGGTGCGTGACCAGCGCGGACGACAGCTGCCCGAAGCCGTACTGGACGATGTCCTTGCCCGGGGCTTCCTTCAGACGCCTGATCGCCTCCACGGGACCCCCGGCGATCACCGACGTGTTGTTCCAGTCCGGGTCCTCGAGGGTGGAGGACACGACGTACTTCGGCATCGAGTTGATGTGGTCGCTGAACGGATCGCCCGACTGCATCGACCACACCGGGGCGAAGCCCTCGTACGTGCGGCGCCCCATGATCAGCGCGTCGCAGCTGAGCAGGAGCTCGTTCTGAATCTCATCCCCCTGCTCGCCGCGTGCGCCAACCGACGGCCACTCGTCCAAGCGGTCGACCACGCCGTCGAGGGAGATGTAGGTGGAATTGATGATCTTTCGCATTGGTTCCTCCGAGGGCGGGTTGAGCGTGGCCCCGAGGCTGGCAAAGATTGGCTCGCGATCTAAGATCCGATCCCGTGCTGCTTCAGAGGACCGATTCACGTCCCGCAGGCGATGTGCTGGTCCACGTGGAGCGCGCTTCAGGAGTGGCCCTGCACCGGCAGATCGAGGCATCGATACGCGCCGGGATCCGCGCGGGGCGGCTGCCGTGCGGTACAGCGCTGCCACCCACGCGGGCGCTTGCCCGCGATCTCGGGGTATCCCGCGGTGTCGTCGTCGAGGCCTACCAGCAGCTTGTCGCCGAGGGCTATCTGACGAGCCGGGCGGGCAGCTACACGAGGGTCGCCATCGACTCGGCGACGGCGGGCAGGTCCGAGCCGACCGGGCTGGCACCGGGCACCCCGAGAATCGACTTCTGTCCGTGCCGAGCCGACGGCTCTGAGTTCCCCCGCCGGGCCTGGCTGCGCTCGGTCCGGCGCGTGCTCAACGAGGCCGGGCCCGAGGACTTCGGCTACGTGAGCGGACGCGGGGCACCCGCGTTGCAGGCCGCGCTCGCTTCGTATTTGAACCGCGTCCGCGGGACCTCGGCCGGCGCCGAGAACATCGTGATCTGCAACGGCTACGGGCAGGGCATCGGGCTGATCATCCAAACGCTCGTCAAGCACGGTGCCCGCCGCATCGCGGTCGAGGATCCCTCTGCGGACGACGACGCGGTCCCGCTGGCACGCGCCGCGGGCCTGGAAGTCATCGGCGTGCCCGTTGGCGAGCACGGCATCGACGTGGAGGCGCTCGGACGCACCGACGCCGATGCGCTGGTCCTCACGCCCTCCCATCAATGGCCCACGGGGGCGGTGCTGGCGCCGGAGGCGCGCGTCGCCGCTCTGCAGTGGGCCGACGCGCAGGACGCCCTGATCGTCGAGGACGACTACGACTCCGAGTACCGCTATGACCGGGCGCCGATCGGTGCCATGCAAGGGCTGGCGCCCGACCGTGTCATCTACGGCGGTAGCGCCAGCAAGACCCTTGCGCCCGGCCTTCGGCTCGGCTGGCTGGTCGTGCCGCCGCGACTGGTCGAGGACATCGCCGAGGCCAAATCGTTGGCCGACCGCGGATCGCCCGTGCTCGATCAGCTGGCGTTCGCCGACTTCCTCGAACGCGGTGAGTTCGACCGGCACCTGCGGCGCATGCGGCCCCTCTACCGCCGGCGACGCGACACCTTGATCGCCGCGCTGGGTGAGCTGCTGCCCGACCTCGAGCCCGCCGGCATCGCGGCCGGCCTACACCTGGTCGCCTACCTGCCACGCGAGCTCGACGAGTCGACGGTGATAGACGCGGCCGCCATGCGAGGGCTTGCGGTGTACGGACTGGGCCCGTACCGGATCTCGTCCGAGGGGCGTGAAGGACTGATCTTCGGCTACGCGACCCTCAGCGAGAGGACGATCACCGAGGGCGTGGAGATCCTCGCCGAGGCGATTGCCGATCTATGAGCAGCGCGAGTGTCGAGTGGCAGGTGCCGACGCTCGCGGAGGTGCTCGAGGCACGACGTCGGATCTCGGCCCATCTGCGTCCGACGCCGCTCTACAGCTATGCGGGCCTCGACGAGCTTCTCGGGGCCGACGTCTTCGTCAAGCACGAGAATCACCAGCCGGTCGGCGCGTTCAAGGTGAGGGGCGGGGTCAACCTGATCTCGCAGCTGAGCGACGAGGAGCGCGGGCGCGGAGTGATCGCCGCCTCGACCGGAAACCACGGCCAGTCCATCGCCTATGCGGCGCGTCTGTTCGGGGTGCGAGCGACGATCTGCGTTCCCGAGGACGCGAACCCCGTCAAGGTTGCCTCGATGCGCGGACTCGGAGCGGAGCTCGTCTTCCATGGCCGCGACTTCGATGAGGCCCGCGAGCACGCCGAGGAGCTCGCCCGCGAGCATGGCCATCGCTACGTGCACTCCGGCAACGAGCCCCTGCTGATCGCCGGTGTCGCCACCGAGACGCTCGAGATCTTCGAGGAGCAGCCGGCGATCGACGTCATCGTCGTGCCGATCGGCGGCGGAAGCGGAGCGGCCGGCGCCTGCATCGTCGCAAAGGCCATCAACCCCGCCGTCCGAGTGGTCGGTGTCCAGTCGGACGCCGCGCCGGCGGCGTTCCGCTCCTGGCAGGAGCGCCGCCTGGTGGAGGATCGGACAACGACGTTCGCCGAGGGGCTGGCCACGCGCACGGCCTTCGAGCTGCCCCAGAGAATCCTCTGGCGCTGGCTTGACGATTTCGTGCTCGTCAGCGACGACGAGATCCGCGCCGCACAAGCCGTCATGATCGAGACGACGCGCAACCTCATCGAGGCGTCAGGTGCGGCGCCGCTCGCGGCGGCGCTCCGATCGCGCGCCGAGCTTGCTTCAAAGCGCGTCGCCCTGATCGCCAGCGGCGGGAACGCAACTCGAGCCCAGATTCTCGATGTGCTGCGCGAGGGGTGAGCGGGCGCAACGCCTATCTGGCGCTAATCAGCCCACCAGTCGCGCCGGCCATCGACGTCTTCGCGCGGAGCCTCGCCGAGATTGGGCGCGCCGATGACGAGGATCTCGAGGCCGTCCGGCCCGGCCTCATAGCCTCGCCACGTACCGGGCGCGACGCGCACCGCGTCCCATTCCTTCAGCTCGACGATCTCGTCGTCGAGCTTCATCCGCCCGCTCCCGCGCAGGACCACGTACACCTCCTCCTGCTTCCTGTGCGTGTGGCCGTAGGGAAAGCGATAGCCGGGCGGGACGCGCTGGTAGCCCAGGCCCGATTTCTCGAGCGCGAGCGCCTCGGTCGCCAAGCGGAACTCCAGGTCCGGCGCGCCGTCGAACCTGGACCCCACGTCCTCAAGGTCCTCCTTGAGGTTCCTGAGCGTGAACGGCACGGCGCAATCGTATGGCCACTCAAGTCGTCGGCGGCGTCCAGGAGGGGTCGACCGGTTGCTTGAAGGCGATGTGGAGGTTGTCCTGCGTGCCCGCGTCGCTAAGGTAGCCAGGGGCGTTGATAGTGCAGGGAGAGCGAGCCGCCCGCAGTGAATTTCGGGTGGTCGCTGCACATCGCGCTCACCGTGACGGTGTGTGCCCGGGCGAGCTTGGTGAGCACCGCGACGATGCGCGGATCGATCCGGCCAGCCCGGAGGTCCGCCACCCCAGTGGCGTTGAAACGCGTGGGGATTGCCGAGCAGCACGAGCGTTCCCGGGCTCGGCGGCCCGCCGGTGCCCTCGACGGCGAATTGGGCGGGGTCGAGGGCAGGCCGGCCGGGTGCCGGGCCAGGCGGCGGGAGCGTTGGGTGCGGGTCCGCGGCCGGCGGTGTGCTCGGCGAGGGCCGGCGCGACGCGCCCGGGCTCGCGACTCGTTCCCGGCCGTGTGTGCCTTCCACAGGAGCGCTCGGCGCGGTCGGCACTGCACGAGCCTCCCGCAGATCAGTCTGTCGTGTGAGCAACAGTCGTCCGCGCAACGGGCAGCTTCGTCCTTTGGCGCCCGCCCCGAAGGAGCCGGAGGCCGTTCAGCGTCACGAGCAGCGACATGCCCATGTCGGCGGCCACCGCCATGACGAGGGTCACCAGCCCCAGCGGAGCCAACACGACGAACACGGCCTTGACGACGAGCGACGCGATGACGTTCTGGCGCATCACGCCGGCGGCCTGCCGTGCTCCGGTCATGGCGCCGGGCAGGCGGGAGAGGTCGTCGGACATGAGCGCCACGTCGGCGGATGCCAGCGCGGCGTCGGTGCCGGCGGCGCCCATGGCGATCCCGACCCGCGCGGCCGCCAGCGCCGGCGCGTCGTTGATGCCGTCGCCGACCATCGCGACCGGCCCGTGGCGATCGAGCTCCTCGACGGCGCCCAGCTTGTCCTCGGGCAGCAGCCCGGCGCGGTAGGAGTCGGCGCCGACGTCCTCGGCCACCCCGGCGGCGACGCGCTCGTTGTCGCCGGTGAGCATGACCACGCGTCGCACTCCCGCGCGGCGCATGCCCGCGACGGCATCGGCCGCCTCGGGTCGCGGCCGGTCGGCGAGCCCGAACACCGCGAGCGCGCGGTCGCCTTCGCCGAGCACCGTCGCTGTCTCCCCGCCGAGCTCGAGCTGCGCCACGTCACCGGGCACGTCCCCGAGGCGCTCGCGCGCAAGCCGCGGTCCGCCTGCCCATAGCTCGCGCCCGCCGACGCGGGCGAACACCCCGCGTCCGGGCAGCGCCTCGAAAGAATCCGGCGTCGCGAAGTCGAGGCCGCGCTCGCGCGCCGCCGCCGCGAGCGCTTGCGCCAGCGGATGCTCGGACTGGCTCTCCACGGCCGCCCCGAGCGCCAGCGCGGCGTCCTCGGAGAGCCCGTCGAGCCCGACGATGCGTCCGAGTCGCGGGCGCCCGTCGGTCAGTGTGCCGGTCTTGTCTACCGCGACGGTCCGGATGCGCGCGAGGTCCTCGAGCGCCTGGCCACCCTTGATCAGCACGCCGTCGCGCGCCGCGCGCCCGACCGCCGAGACAACAGCGACCGGGATCGAGATGACCAGCGAGCACGGGCACGCGACGATCAGCAGTGCCAGAGCCCGGTACAGCCACGTGTCGAGGTCGCCGCCCAGCGCAACCGGCACGGCAACGACGGCAAGCGCGGCGGCGAACACCAGCGGCGTGTAGATGCGCGCGAAGCGATCGACGAACCGCTCCGACGGTGCCCGAGAACCCTGCGCCTCCTCCACCAAGGCCGCGACGCGGGCCAAGGTGGAATCCCGCACGGCCTTCGTGGTCCTGACGGTCACCGCTCCCTGCGCGTTCAGCGTCCCCGCGAACACCACGCTTCCGGGTTCCTTGTCGACCGGTACCGACTCGCCGGTGATGGGAGCCTCGTCGACGCTCGACGCACCCCGCGCGACCTCGCCGTCGAGCGCGATCCTCTCCCCCGGGCGCACCACGAAGCGCGTCCCGACCGTCACCTCTTCGACCGGCACGAGCTGCTCGC
Organism: Solirubrobacteraceae bacterium; assembly: GCA_036555665.1. Taxonomy (GTDB): domain Bacteria; phylum Actinomycetota; class Thermoleophilia; order Solirubrobacterales; family Solirubrobacteraceae; genus JAOPZW01. The sequence continues at coordinate 852 of DATBKW010000300.1, read as the reverse complement.
TGCCATCGTCAGTCAGCACACGGGCCTGGGCGGGCGCCAGCTCCATCAGCTCGCGCACGGACCGCCGGCTGCGATCGAACGCATAGCTCTCGAGAGTGGTGCCGACCGCGAACAGCACGAGCACCCAAGCGCCCTCGGCATACGAGCCGATCCCGACGGCACCCACGGCCGCCATCGTCATCAGCACGTTCATGTCCAACGAGCGCCGACGCAGCGCGGCCAGCGCGGCACGCGCGATCGGCCACCCGCCCACGGCCATCGACGCGAGATACAACGGCTCGACGGCCGCCCGCGGCGCGCCCACGAGCGCCGCGACGACCGCGGCCGCCAACACGACGATCGACACGAGCGTGGACAGCGTGCGTGGATCCCGGCGCCAGAGCGCGGAGGCCGGCTCCATCCGTCGATGGCTCATCGGCGCCGCGCGGTACCCCGCTCGGGCGACCACCTCGGACACGCACTCAGGCGCGACGTCGCCCTCCACAGCGAGCATCGCGTTGCCGAAGGACACGCGCGCGGTCCGCACACCGTCCAATGCCGCGACCACCCTCTCGACCGTCTGCGCGCACGCGGCGCAGTCCATGCCGTCCACGCGGTAGCGCTGCGCGTCGGCACTCGGGTCGGGCTGGAGCTCCGCGGGAGCCGGCGGGCCCGGCGCCATCGGCAGCTCGTTCACGAGACCACGGCCGCACCGAGCACCGAGTCGACGAGCGCGCGGCCGGAATCGGTCAGGGCGTACATCACCATCTTGCCGTCGCGCCGCGAGCTCACGAGCCCGGCCGCGCGCAGTGCGCGCACGTGATGAGACACGAGCTTCTCCGAGCGCTCGGCCACCCAGGACAGATCGCAGAC
>DATBKW010000299.1:0-8868 GCA_036555665.1 Solirubrobacteraceae bacterium | reverse complement strand
CGCTGGTCCGAGCGGCGGGACATGGAGCGTGGAGCGGCGCGCGCTCTATGCGCGCGACATGTACTCGCCCGAGCGCGTGTCGACCTTGACGTGGTCGCCGATCTCGACGAACAGCGGGACCTGGATCGTCGCGCCGGTCTCGAGCGTCGCCGGCTTGTTGCCGCCACCCGACGCGGTGTCGCCGCGCAGGCCGGGCTCGGTCTGGGACACCTCGAGGACCACCGAGGCCGGCAGCTGCAGGTCGCTCGGCTGCCCGTCGATGAAGAGCACGTCAACCGGGTCGCTGGGCTTGGTCCAGCGCAGCGCGTCGGTCACGGCCGACTCGGGCACCGCCATCTGCTCGTAGGACTCGGCGTCCATGAAGTGAGCGTCGGCGCCGTCGGCGTACAGGAACGTCATCTTGCGAGCCTCGGTGCGCACGGCGCGGAACTTCTCGCCGGCGCGGAAGGTCTTGTCGATGACGTTGCCGTCCGACGCGCGGCGCAGTTTCGTGCGCACGAACGCGCCGCCCTTGCCGGGCTTGACGTGCTGGAACTCGAGGACCTTGAAGACGGTCCCGTCGACCTCGATGTGGTTTCCGTTCTTGAGTTGGTTGGTGCTGATCACGGCGGGATCAGTGTAGGACGCGGCCGACGGAGCCGGCGCTCGGCCGCCCGTGGCGCGGTCAGGGGCCGCCGCGTGGTCATGGGCTGCCGCGCTCCCGCGCGCGGGCGATCACGGCGCGGGCGTCGGCGAGCTCGTCGGGGGTGGCGCCCAGGCGCTCCCACGATGCGAGCGCGCACTCGATGGCTTCGGCGAGCGGTACGACGTCGTAGCGATCCCTGCCGTTCTTCACGCCGGCGTAGTCGAATGCGCCGCCCCGGTCATCGATGTTGAGGTATTGCCTGGTGTCTATGTGCTTGTAGGCCTGGAAGCGCCGGTGGTCGGTCGTCTCGACCTCGAACATCCACATGAACGCGGACGCGAGGTCTTCGCCGACCGCCAGCTCGAGCGGCTCCCACACCGGCTCGTCGTACTGGACGACCCTGCCGAGCACCTGTGTCTTTTCCGTCATGCGGTCGAGGGTGCGGTGCGCGGCGTCACGGAACAAGACGCGGTCTGTGCCGATTCTGCGTAGGCTCACGCGCCGTGCTGGCGAGCTTGGCCATCTGCTGCGCGCTCGCCACCGCGCCGGCCCCGTCCGCCGCGGAGGCACATGCCTTCGCCGTCGCGCTCGCGCTGGCGGGCCCGCGGCCGGCGGGCTCGGCGGCCGAGCGCCGCGCGCACCAGCGCATCGCCGCCCGATTCAGAGCCGCCGGGCTGCGCGTCGGCTTCGAGCGCTTCCGCGTGCCCGGCCACGGCGGCTCGCGTGACGTGATCGGCATCCGCGACGCCCGGTCGGACTGCCTGGTCATCGCCATAGCGCATGCCGACAGCGTCCCGCCGGCGCCGGGTGCCGACGACAACGCCTCCGGGGTCGGGACGATCGTCGCGCTGGCGCGCGCCCTCGGCGCGGACCCGGAGCCGACGTGCGACGTCTGGCTCGTCGCCACCGGCGCCGAGGAGCGGCCCTATACCGGCCACCCGGACCACCTCGGCGCGGCCGCGCTGGTGCGGCGCCTGCGGCGCAGCGGTCGGCTGCCCGACGTCCGCCTCGCCCTGTCGCTCGACGAGGTCGGCCGCGGGACGCGCTTCGAGCTTCGCTCCACATCGGCAACGCAGCGCGCGACCGTCGAGGAGCCGATCCTCGCCGCGGCGCGCCGCGAACGCGTCGACGTGACCTGGCTGCGCGACAGCGCCACCGGCAACTCCGACCACCGCGAGCTCGCGCTCGCCGGCGCGCCCGCGGCCAAGCTCGGCGTTCCCGACGAGCCCTGCCGCCACACGGCCTGCGACACGCCCGACCGCCTCCGACAGGGCGCGTTCGCGCGCGTGCTGCGCGTCGTCTGGCCGCTCCTGCGCGACTGGCCCGCCCGGTAGGGCTCAGGCGGCGGCGATCCGGTCGGCCAGCCGCTCGGCCACCGCGACGGCCGTGAGATTCGTGTTCGCGCGCGGGATCGACGGCATGATCGACGCGTCGGCCACCGACAGCCCCTCGATCCCGAGCACATGGCCGTCGCCGTCGACGACGCGGCCGATGGCGCAGGTCCCGACCGGATGGAAGAAGCCGCGCGCCGTCGCACGCACGTGCTCGGCTGCGGGCACATCGGGTCCGGGCCGCGTCTCGTGCGCGACGTACGCGCGGATCGCATCGTCCTCGATCAACGCGCGCAGTCGCTCGACACCCTCGACGAGGACGGCGACGTCGCGCTCGTCCGACAGGAACCCGTGGTCGATCGCCAGCGGCGCGCGCGGGTCGCGCGAGGTCAGCCGCACGGAGCCGCGCGAGGCCGGCTTCATCGCGAACACGCCGGCGCTGATGTCGTACACGTCGGGGCCGAGCGGCTCGATGGCCGGGAACAGGAACAGGTCGCAGACGCTTTCGTCGCACGCGCTGCTGCGCGCCTCGATCGTCACCTGGCCCATGAACAGCGGCCGGCGGCGCTCGAACTCCGCGGTCTCGCGCGTCAACGCGACGGTCGGCTCGTAGCCGAACCCGACGCCGACGTGGTCGACGAGCCCCTCGCCTACCGGCAGCCCGCGCGACGGCCCGATATCGCTGCGCAGCAGAATCCCCGGCGAGCCGTAGGCGCCGGCGGCGAGCACGACGTGCTCGGCCCGCAGCTCGCCGGCGCTGGACGCCACGCCGATAGCCTGGGCGCCGTCGAGCAGCACGCGATCGACGAGCGTGTCGGCCATGACCGTCACCGCCTCGCGCACGCGATCGAGATAGGCGAACGCCGTGTTCCAGCGAACGGTGCCGACGGCGTTGACCGGATGCAGGATCGCGTCGGCGCCCGCCGCCTGCGCGAAGGCGCGATGCCACGGCGACAGCTCCTCCTCGCCGAAGCGCCGCGTGCGCAGCTCGCGCTCGGCGCGCTCGAGGTAGGGCGCGATCGACTCGTGATTCCAGCCGTGACCCCACTCGTCGTAGTCGGCGGGCGCGCCGGGCAGCACGACGCACGCGTTGTGCGCCGAGCAGCCGCCGAGAATCCGCGCGCGCAGCTGGGAGCGGTCCTCGCGCTCGGTCTCCCAGGAGTGCGAGAAGGCGAGCTGACGCCCGTCGAGGATGTCGCTCGGCCAGCGTCCCTCGTCATAGGGCCCGTAGTCCGGCCCGGCCTCCACGAGGCAGACCTCCCGGCCGGCCTCTGCGAGGCGCGCGGCGAGCACGCAGCCCCCCGAGCCGCCGCCGACCACGATCACCTCGTAGTCGCTCACCCGCCGACCATATTCGAGATGCGGGCGACGTTCTCGCCTGGCTGGACTCGCGCGGCCCGTGATGAGAGGGTCGGCGCATGCCCAAGTTCCTCATCGAGGCTTCGTACACCCTCGAGGGCGTCAAGGGCCTCCGTAGCGCCGGCGGCAGCAGCCGCCGCGACGCGGTGGCGCACGCCCTGGAGAGCGCCGGCGGCTCCCTCGAGCACTTCTATTTCGCCTTCGGCGAGCACGACGCGTACGTCGTCGCCGATCTCCCCGACGCCGAGGCGGCCGCGGCCGTCGCGCTCACCGTCAACGCGGCCGGCGGCGCGACCACCAGGACCGTGCTGCTCCTGACTCCCGAGGAGGTCGACGCGGCCGCCCAGCGGTCGGTCGATTACCGCGCGCCAGGCGACTGACCGCCGTCAACAAGAGATTCGTTGACGTCGTCAACGATTTCGTTGATGATGTCAGGCATGCCCGAAGCGAGCGCTGAGCAGGCCGCAGCAACCCTGGAGATGGCCGAAGCCGGCACCGCGCGGACCGACCGCGTCGCCGCCGTCCGCGCCTTCAACCGCTTCTACACCAACCGCATCGGCGCCCTGCGCGACGGGCTGCTGCGCACGCCGCACTCGCTGACCGAGGCGCGCGTGCTCTACGAGCTCGGCCACCGCGAGGTGACCGAGGTCGCCGACCTGCGCCGCGAGCTCGACATCGACGCGGGCTTCCTCAGCCGCCTCCTCGCCCGCCTGCAGCGCAACGGGTTGGTGGCCCGGGAGCGCTCGGAGGCCGACGGGCGCCGCCAGCGCATCCGGCTGACCGCCGACGGCACGGCGGCGTTCGCCGAGCTCGACCGCCGCTCGGCCGCGGAGACCGGCGAGTTGCTCGACGCGCTCGGCGACGAGGACCAGCGTCGGCTGGTGGCGGCGATGGACGTCGTGCGCGGCGTGCTCGAGGACGTCCCCCGGGCGGACGGCTTCGTCCTGCGACCGGCTCACGTCGGCGACTTCGGCTGGATCGTGCACCGCCATGGCGTCCTCTACGCGCAGGAGTACGCGTGGGACGAGACGTTCGAGGCGCTCGTCGCGCGAATCGTCGCCGACTACGTCGACCGGCGCGATCCGCGCCGCGAGGCGGCGTGGATCGCCGAGGTCGACGGGGCGCCCGTCGGCTGCGTGCTGTGCGTCCGCCGCGAGGACGACGTCGCCCAGCTGCGCCTGTTGCTCGTCGAACCGTCCGCCCGCGGGCGCGGCATCGGCGCGCGGCTGATCGAGGAGTGCCTGCGCTTCGCCAAGCGGTCCGGCTATCGCCGGATCACGCTGTGGACCAACGACGTCCTCCACGACGCGCGCCGCCTCTATGAGCGCGCGGGGTTCGAGCTCGTCGAGTCGGCGCCGCACCACAGCTTCGGCCACGACCTCGTGGAGCAGACGTGGGCGCGCGAGCTGTAGGGCTCAGAGCACCACGCCTGCGAGCGCCTCGACCGCCCGCTCGTAATGCTGGGGCGTGAGCCTGATGTGCGACTGCTGGCTCATCGACCGCGCCGCGACCCCGATCGCCTCCACCGGCGGCGCGTTCTCCATGTGCGGTACCACGAGCAGCGGCTCGACGGCGACCGTCCACGGCCAGCGCGCCGACCGCGACTCGCGGTCCGTCGGCTCGCCCACCACCTCGACGATGGCAAACACGCGCCGCCAGCCCGCGGCGTAGTAGACGAGCCGGTCGCCCGGGGCGATCCGCGGCCGGCGCGGGAACCCGGTGCGCTCGAGCACGCCGGTGCGGCCGTCGCGCAGCCACGCCTCGGGAATCGAGGCGCCGGCGTGGCCGATGCCCTTCAGCCAGTGCGCGCGCACGGCGCGCGACTCTACGCGGCCGCCGGCAGGAGCTCGCGCTCGCCCCAGGCGGCGGCGAACGCCGCGACGACCCCGGGGTCGAACTGCGAGCCCGCGCAGCGCTCGAGCTCGGCGAGCGCGTCACCGGCGTCCATGCCGGCGCGGTACGGGCGGTCGGCGACCATCGCGTCGAAGGCGTCGCAGACCGAGACGATTCGCGCGCCCAGCGGGATGTTCTCGCCGACGAGCTTGTCCGGGTAGCCGGCGCCGTCCCAGCGCTCGTGGCTGGAGCGGACGAGCGCGGCCACGGGGCGCAATGCGGGCGCCGCGGCGACGATGCGCTCGCCGATGATCGTGTGGCGGCGGATGAACTGCCATTCGTCGTCGTCGAGCGCGGCGGGCTTGTCGAGGATCGCGTCGGGGATCGCCATCTTGCCGACGTCGTGCAGGGCCGCGGCGTGGCGGACGTGCTCGATCTGCTCGGCGTCGAGGCCGAGGCGCACGGCGACCGCCTCGGCCAGTGCGGCCACGCCGCTGATGTGCTCGCCGAGCTCGGGGTTGCGCTCGGACAGCGCGCGGAGCAGCACGTCGCGGCTCTGGCTGCGCGCCGAGGTGCGTCCCCCGCCCTTGTGGGCGTACATGCGCTGGTCGGCGAGGCGCAGCGCCTCCTCGGACTCGGCGACCTCGCCGGGAACCGCGACCGCGCCGAACGAGCAGGTGATCACGAAGCCGTCGCCGTGCTCGGTCAGCGCCGCGGCGGCGTCGGCGGCCTGGCCGTCGGCGTCGTCGGCGGGATCGACCGGCAGCAGGACGCAGAACTCGTCGCCGCCCATCCGGTAGGCCGAGCCGCTCCCGTCGACGTGCGCGGCGAGCTTGGCCCCGAGGCGCTGCAGCAGCGCGTCGCCGGCCGGGTGGCCGTAGGAGTCGTTGTAGTGCTTGAAGCCGTCGAGGTCGAACAGCGCGAGCACGGCGGGCTCGCGGCGGCCGGTCGCGACACGTTCGAGGTCGCGGTTCAGCGCGCGGCGGTTGCCCAACCCCGTGAGCGCGTCGGTCAGCGCCTCCTGGCGGCTGGCGACGAGCATGCCGGCGTTGTCGCGCAGGCTGAGGATCAGCCGCGCGAAGACGGCGAGCAGCGAGGCGGCGGCAAGCAGCACGGCGACCGCGTTGAGCGACGCAAGCGCAGCGAGCACCAGGATCGCCAGGCCGAGGCTGGCGAATGCGATCGGGAAGGCAGTGAAGCGCGCTGTGCCGCGATCCTCGACGACAACGGCACGGCCGGCCGGCTGCCACGCGGCCACCGAGAAGAGGACCAGGCACGCGGTCCACCCCCCGTCGAAGAGGCTCGGATAGGTGTAGGTCTCGTCGGCGACCGTGACCAGGTAGTAGGAGTCGGCGATCCAGAAGAGCACGATGCCGATGCCCAGCAGCGCCCAGGTGCGATCGGCCCGCCAGCCGCGCAGGGCGAACGCAGCGACGACGACGGCGAGCAGGATGAGGTCGCCGAACGGGTAGGCGAGGTTCGTGGCCACACCGAGCGCGCTGCCGCCGACCGTGTCGAGCACGGCCTGCAGCACGATCGCGGCGCTCAGCGCGCCCGCGGCCAGCGCCGCGGTCAGCCCGTCGACCCACAGGGTGCGCGGCGCGCCGTCGATGCGCGCGCTCAGCAGCAGGCACAACCCGGCGAAGACGAGCGGGTAGAGCGCCAGGTAGCCGACGTCCGAGACCGAGGGCACCGGGATCACCGCGTTGTCGGCCAGCACGAGCGTCCAGTAGACGTCGGCGCTCGCCCAGAGCAGTGAGCCCAGGCCGATCAGCCCCCACGCAAGTCCCTCCCGGCCGCGCAGCGAGCGTGCACGGATCAGCGTCAGCAGTGAGGCGCCGATGACGACAACCCAGTAGGCGGCCTTGCCGAAGGCAGGTCCGTGGAGGACCGGGCGCAGCGGCCCGACCTCCGCCTCGCGAAGGACGGTCCAGGCGACGAGCAGCGCCAGCACGGCGCGGACGGGCTTCCTCCCGCTCATGCACATCTTTTCGGCCCTTTAACAGGGATCTTGAGCCGTTGGGCGCGCACGCGGACGATCCCCTCAACCGCTCTGGAGAGGTGCCGACCACAGTGGTATGCGCGCGCGTGCAGGTCAGCTGTTCGCCCCGGCCCTCGCGGCCGTCCTGGGAGGAGCGGTGCTCGCGGCGCAGGGGCTGCGCACGATGGCCTTCACCGACTACGAGGTCGAGGCCGAGCCCTCGCTGCTGGCGCTGCGCCACGGCGACCTCGCGGGCTTCCTGCACCACCTGCCCGTCTACGGCGGCTCGCTCATCCTGCGCTCGCCGTTCGCTCTGCTGCCGGCGATGTGGCGCGGCGGCGACCTCGCGCTCTATCGCTTGATGGCCGCGCCGTGCCTCCTGGCGGCGGTCGTGCTGGCACTCGCTCTCTTCGTGCGCGCTCGCGAGCTCGGCACGGGCCGTGGCGCCGCCTGGCTGGCGCTCGCCCTGGTGGCCTGCAATCCCGTGATGCTGCGGGCGCTCGAGATCGGCCATCCCGAGGAGATTCTCGGCGGGGTGCTGTGCGTCGCGGCGGGCCTTGCGGCGGCGCGCAGCCGCCCGCTGCTGACCGGGGTGCTCCTCGGCGCCGCGATGGCGAACAAGCCATGGGCCGTCGTCGCCGTGCTCCCCGTCCTGCTCGTGCTAGCCGCCGGCCGCAAGCGCGCGCTGACCTGCGCCGCGGGTACCGCCGCGCTGCTCGTCGCGCCGATGCTGCTGCTCAGCGGAGGCGCCCTCACCAGCACGGTCACCGTCGCACGGGCGAGCGGCATGATCTTCCAGCCGTGGGAGCTGTGGTGGTTCCTCGGCGAGCACGGCCACCGGGTCATGGGCCTCTACGCCGAACACGTCGGCTATCGAACGCCGCCGGTGTGGATCACCAGGATCAGCCACCCGCTCGTGATCCTCCTGCCGGTCGCGGCCGCGCTGCTGCTCGCGCGCCGACGGCGCCTGCTCGAGCCCGCCCAAGGCTTCGCCCTGCTGGCTCTTTGTCTGCAGCTGCGCTGCCTGCTCGACACCTGGAACACGTCCTACTACGCGCTACCCGCGTGCGTGGCGCTCGTCGCGTGGGAGGTGTACGCGCGGCGCCCGCCGCTCATCGCACTGACCACCGCGGCACTCGTCTGGACGACCTTCGAGCTGCTGCCCAGGGTGGCCAGCCCCGATATCCAGGCCGCTGCGTACCTCGCGTGGAGCGTGCCGCTCACGGCCGCGATCGCCTTGTCGCTATGGCGCCCACGCGCGTGGGCTCGCCTGACCGCCGGGGCGGCCGAGGCGGCGCGCCGCCGGCTCCCGACGCTGGCCGCCGCGAGCGGGTCTTCTCTTTGACGTTGCGCCTGGTCGTCCGCGCGGTGCTGGCGGCGAGGCGTGGCCAGGGCGATGAGGATGTCAAGCGCTGGGATGGCGCGGCCGTTGGCGGTGAGGCTCGCGTGGGCGCCTGTGGGGAGGGCGGGCTGCAGCCGAGTGGAGGTGCGCCTTGTACATCGCACTTCGTGTCAAAGGCGCCACGCGCGGCGATCGCCGGGGAGTGCAGGACGCGAAGTGCGGTTGCGTGGGGACCTAGTGGGCCTTCTCGTAGCGTTTGACCGGTAACGGCGGCCGGCGGCGCCGATCCGGCAAGGACGCAGAACCGAAGGAATACCGGAGGTATTTCGAGGTTCGAGGACGCCGCCGGTCGGGGATCGACGGCTGTCGTTTCCGGTCGAACGTTGCGGGAAGACCC
>DATBKW010000298.1:0-1937 GCA_036555665.1 Solirubrobacteraceae bacterium | reverse complement strand
GGACGGCTGGGGCGCGGTGCACCACCCGTTCACCGCGCCGACCGGCGATTTCGCCGATCCGGGCGCGATGCGCTCGCGCGGCTACGACCTGATCCTCGACGGCTGGGAGCTCGGGGGCGGCTCGATCCGCATCAACACGCCAGAGGTCCAGGAACAGGTCTTCAAGGTCATCGGCATGAGCGAGGAGGAGGGCCGGCGGCGGTTCGGCTTCCTGCTGGAGGCGCTCAAGTACGGCGCACCGCCACACGGCGGCATCGCGCTCGGCATCGACCGGGTGGTCGCGCTGATCGCCGGCCGCGACTCGATCCGCGACGTCATCGCGTTCCCCAAAACGGCCTCCGGCGGCGACCCGCTCACCGGCGCTCCGGCCCGCGTCGACGCCGCGCAGCTGCGCGAGCTCGGGGTCCGATCGATCGTCGAGCAGGGCTAGCTTTCCCTCAAGAACGGGGCTTTTCTGCCGACACGGAGGGCGTGGAGCAGCTCAGCCTTCCCTATCGCATCGCGCTCGTCGCCCTTCTCGCCGTCGGCGTCCTGTGGTTCGCCGTCCTGCGGCCCAAGTCGGATGGCGAGGCCACGCCCGCCTCGACGCAGGCGCCGGGCGTGACCGGCCTGGCCAAGGACGTCAGCAAGGCCAAGGGCGCCGTCGACGCGTCCAACGCGGGCGCAGCGGCGACCAAGGCGGCCGCCGGCGACGCGACCGCGACGACGCCGAAGCCCGCGACGGCGGCGAGGGCCGCCACGGCGCCCAAGGCGCCCAAGGCCGCCAAGCCCGCGCCGAAGCCCGCCAAGCCCGGCCTGGCCGCCGACGCCGCCCCCGGCGACCCGTCGCGCCCCCTGCTGGCCGACGTCGACGCCGGCAAGGTCGTCGTCGCGCTCTTCTGGAACAAGGAGGGCTCCGACGACCGCGCCACGCGCCGCGCGCTGCGGGCCGTCAACCACCACCACGGCAAGGTCGTCACGACCGCCATCCCGGTCAGCGACGTCGGCAAGTACGAGGCGATCACCCGCGGCGCCCAGGTGCTCGAGTCGCCCACGGTGCTGGTCATCGGCGCCGGCGGCAAGGCGCGCGCCATCACCGGCTACACGCAGGCCCAGGAGATCGACCAGGCCGTCAGCAACATCGGCGGCAAGGGCTTCGAGGCCAAGAAGGCGTTCTCGCTCAAGGGCTTCGCGGCCATCGCCGACGACGCCTGCAAGGACTTCAGCTACGCCCTCGACCAGAAGGCCGATCCGCCCACCACGGTCCCCGAGCTGACGAAGGTGCTGGGGATCGCCCAGCGCGAGGAGATCAGCGCGCGCGGTCGCCTGGCCAAGGCGAAGGCGACCACCGCGTCCCAGCGCGAGCTCAAGGCGAGCGCCCTGGCCTATCTGGACAAGGACGCCAAGTGGATCGCCGATGCGCAGCGCAGGCTCAAGGCCGGCGAGGCCCCCGCCAGCGTCTTCCTCACGCTCGTGACGCTCGAGCAGCGCGGCAACGACAGCTTTAAGTCCGCGGCCAAGAAGGCCCGCGTCCGCGGCTGCTACACGGACTGACGCGGCCGCCCCGCGCGCCCGGCCCCGGCCTACACTGGCCGGGTGCCCGACGAGCGCTTCGAGGAGCACCTGCTCCATCCCGTGCGCCGCGGCCGCGTGCCGGCCCATGACGGCGTCGCCGGCGGGGCCGCGTGCGGCGACCTCGTACGCATCGGCGTCGCCGTCGACGGCGATCGCGTCGTCGACGCGGGGTTCGAGGCGGCGGGGTGCGGCGCCGCGCAGGCCGCGGCCAGCGCGGCTGTCGAGCTCGTGCTCGACGCGCCGGTCCTCGACGCCGCGCGCGTGGGCACGACGAAGATCACCGATGCGCTCGGCGGTCTGAGCCCCGGCAAGCTGCACGCCGCCGAACTGGCCGCCGACGCGCTGGCCCGTGCGCTGGGCGCGGCGGTCGCCGCGGATGGCGC
>DATBKW010000297.1:0-8908 GCA_036555665.1 Solirubrobacteraceae bacterium | reverse complement strand
TGTGATGAGTCGGGACATGGGTCTCAGATGAGTCGAGACATAGGTCCCGCTTCTGAGGAGCCCGGCCATCGGCCGGGCTCTTTGTTTTGGTTGCGCCAGTAGGTCTTTTCGGGCTCGATGAGATGGCGGCTGAGGACCTCGCCGGTGGTGAGGTCGGTCACCAGGACTTGGTGATCGTCGGCGAGCGCGAGGACACGCTTGCGGGCGTGTTTGGCGCCGATGCCGAGGTGATGCATCCGGCCTGCTCGGCGCAGGCTCATCTTGCCGGTGTGGTCAAGGCGGTCGTAGCGCAGCCGGTAGTGGCCTGGCGCGTGTCCGTTACTGGCTGGCAGCGCCTTCGGTGTGGCCCGGTAGGCGTCGTCTGGTGTGCGTCGGTCAAGCGCGCGGTGCGGGCGCTTGTCGTTGTAGTGGGCTCGGAACTCGTCGAGCTGGCGTTGCAGCTGCGCGATGCTGTGCGCGGGTGGTCTGGCGCGTAGCCAGCGCTGCAGGGTCTGGTGGAAGCGCTCGGTCTTGCCCTGGGTCTGGGGGTGGCCCGGCGACCCGTTCTTCTGGCGGACACCCAGCAGCGGGAGCACGTACTCAAAAGCGTTCCGGCCGCCGGTAAACCGGGAGGTGTAGACACTGCCGTTGTCCGTCAGCGTGCTCGCCGGCGGCCCGTGCTCGGCGACCGTGGCGAGGAACTCGGTCACGATCGCATCCCCGGTGACAGGCTGATGGGCGGTGCAGGACAGCAGATAGCGGGAGTGGTCGTCAAGCCAGTTGAGGATCTCGACATCGGTCCCGTCCGCCAGGCGCCAGTGGATGAAGTCCGACTGCCACATCTCGTTGGGCTGGGCCATCTGAAAGCTCGTATAGGAGCTGCGGGGGCGTTTGCGTGGCGCGGGGACGATCAGCCCGGCCTGGTGCAGGATCCGCCGGATCGTGGACGTCGACGGCGCCCCGAGCCCCTCTTGTTCGAGGTGCCAGACGATCGTGACCGGCCCCGCGTCCAGTCCGTCCGCGGTCAGCCGTCGGCGCAGCTCGATCACCCGCCCGCGAACCTCCTCAGAGGTTGCGATCGGCGTGCTCTTCGGACGCCGCGAGCGCGGTTCGAGCGCTTCCAGGCCACCGTCGCGGTAGCGGGCAAGGAGGCGGTGCAGGTGCCGGCGGGAGAACCCGTACTCGGCAGCAGCAGCGGTAACGGACAGCTGGTCAGAAACGACCTTCAGGACGGCAACGCGAGCACGGGACATCCCGGCACAGTCCGCCCGACCTCAGACGACGCCGCCCGGGCGGTCAGCGTTCCGGCCCAGCCCTTCGGGCTGCGCCTCCACGCCGACCGCCCGGACAACCCCTAACGCGGGGTGTGACCTATGTCCCGACTCATGAGAGACCTATCACCTGAGACATATCTCCTGAACCCAGACACCCTCGCTCACCCCTCCCTCCCTCATGCGAACCCCGCTAGCAAAGCGGGGTTTGCGCTTGAAGGGCGGTTGTTGGTCGCCTGGACGGGGAGCGCCCTTTGGCGGCTGTCCCCCATACCGTCCCCCAGACCCGCCCAGGCCGGGCGCCGGTCGCGCGACGAGGACGCCCGCTTGCGGGCGCGCACGATTGCCGTCGCGGCGTGCTCGTGGACGCGGTGGGTTTCCTCGATGCGCACGCACCAGTGACCGGGCTCCTCGCCGCGCGCGCAGAGCACGTCTACGCCTTCGGAAGAGGACTCCGTCGCCACGGCCACCGCGTCACTCGCGAGCGAGCTTCGCGACCGCGTCCGCTTCGCCGTCCACGACGCGCAGGCGCTCGACGTGCCCCGCCGGCGCTTCGACCTCGCGGTCTGCGGCTGGTCGCTGTGAGGCGTCGAGCTCGAGGGCGTCGTGCACGCCCTGCGCCGACTGCACGCAGCGCTCGTCCCCGGCGGTCTCGTCGTGCGCACCCAGCCGGTCTCGGCCTTCGCGGTGGTCGAAGCGGGCGGGAGCGAGCTCGGCAGACTCGACATGCGCGAGTGGCGAGCGACGATCGACGCGGCCGAGCGCTTGACCGCCCAGACCATCGATGATGGCCTGTTCTCGATCGAGGCGGAGCGCCACTTCGTCGTCGCGGAGACCGCGGACGACGGTCCCGAGCTCGTCGCGGTGTTGCACGGCTGGCAGGGGACGAAGGTGCCCGACGAGCTGGCGCGCCGCATCGCGAGCGCGCCACCGCCGATGCGCGTCCTCCAGGACGTACGGTTGCGCATCCTGCGTTTGCTGCCGACAGCTGGCGTTGCCTGAGGTTGGCGCGCAGGCGCTGTCGATCTGGGCTTGCTCGCTCGTCTCCTGGATGATCCGCGGCAGTTGGTGTTCGCGGCGAGTTCGATGGAGGTGCAGAGATGAAGGTCCTGCTGACGGTCTACGGAGACGAGACACGGTTCGAGAGCTCCACGCAGGAGGAGATGCGCCAGGCTATGGTCGACTGGAACGAGTACGACAAGGCCGCCCGTGAGGCCGGCGTGCTGATCGTCTGCGACGGCTTGGAGGGCGCGCACACGGCGACGACCCTGCGCACGCACGGGGGCCGGCGCGAGGTCACCGACGGGCCGTTCATCGAGACCAAGGAGCAGCTCGGGGGTGTCGTCATGCTCGACGTCCCGGACCTCGACGAGGCGATCAGGTGGGCCGAACGCCTGCCGTGGTCCGGGCCAGTGGAGATCCGACCGGTGATGGACTACGAGGCCTACGCGCAGCGCGCCGGTGCCTCCGCGGAGGGCGCTGCGTCCTGAGCGACGCGCCGGCAGCGGCCGTCGATCGCCTGTTCCGCGAGCACTTCGGGCGGGCGGTCGCGGCGCTGATCCGCGCGGTCGGCGATTGGGACCTCGCCGAGGAGTCGGTGCAGGACGCGTTCGCGACGGCGCTGGAGCGCTGGCCGGACGAGGGCATTCCGCGCGACCCGCTGGCCTGGATCGTGGCCGTGGCGCGCAACCGCGCGATCGATCGGCTACGAGGCGATCGGGTCCGGCGCGAGCATGTCCCGCAACTGGCGGCGCTCGCAGCGCTGATCGCCGTGGACGACGCCGATGACGACGAGCCGGTACGGACGAGCGTGCCCGACGAGCGGCTGCGGCTGATCTTCACCTGCTGCCATCCGGCGCTCGCGCGCGAGGCACAGGTGGCGCTGACGCTGCGGCTGCTCTGCGGGCTGTCGACCGCGGAGGTCGCGCACGCGTTCCTGATGCCCGAGCCGACGATGGCGCAGCGGCTCGTGCGCGCCAAGGCGAAGATCCGCAGCGCTCGGATCCCGTTCCGAGTACCAGCCGACGACGCGTTGCCCGATCGGCTGGCGGCGGTGCTCGACGTCGTCTACCTGGTCTTCAACGAGGGCTACGCGGCGAGCGCCGGGGAGGCCCTCGTGCGCGGCTCGCTGTGCCAGGAGGCGATCCGGTTGGCCGTGATGGTCGCGCAGCTGATGCCGGATGAGCCCGAGGCGCTGGGGTTGCACGCGCTGCTGCTCGCGCATGACGCGCGGCGCGAGGCCCGCGTCGACGCCGACGGCGAGGTCGTGCTGCTCGACGACCAGGACCGGGCGCGCTGGGACGGGAACGCGATTGGTGAGGCCGTGCGCCTGACGACGCGCGCGCTGCGGCTCGGGCCGCCCGGCCGCTACGTCCTGCAGGCGGCGATCGCCGTGGAGCACTCGGCGGCTCCCACGCCGGCGCACACCCGCTGGGACCGCATCGCCGGGTACTACGACCACCTCGCCGCACTCACGCCTGACCCCGTCGTCGAGCTCAATCGCGCGGTGGCGATCGCGCAGGCAGGCGACGTCGCCGGTGGCCTGGCTCGCATCGACGCGCTCGCGCCCGCGCTGGACAACTACCACTACTTCCACGCCGCGCGGGCCGACCTTCTGCGCCGCCTCGGTGCCAATGAGGCCGCGGCTGACGCCTACGGTCGTGCCCTCGACTTGGCAGGCAATGCCGCCGAGCGCGCCTTCCTCGAGCGCGTGCTTGCAGAGGTCCGATCCTGACCCGGCATGTCGAAGAGCACCCAGAGCCCTGAAACTGCGGTCAGCGCGGCGACGCAGGCGATCGCGCCGCCATAGCCCAGCGCGTCGGCGACGGTGCCCGCGATGACCCCGCCGAAGACGTAGCCCGTGTCGCGCCAGAAGCGGTAGATGCCAACGATCGGCGCGCGCTCGATGGGTGTGACGGCATCCGACATCGCGGCGATGAGGGTGGGGTAGACGAGCGCCGTGCCGGCGCCGAGCAGCACGGCCGCGGTCGCCGCACTGCCGAGCGTGGCGTTGCCGATGGCGAGCAGCGCGAGTGCGGCTGCCTGGACGAGCATGCCGGCGACGATGAGCGGCTTGCGCCCGACGCGGTCGGACCAATGGCCGGTGCCGATCTGCGCGACGCTCCACACGGCGGGATACAGCGCGGCGACAAGTGCGATGTCCTGGACGTCGGCGCCGTGGGCGGTGAGGAAGAGGGGCACCAGTCCCCAGGCGAGCGCGTCGTTGAGGTTGTTGACCAGGCCCGCCTGGGAGCAGGCGCGCAGCGCTGGCTCGCGGTAGCTGGCGCGCGCGAACGCGCTGCGCAGCGACGGTTGCTCGCCGGCGGGCGCGGCGTGCTGGGACTGCTCGAGCTCGACTTGCGCGGCGGTGTCGCGAACGAACAGCACCGACAGCAGCAGCGCGGTGACGGCGATCACGGCGCCGGCGACGACGAGGACGTCGCGTGCCGCGAACGACGCTGCGAGCAGGCCGCTGACGGCGGCGGCGAGTGCGAGACCGCCATAGCCCGCCGACTCGTTCAGGCCGAGGGCAAGGCCGCGCCGCTTCGGCCCGACGAGGTCGATCTTCATGACGACGGTCATGGACCAGGCCAGGCCTTGGTTGATGCCGAGCAGCGCGTTGGCCGCCACGACCCAGCCCCAGCTCGGCGCGACCGCGATCAGCAGCGGTACCGGCAGCGCGGCCACCCAGCCCGCGATGAGTAGCCGCCGCCGGCCCGCCCGCTGGGCCAGCGCTCCGGCGCCGAGGTTCGTCAGGGCCTTCGCAGTCCCGAACGCGACGATGAACGACAAGACTGCGGCGCTGGAGGTGAGACCGAACTCCTCGCGGCCGACGAGCGGCAGCGTCGAGCGCTCCATGCCGACCATCGCGCCGACGAACGCGTTGACGGCAACCAGCAGCGAGAACTGCGCGAGGTTCTCGCGCAGCCCGAGCCGGACCGGTGCCGCGTTCACGACACCTCGGCGAGCGGCCGGCCGCTGCGATTGGCGGCGAGGATCGCCGCCTGCTGCTCGGGCGCGGGCGGGATGTCGGTCAGCAATGCCTGCACGAACGCGTCCTCGGACTCAAACTGCAGCGCGGGGTTGTGGCGGCGCTCGAAGCCGATCGTCGAGATCGGGTTGGCCGACAGCCCGCGGCCGCAGACCGAGCCTGAGTAGTGCGCGGGGTAGAGCAGGAGGTCGTCGGGCAGCGTGAGCAGCCGCTCGGTCAGCGAGTGGTAGAGCGCGCGGGCCATCTCCTCGGCCGTGTGCTCGCCGTGCGCGTGCAGGTCGGGCCGGCCCGCGTCGCCGACGAGCAGAGCGTCGCCGGTCAACGCGAACCAGGGCTCGTCGCCGCGCGTGCGGTCGGTGACGACGTAGGCGAGGTGGGCTGCCGCATGGCCAGGCGTTGCGATCGCCTGCAGCTCGGTGTTGCCGAGCGTCACGACCTGCCCGTCGGCGAGCGGCTGGTGCGAGAAGTCGACGCCCGCGCCCTCGGGCAGGTACGCGGTGGCGCCGGTGCTTGCGACGAGCTCCGGCAGCCCGGAGACGTGATCGGCCTGCACGTGGGTCTCGAGGACAGCGGCGATCGGGATGCCCTGGCCCTCGGCGAGGCGGATGTACTCGTCGACGAGATCGACGTGTGGATCCACCACGGCGAAGCGGCTGTGTGTCTTGCACCCGAGCAGATAGGAGGCACATGCGGAGTCGTCGTTGAGTAGCTGTCTGAAGTACACGAACGCCTCCGGGAGTCGAGAAACGGCTTGACAAGCTATCAAGTGATCTATTGAATAACAAGCATGGCGGACGAACGGCGAGCGAAGACCGCGTTGTTCGAGGCGATCGCGGTGATGGGCAAGGCATTCGCCAGCCCCGTGCGCCTCGAGCTGCTTGACCTGCTGGCTCAGGCGCCGCGAGCGGTCGAGGAGCTCGCCCAGGCCAGCGACCAGTCGACCGCGAACGTCTCCCAGCATCTGCAGGCGCTCCACGCTGCCGGCCTCGTCACGCGCGAGCGCGAGGGCACACGGGTGCGGTACGCGCTCGCCGGCGCCGAGACCCTGCGCGTGTGGCTGGCTCTGCGCGAGGCGTCCGCCGTCCGGCTCGCCGAGGTCGAGCGCGCCGCACGCGAGTACCTGGGGGGCGACGTCGAGGCCATCGATCGCGAGGAGCTCGTCGCGCGCATGGCGCGTGGCGACATCGTGCTGGTCGACGTGCGACCGCAGGAGGAGTACGCCGCCGGGCATATCGAAGGGGCGCGCTCGATTCCGATCGACGAGCTCGAGCGCAGGCTCGCGGAGCTTCCGCGTGGACGTGAGGTCGTGGCCTACTGCCGCGGCCCGTTCTGCGCGTACGCGCACCAGGCGGTCCGGCAACTGCAGACGGCGGGCCGGAAGGCCCGGCGCCTCGAGGACGGCTGGCCCGAATGGCGGCTCTCGGACCAAACCAACTCACATCGAGCCGCATGACCATGAGGGGGACCACGATGCGTGCCATCGACTGCCCGTGCGGGCATCACGTCGAGGAGGATGACGACGAGGAGCTCTTCCGCCTCTGCCGTGACCATGTCGCCGGCGACCATCCCGAGATGCAGCGGACCGACGAGCAGATCCGCCAGCGGATCGTCGCCGACGCGTACGACGCGGTCACCGCGTGAGCGCCACCGACGTCCCCGTCGACGTCGACGTCCTGCGCGAGGAGATCCGCAGGACCTACCGCGACGTCTCCACCGCCCCCGAGCAGGACTTCATCTTCCCGACCGGTCGCGCGTGGGCGCAGGACCTCGGCTATCCCGAGCCCGAGCTCTCCCGCGTTCCCGACGCGACCGTCGAGAGCTTCGCCGGTGTCGCGAACCACTGGCTGCTTGGCGCGATCGAGCCGGGCTCGGTGGTGCTGGACCTCGGCTGCGGCGCCGGCACCGATCTGCTCATCGCCGCCCAGATGACCGGACCGACCGGGCGGGTCATCGGGATCGACATGACCGCCTCGATGCTCGACCGCGCGCGCTCGAGCGCGGAGGCGATGGGCCTCAGCAACGTCGAGCTGCACGAGTCGCTGATCGAGTCGGTGCCGCTCGCGGACGCGTCGGTCGACGTCGTGATCTCCAACGGCGTCATCGACCTCGTGCCCGATAAGGACGTCGTGTTCGACGAGATCGACCGCGTCCTGCGCCCCAGCGGACGCCTGCAGCTCGCCGACGTGATCATCCACAACGAGGTCTCCGAGGACGCGCGCAAGCGCATCGACCTCTGGACCGGCTGAATCGCCGGCGCGTTGCTCGAGGGCGAGCACGCGCGCCTGCTGGTACAGCGGGCATACACCGACATCACGCAGGGCGAGCTCGTCGACACCTACGCACGTTCGACGTTCGAGGACACCCGCCGCAAGGCCGCCAAGTTCGGCGCCATGGGATCGACGATCCGCGCGATCAGGCCGGCAACCTAGCGCGTGGCGATCTACCTCGACCACAACGCCACCACGCCGATCGCGCCCGAGGTCCGGGAGGCGATGCGCCCTTATCTCGAGGAGCGCTTCGGCAACCCGTCGAGCGCTCACGAGGACGGACGACTCGCACGGCAGGCGGTCGAGCGCGCCCGGGCCGAGGTCGCGGCACTGCTCGGGTGCGAGCCGGACGGCATCGTCTTCACCGCGAGCGGAAGCGAGGCCGACAACCTGGCGGTCAAGGGCGTGGCGATGGGCCTGCTCGGCGAAGGCGACCACATCGTCACATCGGCCATCGAGCACCCGGCGATACTCGCCGCGTGCGGCTACCTCGAGAGGCGGCTCGGATACCGGCTGACGAGCCTGCCGGTCGACGCGTTCGGGGTCGTCGATCCGGATGACGTGCGTCGCGCGTTCGAGCCCGGCACCCTGCTGGTGAGCGTCATGCATGCCAACAACGAGGTCGGCTCGCTGCAGCCCGTCGCAGAGATCGCCACGGTCGCGCGCGAGCACGGCATCGTGCTGCACACAGACGCCGCTCAGACGGTCGGGGATCCCGGTCGACGTCGGCGAGCTCGACGTCGACCTGCTCGCGCTAACCGGCCACAAGCTGCACGCACCCAAGGGCATCGGCGCGCTGTACGTCCGCCCCGGGACTCAGCTCGACTCGCTGATCCATGGAGCCGGCCACGAGCATGGGCTGCGTGCCGGCACCGAGAACGTGCCGTACATCGTCGGCCTCGGCGCCGCCTGCGCGCTCGCCGGCCAGCGACTGCGCGAGGGCGCGCCCGACGACGTTCGGCACCTCCGCGACCGACTCCATGCGCAGCTGCGCTCCGCCGTGCCGGGCCTCGTCCTCAACGGGCATCCGGAGCACCGGCGTGGAGGAGGTGCCATCAAACGCATGTCCGTTAGGATGTATGGCCATGAGAGACACGTGCGATCTGCTCTGTCTGGATCTGCCGAAGGCAGAGGCACTGCGAGTAGGGCGCTTGCCGATCGGTACCGCCGAGACGGCCGCCGCGCGGGCGAAGGCACTGGCCGACCCGACGCGCCTGATGCTCGCCGCGGCACTGCGCGAGGCCGAGGGTGAGTTGTGTGTCTGCGATCTGTCCTGGGTGGCCGAGCGCTCGGAGAAGCTCGTGTCTCATCACGTGCGCGCACTGCGCGCGGCCGGGCTCGTGAGCTCGCGGCGCGACGGCAAGATGGTGATGTACGCCCTGACCGATTCCGGCCGCGCG
>DATBKW010000296.1:0-7756 GCA_036555665.1 Solirubrobacteraceae bacterium | reverse complement strand
GGCGCGGTGCCCTTCTGGAAGGGTGACGGGGTCGGGCGCCCCAAGGAGCTCGGCCAGGAGATCGGCGCCTTCAGCCGCTGGGCGGTCGGCCAGACGCCCGACAAGCTGCAGGCCGACTACGACCTCGACGCGCTCGCCGCGCGCAACCTCGTCGACTTCCTGCGTGAGCAGGAGGACGCCACGCGCGTCGTGCCCAGCGATAGGACGATCGTCATAGAGCGCTTCCGCGACGAGATCGGCGATTGGCGGCTGTGCGTCCTCTCGCCGTACGGCGGGCGCGTGCATGCCGCCTGGGGCCTGGCGCTGAGCCGCCGCATCCGCGAGCAGTACGGCCTGGAGTCCGACGCGATCTGGTCCGACGACGGGATCATCGTCCACCTCCCCGACGCCGACGAGCCGCCCGGCGCGGATCTCGTGCTCGTGGACCCCGACGAGGTCGAGGACGCGGTGGTCAGCGAGCTCGGGACGAGCGCGCTGTTCGGCGCGCGCTTCCGCGAGAACGCCAGCCGCGCGCTGCTCATCCCGCGCGCGTATCCGGGCAAGCGCACCCCGCTGTGGCAGCAGCGGCTGAAGTCGCAGTCGCTGCTGGAGGTGGCGCGGCGCTACGCGCAGTTCCCGATCGTCCTGGAGACCTATCGCGAGTGCCTGCGCGACGTCCTCGACCTGCCGGGGCTGACCGAGCTGCTGCGCGCACTGCACCGCCGCGAGCTGTCGGTGGTCGAGGTCGAGACGCCCACCGCGTCGCCGTTCGCCTCGTCGCTGCTCTTCGACTACGTCGCCACCTACATGTACGAGGGCGACACGCCCAACGCCGAACGTCGCGCGGCGGCGTTGTCGCTCGACCGCGAGCTGCTGCGCGAGCTGCTCGGCCAGGAGGAGCTGCGCGAGCTCATCGACCCG
Organism: Solirubrobacteraceae bacterium; assembly: GCA_036555665.1. Lineage (GTDB taxonomy): Bacteria > Actinomycetota > Thermoleophilia > Solirubrobacterales > Solirubrobacteraceae > JAOPZW01. The sequence goes on along the minus strand of DATBKW010000296.1, from coordinate 6,856 downwards.
GCCGCGCTCGAGCAGGTCGAGCTCGACCTCCAGCACCGCTCGGACCGCACGCGCGCCGACTCGCGCGACGCGCTGGCCGACGTGCTGCGCCGGCTGGGCGATCTCAGCGACGCGGAGGTCGCCGACCGCGTGCTCGCGGGCCTGGATCCGCAAGCGATGCTGGCCGAGCTCGAACGCGAGCGCCGCGCCGTGCGCATCCGCCTGTACGGCGGCGAGCGCTGGATCGCCGCCGACGACGCCGGCCTGTACCGCGACGCCTTCGGCGCCGTGCCGCCGAGCGGGCTGCCCGAGGCCTTCGTCGCCGACGTCGAGGCGCCGCTGGAGAAGCTCGTCGCCCGCTACGCGCGCACGCACGGCCCCTTCACGACGGGCGAGCTGCGCGACCGCTACGGCGTCGACCCGGCGAGTGCGCTGGCCGCGCTCGAGCGCGAGGGCGAGCTGGTGCGCGGCGAGCTGCGGCCCGCGGGCAGCGAGCGCGAGTGGTGCGACCCCGAGGTCCTGCGCCGCCTGCGGCGCGCATCGCTGGCCGTGCTGCGCAAGGAGATCGAGGCCGCCGACCAGCGCGCGCTCGCGGCCTTCCTGCCGAGCTGGCAGGGCGTCGACCGCCACCCCGCGGCCGGCGCGGGCGTCGATCGCCTGCGCGAGGTGCTCGTTGCGCTCCAGGGGCTGGCCCTGCCGGCCGACGCCTGGGAGCGCGACGTGCTTCCGCGGCGCTGCGGCGCCTATTCGCCGACGTGGATGGACCAGCTGTGCGCCAGCGGCGAGGTCGTCTGGGTCGGCGCCGGCGCGCTCGGGCGCAACTCCGGCCGCGTCGCCCTGTACTTCCGCGACGACGTCGAGGCGATCGGCGCGCCGCCGAACAAGTCCGAGCGGCCGAGCGCGCCCGAGCACGACCTCCTGCGCGAGCGCCTCGCACAGGGCCCGTGCTTCTTCACCGACTTCCTGGCCGAGCTGCCGATCGCGCCCGAGCAGATCCAGGAGGCGCTGTGGGATCTGGTGTGGGCGGGCGAGGTGACCAACGACGCCTGGGCGCCGCTGCGTGCGCCGCGACTGACGCTCGCCCGTGCCCAGCGGGCGCGCGATCGCGCGCGGCCCGGCCGCAGGTTCGGAAGCCGCCGCACCGGCACGCAGGCGCAGGTCCAGGGCCGCTGGTCGCTGACCGAATCGCTGTTCCGCGCCGAGGTCGAACCGGGCGCGCGGCGCCGCACGCTGGCCGAGCTGCTGCTCGAGCGCTACGGCATCGTCACCCGTGAGCAGGTGCTCGCCGAGGGCATCCCCGGCGGCTTCGCCATCCTCTACGACGCCCTCGGCCAGCTCGAGACGCTCGGCGTCTGCCGGCGCGGCTACTTCATCGAGGGCCTCGGCGGCGCGCAGTTCGCGCTGCCCGGCGCGGTCGAGCGCCTGCGCTCCCAGCGCTCCGACGAGCAGGCGCCTCCGATGGTGCTCGCGGCGACCGACCCGGCCCAGCCCTACGGGGCCGCGCTGCCGTGGCCCAAGCGCGACGACGAAGCCGGCACACGCCGCCCACAGCGCGTGGCGGGCGCCTACGTCGTGCTCGCCGGCGCCGAGCCGATCCTCTACGTCGAGCGCGGCGGCAAGGGCATCGCCGTCCTCGCCGACCACGACGACGCGCGCATCAAGCCGGCCTTCGAGGCGCTGGCGGCCTTCGTCACCGGAGGGCGCGGGCGCAAGCTGTCGCTCGAGAAGGTCGACGGTGAGCCGGTCGTCGGCTCGGCGTGGGAGGCGCTGCTCGTGGAGCTGGGCTTCCGCGCCGGGCCGCGCAAGCTCACGCTCAGCGCATGATCACCGGCGTCGACCACGTCCAGGTCGCCGCCCCACCCGGAAGCGAGGACGCCGCGCGCGCCTTCTACGGCGAGCTGCTCGGCCTCGAGGAGCTGCCCAAGCCCGAGCGCCTGCGCGCACGCGGGGGCGTGTGGTTCGCGGTCGGCGACCAGGAATTGCACGTCGGCATCGAGGGCGACGACTTCAGGCCGGCGTGGAGGGCGCACCCGGCGCTCGCGGTGTCGCGGGCGAGCGACCTGCGCGCGCTCGCCCGGCGGCTCGACCACGCGGGCCACAAGGTGCGTTGGGACGGTCCGCGCTTCTACGTCGCCGATCCGTTCGGCAACCGCCTCGAGCTGCTGGCGCCGCACGCGGAGGTCCGCGTCCGCGCCCTGCGCGACGACGAGCGCGCGTGGGCCAAGGCGGTCCTCGACGAGCGGTGGGGCGAGGTCGCCGTCGGCGGGGGCCGCGAGCTTCGGCCCGCCGAGTATCCGGCGCTCGTGGCCGAAGCCGACGGCGAGCGCGCCGGATTGCTGACCTACAGCGTCGATGGCACCGACTGCGAGATCGTCTCCATCGACGCCCTGACGGTCGGCGCAGGCATCGGCGGCGCACTCATCGAGGCCGCGGTGCAGACGGCGCGCGCCGCGGGCGCCACGCGGGTGCACCTGATCACCACCAACGACAACCTCCCCGCGCTGCGCCTCTACCAGCGCCACGAGTTCGTGCTCGTCGAGCTGCGCAGCAACCAGCTCGCTATCAGCCGGCGGCTGAAGCCCGAGATCTCCGAGACCGGTCACGCCGGCATCCCGCTGCGCGACGAGCTCGTGCTCGAGCGCATGCTGTAGCACGATGCCCGAGGGCGACACGATCCACTACGCGGCCAACCGCATCCGCGCGGCGCTGGCCGGCCGCGTCCCCGACGAGGTCGCCACGCCGCACCCGCGCTTCGCCGCCGACCGATGGCCCGACCGGCTGGCGGGCCGCGCGATCGAGGTCGTCGACGCCCATGGCAAGCACCTCTTTCTGCGCTTCGAGGGCGACTGGGTGATCCACTCGCACCTGCGGATGACGGGCGCGTGGGACGTCCACGCGGCGGGCCGGCGCTGGAGGCGCTCGCCGCGCCGCGCCTGGCTGGTCCTGCGCGGCGCCGGCCACGAGGTCGTGCAGTTCGACGGCCCGGTGCTCGAGCTCATGACCGCGTCGCGCGCCCGCTTCGATCAGCGGATCGCCCGCCTGGGACCGGACATCCTCGCGCCCGAGCTCGACGAGCGGCGCTTCCTCGCGCGCCTGCGTGGCGACGACCCGACGCGCGGCATCGGCGACGCGCTGATCGACCAGCGCACCATCGCGGGGATCGGCAACCTGTGGAAGAGCGAGGGCTGCTTCGCCGCCGAGATCGACCCGTGGCGGCCGACCGGATCCGTGAGCGACGAGGAAGCGCTGCGGATCGTGCGGCTCACCCGCCCGCGCATGCAGGAGTCGGCGCGCGACGGCCACCAGGATCGCTTCCGCACGGTCTACCGGCGCGCGGGGCGGCCGTGCCCGCGCTGCGGGGCATCGATCCAGGAGCGCGGCCAGGGCGACGACAACCGCACGACATACTGGTGCGCGGCGTGCCAGCACTGAAGCGCATCGGCCACAAGGGCGCCGACCTGATCGCGCCCGGCAACACGATCGAATCCTTCGACGCGGCGCTCGCCGCCGGCGTCGACATGGTCGAGTTCGACGTGCTGCCCGAGCGCGTCGACGGCACCGGGCGCCTCGTGCTCGCCCACGACTTCGACGACGCGGCGCGGCGCACGCCGCTGACCCTCGAGGAGGGCCTCGCCCACTTCGCCCAGGACGCGTGGGCCGGCGTCGAGCTCGACGTCGACCTCAAGACGGCCGGCTACGAGCGCCGGGTCGTCGACGCCCTGCGGTCATACGGTCTCGCCGACCGCGCGCTGATCTCGACGATGCAGGAGGAGAGCCTGCCCGTCGTCCGGGCAGCAGCGCCGGACATCCGCCTGGGGTGGTCGGTGCCGAAGGTGCGGCGCAACTACCTCGCCAACGCGTTCACCCGCGTCCCGGCGATGGCCGCGGTGCAGTACGCGCGCCGGATCCTGCCCGGCCGTGCGGCGCGGGCGATCGGCGAGGGTCGCATCGACGCGATCATGTCGCACTGGGCGCTGGTCACCCCGCGCCTGGCGCGCGCGATCGAGGCGGCCGGCGGTGAGCTCTACGTGTGGACGGTCGACGACGCGAGCCGGATCGCCGCGCTCGACGCGATCGGCGTGACAGGGATCATCACCAACGACCCCCGACTTTTCGCTACCGCATAATTTCGCACGACGCGCGCGAGACCTTGCGGTGCGGGTCCTTGGCGTCCTTGTGACCCGCCGTGGTGCGCAGGTGCGCGAGATCGACGACCTTGGTGCCGTCGCGCCACTGCACCTCGACGATGCCGCGCAGCACGATCCGCGAGCCGGGCTTTGGCGGCGGGAAGGTGAACGTCGTCCCGCCCTGCACCTGGCGCGTGCCGATGCCGATGCGCGCCCAGCCGGCGTCGCCGCCGGAGGTCACGCGGCGCCAGGCGCGCCGCTTGCCGTCGAACCACTGCAGGCGGATGTGCGCCCACTGGGCGGGCGCGCCCTTCTCGCGCGGGATCGACACACGGATGCCGACGGCGCCGGGCCTGGCCTTCGTGTCACACAGGTTCACGGTGGCCCAGAGGCCGGAGTGCGCCTTCTTCGTCGCGGCGACGGCACCGCCGGGAGCGGCCAACGCGATGGCCGCAAGGGTGAGCACGATGAGGACGCGACTTGTCATAACTCCTCTATCGGCCGCGCGCGTCCTCGTCTTCAGGTGATCGAGCACGTCGCCCCCGTGTAATCGACCGGGTCGGCGCCCGCGGTCTTGGGATGACCCGCGGTCGTGCGCTTGCGCGCGCGGCGGACGACCACGTCGTCCTCGCGCCACTCGAAGGTCACCATCCCGCGCAACACGTAGGGCGCGGCGCCGGCGCGCGGCGGCGTGATCGTGAACGTGATGCCCGACTGGCGCGTGCGCGTCGCGGAGCCGACCTCGACGAAGCCCGAATCGGCCGCCGCGCCGAGGTTGTGCCACAGCGAGTCCGAAGGCTTGAGGTACTGGATCTGGAAGCGCATGAACATGACCTCGTCCTTGTCGCCGCTGCCCGGCATCGAGCCGCGGATGCCGATCGAGTCCGGGTGGCCGACGGTGTCGCAGACGTTGACGGTCGCCCACAGGCGCTTGCTGTGGGTGATCGAGGTGGCCTCGTGGGCGGCGGCAGCGGGAACGGGCGCCAGGAGCAGCACGACGGCGCAGAGCGTTGCGCGCAAGGGGCTCACACACTGACGATACCTTCGGGCACCCCCGGGTTTCGGTGCTTGCGTGACGAATCGGCGCGAGCGCCGTAGGAGCCGTGTGGAGCACACGCTGACGATGGCCATCGACCAGTCGCCCGCGACCGCCGCCGCCTCGTTCGAGGCGCTCTACCGTGCCAGCGCGGACGCGGTCTACGCGTACGTGGCCTCGCTGCTGCGCGACCGCTCGGCGGCCGAGGAGGTCACGGCGACCGCCTTCGAGCGCGCCTTTCGCAAGCAGCGTTCGTTCAATCCGCGCCGCGGCAGCCAGCGCGCGTGGCTGTTCGGCATCGCGCGCAACGCGGCGCTCGACGAGCTCCGCCGGCGCAAGCGCATCGCTGCCCTCGCCGACGACCCGGCGGCCGACGCGCCGGTGCCCGAGGGCGAGGCCGAGGCCGCCGAGCGCCGCGCCACCGTGCGCGCGGCGCTGGCCACGCTCGATCCGCGCGATCGCGAGCTGATCGCCCTCAAGTTCCACGCCGGGCTCGACAACGCCGAGATCGCCAAGGTGCTGGGGATCTCGGCGTCGAACGCCGGGACCCGCGTCCACCGCGCCCTCACCCGACTGCGGGAGGCCTGTCATGCGCCGTCGTGAGACCACTCTCGATCCCGCGGTGGCCGCCGAGCTCCAAGCACTCGAGGCCGCGCTCGCCGGCGACCCCGCGGCCGAGCCCGAGCTGGCCGCGCTCGTGCGCGACGTCCGCGCGCAGGCTCCGGTGATGGAGCCCGGCTTCCGGGCGCGGCTCGACGGGCGGGTCGAGTCCGGGTTTGCGAAGCCGCCGCGGGAGCGCCGCCGCCGGACGCTCGTACCCGCGCTCGGCGTGGCCGGCTGTGTGCTGGCCGCGATCGTCGCGGTCGCGCTCACCGGGGGCGGCGGGAGCGGGAGCGACCAGGCGAGCACCTCGGGCGGCGCCGCCGTGGAGAGCCAGTCCGATGCGGCCAAGAGCGGGAGCGCGGGCGCAGCCGCGCCGTCGGTGGCCGGCGCTCCCAGCACCCGCCGCGTCGAGCGCACCACGCGCCTCGAGCTGACCACCACCGACGTCCAGGGCGCCGCGGACGGCGTCGTGCGCGCCACGCAGGCAAGCGGCGGGTACGTGCAGTCCTCGCAGGTCGCCAGCGGCGACGGCAACGGCAGCGCCGCGTTCGTCCTGCGCGTACCGACGAGCCGCCTCGACGACGCCGTCGCTCGCCTGAGCAAGCTCGGCCACGTGCGATCACTGCAGCAGAGCGCGCAGGACATCACCGGGGCCTACGACAGCGCCGCGGCACGGCTGGCCGAGGCGAAGGCCGAGCGCCGCGCGCTGCTGCGCGCGCTCGCCAAGGCATCGACCACCGAGGAGATCAGCAGCCTGCGGGCACGGATCGCCGACAACCGGCGCGAGATCCAGCGCTACCAGGCGCAGTTCAACGCGGTCCGCAACCGGGCCAACTACGCGACGGTCGCGGTCGACGTGACCGGCCGCCCGCACAAGAGCCAGCCCGCTCCGGGCGGCGGCTCCTGGACGCCGGGCGACGCGGCGCGCGACGCCGTCCGCGTCCTCGAGGTCAGCGCGGGCGTGGCGCTCGTCGGCCTCGCGGTGCTCGTTCCGCTCGCGCTGCTCGGCGCCGCGGGCGGCCTGGCGGCGGGCGCCTACCGCCGGCGCCGGCGCGAGGCCGCGCTGCAGCTCTGACCGGCACATGCGGCGCGGCCCTCGTGGCCGCGCCGC
>DATBKW010000295.1:0-3751 GCA_036555665.1 Solirubrobacteraceae bacterium | reverse complement strand
GTCGGCGGCGACGACGACGACCGAGATGTCCGACACCTGGCCGCCGCGGGCGCGCATGGCGGTGAACGCCTCGTGGCCCGGCGTGTCCAGGAAGGTGATCGTCTTGTCGCCGTGGTGGACCTGGTAGGCGCCGATGTGCTGGGTGATGCCGCCGGCCTCGCCCGAGGCGACCTCGGTCTCGCGGATGGCGTCAAGCAGCGACGTCTTGCCGTGGTCGACGTGGCCCATGATCGTCACGACCGGCGGGCGCTCGACGAGATCCTCGTCGGCGTCCTCGAAGACGGCCTCGTCCTCGGCCTCTTCGTCGGCGTGGACGACCTCGACCTCCTTGCCGAACTCCTCGGCCAGGATCGCGATCGCCTCGTCGGAGAGCGTCTGGGTGAGGGTGACCATCTCCCCCATGCTCATGAGCTTCTTGATGATGTCGGCGACCGCGACGCCCAGGTACTCGGCGACGTCTCGGACCGTGGAGCCCGAGTTGATCTTGACGACGTCGGTGCGGCTCAGCGCATCGGCCTCGAGCGGCGCCGCGATCTCTTCGAGCACCTCGCGCCGGCGCCGGCCGCGGCTGCGGCGACCGGGCCTGCGGCCGGCGGGGCCACCGGGCGGGCCACCAGGGCCGCCGGGCCCGCCGGGGCCACCGGTGCCCGGGCCCTGGCGCCGCGAGGCCTGCGAGTCGATGACGACGCGCCGGCGTCCGCCGCCGGGACCGCCCTCGTCGCGCAGGCCGCCGCGCGAGGGGCGCTGCTTGGGCTGCGACTTGGTCTCGTCGCGCGTGGGCCGCTTGGGCTCCTCGGGCTGGGCGATGATCTTCGGCCCCGTGCCGGGTGCCGGACGCCCGCCGCGATCGACGGTCTTGGGCTCCTTGGTGTCCTCGGGCGCGGCCGCGGGGGCCTCGGCCGCAGGCGCGGGCGTCTCCTTGGCCGGGGCGGGCGGCTGCTCCGGGGCGGGCGCCTTCGGCTCGGGCGCCTTCGGCTCGGCCGCCGGTGGCGCGGCGGCAGGCGGCGCGGCGGCAGCAGGAGCGGGAGCCGGCGTGGGCTTGGGCGCCGGCGGCGCCGGCGGTGCCGGCGGTGTCTCAGCCGCAGCGGGCACCTCGCGCTTGGCGGGCTCGCGCGCGGCCGGCGGTGGCGGCGCGGGCGTCGGCCGTGGCCGCGGAACCGGCTGCGCCGATGGGCGCGGCGGCATCGGCGGGCGCGGGTAGTCGTCCTCCTGGCGGCGCGTGGGGACCTTCAGCGGCGGCCCGTCGGGCTCGAAGATGCGGCGGGTGCGCTGGGTGGGCGCCGCGCCGGTGCCGGCACCGGCGCCGGCGGGACGCGCGGGGGCGCCCGGGCGCTGCTGGGCGGGAGCGCCGGCCGGCCGCGTGGGCGCCTGGGCCGGACGGGCGGCGGCGGGCTTGGGCGGCGTCGCGCCGTTGCCGCCCAGCGCGCGCAGCGCCTCGGCCTCGTCGACCGTCGAGGCGGCGGCCGTCACATCGAAGCCTGCGGCGCGCAGCTTCGTGAGCACGTCGGCGCTGGACATGCCCTGTTCCTTGGCGATCTCGTGGACGCGCTTCTTCGTCATTCGCTGACCGATTCTACGAGGTCGTCGCCGACGAACACGGCGCGACGGAACGCATGCACGAAGGCGCGCCGCTGGATCGCGACCCGCGCGCAGGCAGCGTCGCAGACGTAGGCGCCGCGGCCGGGAAGCGTCCCGTCGGGGTCGGCGACCACGCGGTCGCCGCGCACCGCGAGCCGCCGCAGCGCCGCCTTGGGCGCCCGGCGCCCGCAGGCCACGCAGCGTCGCTCGGGAGTGCGCGCCGGCCCTATGACGTGGGCTCCTCTGCCCCCTGCCCAGCGACGGGTTCGTCGGCTGCGACCGCCTCGGGCTGGGCGGCCTCCGGGGCGGGCTCGAGCGCCTCCTCGACGAGCGCGTCGTTGCCGTCGGACGACGGGATGCCCTCGACGAGCGCCTCCTCGCCAATGGCCTCCTCGACGGCGCCGTCGTCGGCGATCACCTCGGCCGGCGGCTCGCCGCCGACGTAGACCGTGCCGGTGCCCTCGAGCGCCTGGTGGCTCTCCAGGCCGCAGAAACGTGAGCCCGGCAACGCGGCGTTGGGGCAGCGGCGGCCGGTGGTCAGGATCGCCGCGCAGCGCCCGCCGGTCTCCTCCTCGGGGTACTCGGCGTCGGGCTCCTCGGTGGCGAACTCGGTCTCGGACTTGATGTCGATGCGCCAGCCGGTCAGGCGCGCCGCGAGGCGCGCGTTCTGGCCCTCGCGGCCGATGGCCAGCGAAAGCTGGTCGTCGGGCACCACGACGGTGGCCTGGCGGGCATCGTCGTCGACGAGCACCTCGCGTACGCGGGCCGGCGACAGCGCCTTGGCGACGAAGCGGGCGGGCTCGTCGTTGTAGGGGATGATGTCGATCTTCTCGCCGCGCAGCTCGGAGACGACCATGCGTACGCGCGAGCCGCGCGGCCCCACGCAGGCGCCGACCGGGTCGACGCCGTCGGCGTAGGAGACGACCGCGATCTTCGAGCGGTAGCCGGGCTCGCGGGCGACGTTGGCGATCTCGACGAGGCCGTCGGCGATCTCGGGAACCTCGAGCTCGAAGAGCTTCTTGATCAGCTCCGGGTCACGCCGCGAGACGATGATCGACGGGCCCTTGGTCGAGGGCGAGACCTCCTTGATGACCGCCTTGATGCGCTGGGAGTGGTCGTAGCGCTCGCCGTCGACCTGCTCGGACTTGGGCAGCAGCGCCTCGACGCGCTCGCGCAGCTGGACCAGCGTGTAGCGCGAGTCGGACTGCTGGACGATGCCGGTGATCAGCTCGCCGACGCGGTCGCGGTACTCCTCGAACATCATGTCGCGCTCGGCCTCGCGGATACGCTGCAGGATCACCTGCTTGGCCGTCTGCGCCGCGATGCGCCCGAAGTCGTCGGGCGTGACGTCGCGCTCGTCGATCTGATCGCGGTACTCCTCGAACTTGGCCGGATCGATCTCCGGGTCCTGGGGCTCGACGGGCTCGCCGGTCTCGGGATCGATGTAGGTGCCCTCGTCGATCGTCTCGACGATCAGGTGCGCCTCCAGGCGCTCGGGCACGATCAGCTCGATCACCCGGTAGTCGCCGGTCTCGGGGTCCATCTCGACGCGGGCGTACTTGGCCGCGCCGGGCTGCTTCTTGTAGGCCGACAGGAGCGCGTCCTCCAGCGCGTGGACGAGCCGATCCGGGGCGATCCCCTTCTCGACGGCCAGCGCCTTCATGGCCTCAACGATCTCTCGCGACATGTCGGTACTACTCCTCGACGAGGTTGGACTTGCGGATGTCCGCGTAGGGGATGGCGATGACGCCGGAGTCGGCGGCGATGGTCACCTCCGCCTCCGTGGCGCCGACGAGCTCGCCCGTGAAGGACGTATGGCCGTCGCGCGCCTCGCGGATGCGGACGCGGGCGCGCCGGCCCAGGAAGCGATGGAAGTGATCGGGCTTGGTCAGCGGGCGCGTGCCGCCGGGCGAGGACACCTCCAGCGCGTAGTGCTCGCGGACGTCGGGCAGCAGATGGGTGACGCGCTCGCAGAGATCCAGCGAAACGCCCTCGGGGTGGTCGATGAACAGGCGGAGGGTGTGGCCGCCGACGACCTCGGCGAGCAGCACCTCGACGTCCGGCGCCGCCTGCGCAAGGCGCGCCTCGATGTCGGCCTGCAGGCTGCTCATCGCACTCCCTCCTTCCTGACAACAAAAAAGCGGGCGAGCGCCCGCTTTCAACTACACCGGCC
>DATBKW010000294.1:0-7058 GCA_036555665.1 Solirubrobacteraceae bacterium | reverse complement strand
GTCAGGGCAGGCGCAGGTCCAGCGGGGCCTCCGGCGCGTACTCGCCCGCGTAGGCGCGGCGGTGGATCTCCTCCGGGGAGAGCCCTTCGCGGCGTGCCGCGAGGAGCTGGTCGGGGTCGACGGGCTTGCCGATCGGGTCGGCCGCGAACTCGGGCGCGGTGCGCATCCACTCGCTGGATTGCGCCCAGTCGCCGCCGAAGTTGTCGCACTGCAGCTCGACGCTGTTGCCGTCGGGATCTGGGTAGTAGAACGACGTCGTCATCCCGTGGTCCAGGCACCCGTGCGGGACGATGCCCTCGTCCTTCAGGCGTTCGTAGGTGTCGAGCAGGGCGTCCATCGAGGCGTACTCGAACGCCGTGTGATGCAGGCCCGTGTGGCGGATCTTGTCGGGGTCGTCGGCGAGGCCGGGAACGGTCAGAAGCGCGAGCCTGTGGTTGGCCGCGTCGTTGGTCAGCCACGCGCCGCCCTCGTACTGGTGGTTGACCGTCATCCCGATGACGGTCGCGTACCAGTCGATCATCGCCTGCAGGCGGACCGTCTTGAGGTTGACGTGGTGCATGACGGGGTTGATCACGTGCGCGCTCATCAGATCAGCGGGGTGATGTTGTCTTCGTACGGGATGCCGAGCAGCGCCTTGCCGTAGACCTCCTGGTTGACCGACGGCAGGACGACCGCGTGGCGGCCGGCCGTGTTCGCGTCGCGCCACAGGCGCTGCAGGGGGCTGACGTCGGCGAAGCTCGAGGCGCCGTTGGCCGAGATGGCGGTGTCGATCGCCTCGCGCGCCTTGCGGATCGCCCAGCCCGTGTCCGCGCGCACGCGCGCGCGTGTGACGTAGTCCATCGCCTCGCCACGCGCCGCGGTCTCGTCGATGTCGCGCGCCGCGCGCTCCACGTGCAGGGCCGCCGTATCGGCCAGCATCGCGGCGTCGGAGACCTGCAGCTGGAAGGCCGCCGAGTCCGTCTGGCGCGTGAAGATCGTGTAAGCGATCTGCCGCCTGGGCGCCTTCTCGATCACGAGATTCACCGCCGCCCGCGCCATCCCGACCTGCGGGCCCGCCAGCACGAGCGCGAGGACGGGGATGAACGAGGCGCGATAGAGGACCTCGTCGCCGTGCTCGGTCGGGTACCGGTTGTTGATCGCGGCCGGGACCGAGACGATGCGGTGGTCGGGCACGAAGACGTCCTCGGCGACCAGCGTGTTCGAGCCGGTGCCCTTCATGCCGGCCACGAACCAGGTGTCCTCGATGGCCAGGTCGCTCATCGGGATCAGCGCGAGGCCCTGATCGATCGGCTCGCCCGCGTCATCGACGACCGGGAGGCCGAGCACGGCCCACTCGGAGTGCAGGCACCCCGACGCGTAGCCCCACCGTCCGCTCACGCGCAGGCCGCCGTCCGCGCGGCGCGTCTCGCTGGTCGGCGCCAGCACGCCGCAGATGCGCGCGTCCGGGTTCGCGCCCCAGATGTCCTGCTGCGTGCGGTCGTTGCAGAGCCCGCCCATCCAGGAGCAGACGTTGGTCAGCGTCACGACCCATGCCGTCGACCCGCAGGCCTCGCCCAGCTTGGCCGACACGGCGAGCTTGGTGTCGAAGGACACCTGGTAGCCGCCGAAGCGCCGCGGCACCATGAGCTTGAACAGCCCCGCCTCCCTCACCGCGGCGATGTTCTCCTCCGGGATCCGGCGCGTCTCCTCGGCCTCGGCCGCGTTGCGCACCAGCAGCGGCTTCAGCGCCTCGGCGCGTTCGAGCAGCTCCTCCTTGGACGGGACGTCGACAGCGGTTGCGGTCATCTCTCCTCCTCGGTTGGCTCCTCGCGACGCGCCCGGCTCGGCGCGACGCGCGGCGGCTCGTTGGGCTGCTTGGGGTAGACCGGCGGCCACGGCGCGTCGAGCAGACCATTCTCGCGGTCGCGCTCGTGGAGCGCGAGCAGCGGCTCGAGCGACTGCGGCTCGTCGTTGATCGCCGCCCACGGATCGCCGTCGCGCTCCAGCCGCCCGGGTACGGTGGCGACGGTCAGCTCGTCGGGGTGGACGTCATCGAGCTCTTCCCAGGCGACCGGCGTCGAGACCTGCGCGCCCTTGCGCGCGCGCACCGACCACGCGCCGAAGACGGTCTTGTGCGGGGCGTTCTGGTTGTAGTCGACGAAGATCCGCTCGCCGCGCTCCTCCTTCCACCACGCGGCGGTGAGGATGTCCGGGCGCCGGCGTTCGAGCTCGCGCGCCGCGGCCACGGCGGCCGCGCGGACCGCGTAGGAGTCCCAGCGCGGCTGCAATCGGACGTAGATGTGCAGCCCGCGGTTGCCCGTCGTCTTGGGCAAGCCGGCGATGCCGAGCTCGTCGAGCAGCGCCTTGAGCTCCCAGGCGGCCGCGCGCGCCTCGGGGAAGCTCGTGCCCGGCTGGGGATCGAGGTCCAGTCGCAGCTCGTCGGTGTGGTCGGGGTCCTCGGCGCGGTAGGGCCAGACGTGGAAGCCCAGGCACGCGAGGTTCACCGCCCAGGCGACGTGGGCGACGTCGGCGGCCACCAGCGCACGCGACGGCGTGCCGTTGACGGTCTGGACGGTCGTGGTCACAAGCCACTCCGGAGCGCTCTCGGGTACGCGCTTCTGGAAGAACGACTTGCCCGCGGCGCCCTGCGGGAAGCGCTGCATGAGCACCGGCCGGCCGCCCATCGTGCGCATGAGCGGCTCGGCCACCGCGGCGTAGTAGCGCACGAGGTCGAGCTTGGTCTCGCCGCGCTCGGCGAAGAGGACCTTGCCCGGAGAGGTGATCCGCACCTCGCGCCCGGCGAGTTCGAGCACCTCGGCGTCGTCGTCGGCCACGTGACGACGGTACCGGCCCCCGGCGCTTGACGCTGGTGCGAGACTCTCGCGCCGTGGCCAACGTCATCGGGCAGCGCGTCCGGCGGCTGGAGGACCGGCGGTTTCTGACCGGCCGGGGCCACTTCGTCGACGGCCTGCACCAGCCGGGCGAGGCCACCGTCACGTTCGTGCGCTCGGAGATCGCGCACGCGCGCATCACCGGGATCGACGCGGACGCCGCGCGTGCGCTGCCGGGGGTGCGTGTGTTCACCGCCGCCGAAGTCGACCTCGCGACGCTCCCGCTGCCGCCCTTCCTCGGCGTCGACGAGCGCATGCAGCGGCCGCCGCTCGCGGGCGACGTGGTCCGTTTCATCGGCGAGATCGTCGCGGCCGTGGTGACCGACGACGCGGCCGCGGGCGCCGACGCGGCCGAGCTCGTGGTCGTGGACTACGACCCGCTGCCGGTGGTGACCGACCCCCGCGCGGCCGCGCGCGACGAGGTCGTTCTGTTCGGCGAGGTCGGCACGAACGTCTGCGTGCGCATGGCGCCCGAGGGCGGCCCCGACGGCGCGCTGTTCGAGAAGTGCGAAGCCGTGGTGTCGGGGACGATGGTCAGCCAGCGGATGGCCCCCAGTCCGCTCGAGCCGCGCTCCACGGTCGCCGCGGTCGGCGAGGACGGCCGCCTGACCGCGTGGCTGTCGACCCAGACGCCGCACCAGGACCGCGACGGCCTGGCCGGCATGCTCGGCCTCGAGCCCTCGGACGTGCGCGTGGTCGCGCCGGACGTCGGCGGCGGCTTCGGCGCGAAGGGCCTGTCGACCGAGGACGTGCTCGTCGCCTGGCTGGCGCGCGAGCTCGGCCGGCCCGTGCGCTGGACGGAGACCCGCAGCGAGAACATGGTCGCGATGTACCACGGCCGGGGGCAGATCCTCGACTTCACGATCGGGGGCAGCCGCGACGGCGAGGTGCTCGCCTATCGCCTGGCCATCCTGCAGGACGCGGGCGCGTACCCCGGCATCGGCTCGTTCCTGCCCCACCTCACCGCGATGATGGCCAGCGGCGTCTATCGCATCCCGGCGATCGAGCTCGACGTCACCGCGGTGGCGACCAACACGACGCCGATCGGGGCTTTCCGCGGCGCGGGCCGGCCCGAGGCCACGCAGGCGATCGAGCGCGCGATCGACATGTTCGCCGCCGAGATCGGGATGGACCCGGCGCAGGTGCGGCGGCGCAACTTCATCGCGCCCGACGCCTTCCCCTTCACGACCGCTTCCGGCGCCACCTACGACACTGGCGACTACGAGCGCGCCCTCGACCTGCTCCTCGCGGGCGCGGGCTACGACGCGCTGCGCGACGAGCAGCGCCGGCGCCGCGAGGCCGGCGCCGCGCGCCAGCTCGGTATCGGCCTCAGCGCGTACGTGGAGGTCACCAACGGGATCGCCGAGCCGGAGTTCGGGGCGGTTGAGATAACGCCCGCGGGCGAGGCGATCCTGCGGACGGGCTCGTTCTCGCACGGCCAAGGCCACGAGACGACCTTCGCGACGATCGTCGCCGAGCGCCTCGGCATGCCGTTGGAGTCCGTGCGCGTCCTCAAGGGCGACACCGACGAGGTCGCGCGGGGCGGCGGCACCTACGGCTCCAAGTCGACGCAGATCGGCGGCGTGGCGGCCGGCCAGGCCGCGACCGAGGTCGCCGAGCGCGCCAAGCGCCTGGCCGCCGACCTGCTGGAGGCCGCGCCAGAGGACATCGTCCTCGACGGCGACGCCGGCCGCTTCCACGTCGCCGGCGCGCCCCGCCCGGCGCTGGGCTGGCCCGAGCTCGCGGGCCACCTCGCCGACGACGGGCGGCTGGCCGAGCTTCACGTCGAGCAGGACTACAAGGCCGACGCGGGCAGCTTCCCGTTCGGCGCGCACCTCGCGGTCGTCGAGGTCGACACCGAGACCGGCGCGGTCGAGGTGCTGCGCTTCGTGGCGGTGGACGACGCCGGGTTCATCATCAGCCCCACGATCGCCGAGGGCCAGGTCCACGGCGGCATCGCCACCGGGATCGCGCAGGCGCTCTTCGAGGAGCTCGTCTACGACGAGTCGGGCAACCCGCTCTCGGCGAGCTTCGTCGGCTACTGCTTCCCGACCGCGGCGGAGCTGCCGTCGTTCGAGCTGCACGAGATGCAGACCCCCACGCCGCTGAACCCGCTGGGCGCCAAGGGCATCGGCGAGGCCGGCACGATCGGCGCGACACCGGCGGTCCACAACGCCGTCGTCGACGCCCTCGCGCCGTTCGGCGTGCGCCACGTCGACATGCCCGCCAACGGCGAGCGCGTGTGGCGCGCGCTGCAGGCGGCCGGCTAGCGGCCGAAGCGCTCGACGAGCACCCCGTGGCGCAGGGCGCGATCGCTGACCGTCAGCGAGTCGCGCCCGAGCGTGGCCAGGACCGTGCGCACGATGCAGGCGCCGGCGAGGATGACCTCGGCGCGGGCAGGCTGCAGCCCGACGATCTCGCGGCGCTGGTCGGCGGTGCGGCTGCGGTAGAGCTCGATCTGGCGGTCGATCTCGTCGCAGTCGAGCACCGTGCCCTGGACGACGTCGGGGTCGTAGGCGGCCAGCTCGTGCTTGACGGCGGCGAGGTTCGTGTTGGCGCCACCCATCCCGACGATCATGTCGGGCGTGCCCCGGCCGTCCAGGCGCGCAAGATCGCCGGCGATCGCCGCGCGCGCCGCGGCCACGGTGTCCTCGGAGACGACGCCGTCGAGGCCGTAGCGCTCGGTGTAGCGCACCGCGCCGACGTTCACGCTGAACTGCTCGTCGATGTTGTCGCCGTGGCTGAAGGTGAACTGCGAGCTGCCGCCGC
Source organism: Solirubrobacteraceae bacterium (assembly GCA_036555665.1). GTDB lineage: Bacteria > Actinomycetota > Thermoleophilia > Solirubrobacterales > Solirubrobacteraceae > JAOPZW01. Next base: position 1,419 of record DATBKW010000294.1, on the reverse strand, counting down.
CGGTGTCGAAGACGACGATCGCCCCCGCCGAGCGCCCCAGCCCGGCCGTGGCCGCGCGATAGGCGAGGCGGGCCTCCTCCTCGCCCGGAATGACCTCGACCTGCACGCCGCAGCGCGCCCGCACGGCCTCGACGAACTCCGCGGCGTTGGCTGCGATCCGCAGCCCTGCGGTTCCCACCGCCGCGATCGCCTCCGCCTCGCTGCGGCGCGCCTCGTCGGCCATGGCGGCGATCGCCTCGACGCTGCGCTGCATGGGGGCCGCGCCGAGCCGGCCGGTGTCATCGAGGCCTTCGCCGAGCCGGGTGACCTCGGCGCGGTCGACGATCGTCCGCCACGCGCCGTCGGCGCCGCGCTCGCCGATGTGGAACTTGATCGAGTTCGTGCCGACGTCGATGACGGCGTAACGGCGCGCACCGAAGCCGGCGAGCGCCTTCAGCCCACTGGCGACGTTGACGTTGCGCCGCGAGCCGAGGCCGAGTTCGGCGACGGCCGCGGTCACGCGAGCGGGGTCCTCGGACTCGACCGCGATCGTGCGCGTCGAGCCCGCGTCGGTGCGCATCACGCTGACCTCGGCCATCGCGCCGCCGATCGTGTAGTGCTCGCGCCGCTTGTGGACCATGAGCGCCGTCAGGTCGGCGTTGCTTTCGGCCAGGACGTCGACGAGCTCCTCGAGCGAGCCGGCGGTACCGGCCGGCGGCGCGACGGCCACCCCGAGCGCATCGAGCACGAGCTGGAGGTCGGCGTCGCTGAGCGGGAACGCGGCCTTCAGCACCGGCATCCACTGCTCGAGCCCGTCGTCGTCGACGGACTGCAGCCGCTTGACGTCCATGACCCCGCCGCGAACCTTGACCGAGGCGTCGCTGTGGCGGGAGAGCAGATACAGGTCGTCGCTGTCCTGGGCGCGTTCGGGTGACAGCGACGCGAAGCGCTCCTCCGCCGCGCCGAAGCGCTCGCCGAAGGTCCGCCACTCCCATCGCGGGATGATCGTCACCGTCCGCAGTTTGACGCGCACGTCTGCCAGCGCGGAGACTGACCACCAATGGCGACGACCGAAGCGGCCCCCACCCCGACGACCGACGCTCCCGTCTGGCACTCGCTCAGCGGCGAGGACGCGGCGCGGGAGCTGCAGGTCGAGCCCGAGCGCGGGCTGACCAGCGGCGAGGCGGCCGCGCGCCTCGAGCGCTATGGACCGAACCGCTTTGCGGAGGCCAAGGGCGAGTCGCGCCTGCACGCGTTCCTGCGCCAGTACCAGGATCCGATGCAGATCGTCCTGTTGGCCGCTGGGGTGATCTCGATCTATCCGGTCAAGCAGCCGGGGACCGGGATCGCGATTTTGTTGTTGACGCTTGTGAACGCGGTGCTGGGCCTCAATCAGGAGGGTAAGGCCGCGGCGGCGGTGGCGGCGCTGGCGAAGATGAT
>DATBKW010000293.1:0-12371 GCA_036555665.1 Solirubrobacteraceae bacterium | reverse complement strand
GCGCGGGTTGCCGGGCGGCGGCGCGACGGCATCGGGAGTGGCCTGGCGGGTCACGCTGCGGGCAGCTTACGCTGGACGCGGCCGTAGGCTTGCGCGCGTGGCGCTACCGGCCAGCTTCCGCGGGCGGCTCGCGATCGTCGCGCTTGCGGCGCTGGCGATCCGCACGGGCGCCACGCTCTATCACCACGACTACCCCGTCATCGGCGACGCCCTGACCTTCCATCTCGAGGGCGGGCACCTGGCCCACGGCGAGGGCTTCCGACGGATCTTCGAGGACGTGCCGACCGCGGAGCACCCGCCGCTGTTCATCGTCCTGGTGGCGTTCTTCGATCTCTTCGGCGCCGACGGCTTCCTGTCGCAGAAGCTGCTGCTCGGCCTCGTGGGGACCGCGACCGTGGTGCTCATCGGGCTCCTCGGGCGCCGCGTCGCCGGCGACCGCGCGGGGCTGATCGCCGCCACGGTCGCGGCCGTCTACCCGCTGCTGTGGCTGGTCGACGGCTCGCTGATGAGCGAGTCGCTGTACGGCGTGTTCGTGGTGGCCGTCCTGCTCGCCGCCTACGCCTACTACGACGCACGCACGTGGCGCCGCGCGGCGGTGCTCGGCGCGCTCATCGGCCTGGCCGCGCTGACCCGCGGCGAGGCGCTGCTCCTCGTGCCGCTGCTGGCGATCGCGCTGCTCGCGCGCGGCCCGCTGCCGGGCCGCGCGCGGATCGAGCACATCGGCGCGCTCGTCGCGGCGTTCGCCGTGGTGCTCGCGCCGTGGACGGTCCGCAACCTGACGACGTTCAAGTCGCCGGTCCTGATCTCGACCAACAGCGAGGGCGTCTGGGTCGGCGCCAACTGCCGCCAGACCTACTACGGGCCGATCATCGGGCTGTGGGACTTCCCCTGCTACGGCAGGCGCCCGCCGGGCGACGAGGCGCAGCAATCCTCCGAGTACCGCCGCCGCGGATGGGCGTACATGCGCGACCACGCCGGGCGCGTGCCGCTCGTCCTTGCCGCGCGCCTGGGGCGCCTCTACGACGTCTTCCGCCCCGCTCAGATGCGCGTCTACGAGTCCAGCGAGGGCCGCCCGCCGCGCTCAGAGCACCTGGGCGTGTGGATGTTCTGGGTGCTGGCCCCGTTCGCGGCCGCCGGCGGCTGGCTGCTGCACCGCCGCGGGCAGCCGCTGGCGATCCTGCTCGTCCCGGTGGTCATGGTGACGCTGACCGCGCTGCTGACCTACGGGTCGACGCGCTTTCGCTTCGCGGCGGAGCCGTCGATCGTCGTGCTCGCCGCCGTCGCCCTCGACGCGCTGCTGCGGAGGCGCGCGTGAGCGACCGGCTGGACTTCCCGCGGGAGCGCCTGCGCGAGCGCGTCGTCCGCGGCACGCTGGTCAACGCCTCGCTGCTGACGCTCATCGACGTGCTCGTCCTCGTGCAGGGGCTGATCGTCACGCGCCTGCTGGGGCCCGAGTCGATCGGGCTCTACGGCATCGTCAGCGTCACCGCGCTGACGATCATCGCCTTGAAGCGCGTCGGCATCGACGAGGCGTTCGTGGCCCAGGACGCCGCCGACCAGGAGGCCGAGTTCCAGCACGCCTTCACGCTCGAGCTGCTGCTGTCGGCCGGATTCGCGCTGGTCCTTCTCGCGTCCGCGCCGGTCGTCGCGGCCGTCTACGACGACGAGCGGCTGCTCGCGCTGACGGCCGCCACCGCTTACCTGCCGCTCGCCTTCGCCCTGCAGTCGCCGGCGTGGATCTTCTTCCGGCGCATGGACTACGTGCGCCAGCGCGCGCTGCAGGCGGTCGTGCCGGTCGTGACCTTCGTCGTGACCGTGCCGCTGGCCGCCGCGGGCGTCGGCGTCTGGAGCCTCATCATCGGCCCCGCGGCGGGAAACCTGGCCGGGATCGCCGCCGCGCTCGCCGCGTCGCCGTACCCGCTGGGCCTGCGCTATGACCGCGCGGTGGCGGCCCGCTACCTGCGCTTCTCGGTGCCGGTCTTCGTCGCGCTGCTCGCCGCGCTCGTCGTGGCGCAGGGCCAGATCCTCGCCTTCGACATCGCCCGCGGCATCAAGTGGGTCGGCTTCGTCACGCTCGCCGCGACGCTGTCGCGGTACATCGATCGGGCCGACCAGATCGTCACGAGCACGATCTATCCGGCGATCTGCGCGATCCGCGGGCGTACGCGCTCGCTCGAGGAGCTGTTCGTGCGCTCCAACCGGGCGACCCTGCTGTGGGTGTTGCCGGCGTGCGCGGCGGCCGTGCTCTTCGCCGACGATCTCATCGAGTACGTGGTCGGCGACGCCTGGCGGCCGGCCAGGCCGCTCATCCAGGGGCTGGCTGTGGCCGCGGCACTCGGCCAGTTCGGCTTCAACTGGTTCTCGTTCTACCGCGCGCACGAGCGCACGCGGCCCCCGGCCGTCGAGGCCGTCGTCGCGGCCGTGGCCTTCTGCGCGCTCGCCGTGCCCGGGCTCGCCGTCGCGGGGGTGACGGGCTTCGTCGTCGGGCGCTGCGCCGCGGTCGTCGTCCAGCTCGGCGTGCGCGCCCGCTACGTCCACGCCCTGCTGCCCGGCGTCCGGGCGCGCGACCTGCTCGCGCGCGCGGTCGTGCCGACGTTCGCGGCCGCCGCCGCCGTGGTGGTGATCCGGGTCGCGCTGTGGGGCTCAGGCCGGACGGAGGCCCAGGCGCTCATCGAGGCCGGGATCTTCTGCCTCGTCGTGGTCGCGCTGAGCCTGCGGCTCGAGCGCGCTCTCGTCGGCGAGCTCGCGCGCGCCGTCCGCGGCGCCGGCGCGGCACAGGAGCAGCCCCGCCAGGGCGACGGCGACGAGCGTGAGCGCGGGCATCTCCCAGTCCCAGTCCAGGCCGGCGTGCAGGAGCCAGGTCAGCGCGGCGGCGGCGGGGCCGGCGGCGAGGGCCCGGTCGGCGCGTAGCGCGCCGGCGGCGGCGACGGCGCATGCGGCGAGGACGGCGGCGAGCAGCGCCAGGCCGACGATGCCGAGGTCGGCCAGCGTCTGCAGCTCGAGCGAGTGCGCGTTGCGCACGCGCTCGTCGATCGTGCGACGGCGCAGCCACTCGACCGCGAAGGCGCCGGGCCCTGCGCCCGCCAGGGGATGGTCGGCGGCCACGTCGATCGCCGCCCGCCAGTAGCGCAGGCGGTGCCCGCCGACGTCGGAGAGGCGCGCGTTGGTGGCGCCGAAGGCCGCCTGGCGTGTCGAGCCGCCGCGCTCGGCGACGACGACCGCCGCGTACGGCACCACGGCGAGCACGGCGACCACGGCGACCGCCGGCGCGGCGCCGATCGGCAGCGGCCCGGCGCGCTCGCCGCCGCGCGCCTGCAGCAGCGCGGCGGCGCCCGCGACCACCAGCAGCAGGGCGAAGACGACGAGCCCTTCGACATCGGCGTGCGCGTCGTGCAGCGCGCGCACGGCGCCGAACGGGGCCGCCGCTGCGGCCGCCAGCACGGCGGCGCCCAGCGCGATCGCGGCGGCGCGCAGCTGGGCGCGGTCGCGGTCCATCGCGACGAGCGCGGCGAGCCCGGCGACCATGCAGATGATCGCGCCGCGCGAGAAGCTCAGGTAGGTGCCCATGCCCAGGGGCGCCGCGGCCGCCGCCGCGGCGATGCGCAGCACGCGCGGGCGCGTCCTGTCGCCCGCCAGGCGCGCGCACAGCACGAGCCCCATCGCCGCCAGCGCGCCGGTGGCGTTCCAGTAGGTCAGCGGCTGCTCGAGCCGGCCGCCGGCCCGCTGGCTGTCCTGGACGTGGACGATGCCCGGCAGCAACCGCGCGCTCAGCCCGTAACCGATGACGATCAGCGCAGCGGCCGCCAGCGCCGGCTCGACGAGCCGCGCGGCGGGCCGCTCGCGCCACGCGATCGCGCCGGCTGCGAGCGCCGGCAGGTAGGTCAGCACGAGCTCGAGCTCCTGGTCGGCGCCCGCCGGGCTCGACGACCAGCTCGCCGCGATCCAGGTCCAGGCCGCGAGCGCGGCCAGCGCGGCCAGCGCCGCGCGCGCCGCGCGGGCCGTGGGCAGCGGGCTGCCGGGGACCGCGAGCACCGCCACCGCGAGCAACGCCCACGCGCAGATCGCCGCGACGATCCGCGCGCCCTCGAAGAAGCCGCCGCTGAAGACGGCGAGCACGAGCCCGAGCAGCAGCAGCCCGGCGCGCACCGCCGTGAGCGCGGCGCGGCGCACCGGCTACCGCCGCCCGCCGATCTGCCCGACCGCCCCGCGCAGCCCCACGCAGCCGACACAGCCCACGCACCCGACGCACCTCACGCACCCCACGCACGCCACGCAGCCCGAGCAGCCGACGTTGCCGAGGCCGAACGCGATGCCGGCGCTGCCGACGGTCGCGGCGCTGAACGCGACGCCGGCGCTGCCGACGGTGCCCGCGCTGAACGCGACGCCGGCGCTGCCGACGGTCGCGGCGCTGTAGGCGATCCCGGCGCTGCCGACGGTGCCCGCGCTGTAGGCGACGCCCGCGCTGCCGACCGTGCCCGCGCTGTCCGCCGCGCCGGCGCTGTCGACGGTGCCTGCCTCGGTCGGCTCCGCGGTCATGACGGCAGGCTAGCCTCCCGGCCTCCGTGCGGTGGCCGCAGCGCGACACCCTGATCCCGCTCGCGCTGGGCGCGCTGGGCTTCGTCGTGGCGCTCCTGCAGCGCCCGGGGCTCGTGGTGGCCGAGACGAAGGTCGACCTGCACGTGTCGCCGCGCTCGTTCCTGCACGACGTCGTCAGCGCGTGGACGCCGAGCGAGTCGCTCGGACACGTCTTCGCCGGGCAGTACGGCGGCTACCTGTGGCCCATGGGGCCGTTCTTCGCGCTCGGCGACCGGCTGGGCGTGTCGGCGTGGCTGGTCGATCGGCTGTGGATCGGGGCGCTGCTGGCGCTGAGCGCGTGGGGGATGGTGCGGCTCCTCGACGCACTGGTCGGCCGCCCACGCGGAGCCGGCCATGTCGCCGGCGGCCTGCTCTACATGCTCAACCCCTACGTCGTCACCTATATGGGGCGCACGTCGATCACGCTGCTGGCCACCGCGGCGCTGCCGTGGCTGCTGCTGTGCGTGCACCGCGGGCTGCGCGATCCGCGCGGGCTGTGGTGGCCCGCTGCCTTCGCCCTCGTGCTGGCCTCGACGGGCGGTGGCGTCAACGTGGCGGTGACGGCGTGGCTGCTGCTGGGCCCGGTGCTGCTCGTCCTCTACGAGCTGGGGTGGGGCGGGGTGGCCGGCCGCGCGGCGGGCGCGTTTGCGCTGCGGCTGGTACCCGTGGCGGCGCTCGCGTCGCTGTGGTGGGTGGCCGCCGTACTGGTCCACGCGCGCTACGGCCTGGACTTCCTGCCGTACACCGAGCAGCCGGGGACGATCTGGGGCACGACGTCGATGCCCGAGTCGCTGCGGCTGCTGGGGTTCTGGACGAGCTACATCGGCGTGGGCTACACGGGCACCCTGCGGTCCTTCCAGGCCAACGCCGGCGTCTACCTGGGCTTCGTGCCGGCGATCCTCGCCACGCTGGCGATCCCCGCGCTGTGCCTGACCTCGTTCGCGTGGACGCGGCGCGCGCGCTACGCGCCGCTCTTCCTCGCGCTGGTCCTGCTCGGGCTGCTCGTGATGTTCGTCGGCTTTCCCGAGGGCACGCCGCTGCGCCGCGCGGCGACGTTCACCTACAACCACGTCCAGGCGGTGCGCTTCCTGCGCACCAGCTACAAGGCCGGCCCGCTGGTCGCGCTCGGGATCGCGGGCCTGGGCGCGCTCGGCGTCGGCGCGCTGCGACCGGGGCTGCGCACCGCCGGCCTGGCCATCGTCGTCGCGCTCGTCGCCGTCGCCTGCTGGCCGCTCGTGCGCGGCGTCGGGCTCGACCGCCAGCTCGGTCTCCCCGACGGCGTGCCCGCGGCGTGGACCGACGCCGCGCGCGACCTCGACCGCACGCTCCCGCAGGGCAGCCGCGCGATGGTCCTGCCGGGCCAGCTCTTCGCCTTCTACCGCTGGGGCGGCACCTACGACCCGATCCTGCCGGCACTGACCGACCGGCCGGTTGCGGTGCGGTTCATCGTCCCGTTCGCCGACCTGCGCGCCGTCGACCTGCAGTGGACGACCGACGCGCTCGTCAGCCAGCAGCGCGCGCTGCCCGGCCAGCTGCGCCCGCTGCTGGACCTGGTGGGCGTGGGGGCGGTGCTGCAGGGGACCGACGACGACCGCTCGCGCAGCGGCGCCGTGCCCGCCGCGTCGGCCGCGCAGGCGCTGCGCGACGTCGGCGCGCCGGCGCGCCAGTACGGGCCGGTGCGAAGCGCCCCGGGGGCGGCCGGCACGCTCGAGCCCGCCGCTCGTCTGGCCGAGGTGCGGCGCTGGAATCTGCCGACCGCCGGCATCGTGCGCGTGCTGCCGCGCGACGGCGCGACGGTGGTCGACGGCTCGGCGCAGGCGATCGCCGATCTCGCCGCCTTCGGTGCGCTGCGCGGCGACCGCGCGCTGCACTACGCGGGTGACCTCGATTCCGCCGCGCTGCGCGCCCAGGCCGCGCGCGGCGCCTCGTTCGTCGTGTCGGACTCCAACCGCCGGCGCGTGTTCGTGGCGGCCCGGCTGCGGGGCGACACCGGCTGGACCGTCCCGGCCAACGAAAGCTTCTCCGAGGACGCCGCCCAACTCGATCCGTTTCCGGACCGCGGCACCGATGCCCAGACCGTGGCGGTCCTGCGCGGCGTGACGTCGCTGCGCGCCGACTTCTCGCCCGGCTTCGCGCAGTTCCCCGAGCGCCGCCCGTTCGCCGCGCTGGACGGCGACCCGCACACGGCCTGGCTGGCCGACCGCGCGCTGGCGACCGACCGCCATCACCTCGACGTCGGCTTCGCGGCGCCGCGCGACGTCGACCACATCGACCTCATGCCCTACAACGACGGTCGCGGCCGGGTCGACCGCGTCGCCGTCAACGGCCGCACCTTCGCCGTCCGGCCGGGCTGGAACCGGCTGCCGGTCGGCCTGCACCGCGTGCGCGCCCTGAGCGTGAAGATCGCGCACGTCGTCCAGGCCGCGGAGGGGGAGGGCGGCGCCGGCGGCATCCGCGAGCTGCGCATCCCCGGGATCCGGGCGAGCGAGGCGCTGCGCCCGCCGGTGCTCGTCGAGAACGCCCTGCGCGGGGCCGACCTGCGCCGCTCGGCGCTGACCTACCTCTTCGACCGCACCACGGGCGATGACCCCGACCATCCGCGCGTGGTCACGGGCGACCGCTCGCGCGGCTTCGTGCGCGACCAGCAGGACGGCGAGACCGGGTGGGCGCGCGATGTGGCGCCGCCCGCGGCGCGGGCGTGGCGCGCGGACGCCTGGGTCAGCGCGGCGCCCGAGACGCCCGACCACGTCCTCGACGGCTGGGTCGGCGCCCGCGGGCCGCAGTTCGACGGCTCCTCGCGCTTCGAGGGCCTCGGCCGCAACCGCGCGTCCTCCGCCTTCGACGGCGACCCGCGGCGGGCGTGGATCGCCGGCTGGATCCGCTCGCAGGGGGCATGGCTTCAGTGGCGCACCTCCACGCCGCGGACGATCCGGACGCTGCGCCTCGAGCGCCCCGCCGTCCGCGTGCGCTTCCCGACGCGCGTGCGGGTCGTGGCCGACGGCCGCGCGGGCGCGCCGCTGCCCGTCGACGCGGACGGGACCGTGGCGCTGCCGCGGCCGCTGCGCGCGCGCACGGTGCGCATCGAGGTCCTCGACGCGGCCTTCCCGCCGGGCACCCCGGGCACCGTCGCCCAGCGCCGCGCGGTCGGCGTGGGGGAGGTGACCGGCTCCGGCGTCCCGCGCGCCCGCGCGGCGCGGCGCGGGGCGCTGCGCGTGGGCTGCGCCGACGGCGCGTCGTTGCATCTCGGCGGGAGGACGGTCCGCCTTCGCGTGGCGGGAACGATCGAGGCGCTCGACGCCGGGCGCCCGCTGCGCGCGGCGGCCTGCGGGGCGCCCGTGGCGCTGCCGGCAGGGCCGCTGGCCGTCCGCGCGGACGCCGCCCCGTGGCGGCTTGATCACGTGCGCCTGGCGTCGCCGGCGCCGGCGGGCTCGGGCGCGGCGCCGGCGGGCGGGGGCCGCGTCCTCGATCCGGGCCGCGACGGGCGCGGCACGCGCGACGGCGTGCGCGTCGCGGTCGACGGTCCGAGCTGGCTCGTGCTCGGCGAGTCCTACAACGCGGGCTGGCGGGCGAAGTGCGACGGGCGCTCGCTGGGCAAGCCGGTTCCGCTACAGGGCTTCGCCAACGCGTGGCCGGTGGATCGCGGCTGCACGCACGTGTCGTTCGCGTTCGCGCCCAATCGCGTGCTGGCGATCGCCGACGTCATCTCGCTCGTCGCATGCCTGGCGATGCTCGTGCTGCTGTTGGCGCGGCGGCCGCGCGTCGTGGCGGCGAGCCTGGCGATGCTGCCGGACGTGCGGGCGCGCCGCCTTCCTCTCGGCCCGGCGCTCGCCGCCGGCGCGGCCGCAGTGCTCGTCCTGGGCTTCGTCTTCGCGCTGCGCGCGGGCGCGGTCCTCGGGCCGCTGACCTTCCTGGTGCTCTGGCGCGGCATCCCGGCGCGCGCGCTTGCGCTCTCAGCGGGCGCGCTGCTGCTTGTCGCCGCACCGATCGCGCACCTGGTCGTCGGTCTGCCGGCCAAAGGCTTCCAGACCGACTACGCCGTCAAGCGGATCGCCGAGCACTGGTTGGTCGTCGCCGCGCTGTGGGCGCTGGGCTTCGCGCTGTGGCGGACACTCAGCCCGGCGCGCGGACGACCACGAGATCCTGGTAGCTGAGGCCCGGGCCGCCGCGCCACCCGCCCTCGTGGACCTCCGCCTGCCCGATCGCGTCGAGGATCGCCGTGCGGTCGTGCGCCACGGCGGCGGCGCCGCCGAAGGCCTGGCGGGCGCGACCGGCCGCAAGCGCGGCGCGCGAGTCGTCGTCGAGCAGGAAGAAGGTCAGGAGCGCGACCCCGCCGCGCGCCAGCGCGCGGGCGACCTCGGCGAGGTAGTGCTCGCTCTCGGCGCGATCGAGGTGCGTGAACACCGACGTCGCGACGACGAGCGTGGCCCAGGAGTCGGCGACCGGGAAGCGGTACTCGGTGGCGGCGACCGCGCCGCCGGGGTTGTAGAGGTCGTTGCGCAGGTCGGCGTGGACGAAGCGGAAGGGCTGCGGGTAGCGCTCGGCGCACCAGGCGATCGCCTCCGCAACCGGATCGAAGCCGACGTAGGCGCCGCCGACGGTCGGATCGAGGACATCGACCAGCGTGCGCGCGACGCGGCCGATCCCGCACCCGACGTCGAGGACACGGCTCTCGGGCCGCAGGCCGCCGTGCTCGCGCATCAGGCCCAGCAGCTCCGTGCCGGTCGCGAGGAAGTCGGTGTCGCCCGTGAAGCCGCGCAGCCGTCGCGGGGGCACGAGCCGGTCGGCGCGGCCGAGGGCGCGGTCGCCGAGGTCCAGCGCGCGCAGGCGAAGAGAGATGGCGGCGCGGGCGAGCACGGCGGGGGAGGATGGCAGGGGGGTCGTCCGCTTTGCGTTGGCGGCGCCGCGCGGCGCTCTTGGGCAGTGAGGGAGGGTGGGTCGGCCGCGGGCGGTCGCGCACTTCGCCCCCCGCCGCCCTCGCGCTTTGGTGACTTTTGTGGCTCCTGGCCACACTAACGACCAAAGCTCGCGCGACCGCCCCGAACGAACCCGCTTCCCTCACTGCCCTACGCCGAGCAGCGCCGCCGACGCAACACGGACGACTTCAATACGGCCACGGCCCACGCCGCACCCGCGCCACGATCAGCGCCTTGACGACGAGGTTGCGCGCGAACCACCCGAGCTCGTGCAGCTGGCGCGCGGCGTTGCCCGCGATCGCGACGTCCTCGCGGACGAACTCCGCCAACGATCCCTCGCGCCCGGCGTACCGCCAGCGACGCGAGAACACTGTCGTGGACAGCAGCGCGAAGGTCACGCCGACCGATGACCACGCGTCGTGCACGAGCATCCGCCCGCCGTACCCAACGCGATCGCCCCAGCTCACGAGGTCTGCGCGCGCCGGGCCGAAGCGGTGGGCGCCGTCGACGAACAGCACGTCGAGCGATCCGGGCACGTCCGCGAGCGCGTCGCGCGAGAACGCCCGCACGTGGCGAACGCGGCGGGCGACCCCGGCGCGCGCGAGGTTCTCCGCGAAGGCGCGCGCGTCGTCTGCGCCGCGGTCGGCATCGGCCGCGATCTCCTGCGGTCCGCGGTCCGAGCCGGCGTGCGGGTCGATGCACACGACCGCGACGCCCGCGCCGGCGAGCACGATCGCCGAGCGGCCGCGGAACGAGCCGATCTCGACGACCCGGCCGTCGGGGGCCACGTGCGCGCCGGCCGCGAACAGGCGCCGCGCCTGCGCCTCGGTCAGCCAGCCCTCGACGTCGCGGGCGAGGGCCCACGCGTCGTCGAACCCGGTCAAGACGCGGCCGCCGCCCGCCGTCGCCGGCGCCGGGCGGTCAGCCCGAGGGCCAGCACCGACGAGGCGGCAACGCACTGCACGCCGAACACGATCGACGCGAAGGCCACGATCCCTTCCTCACCCGCCAGGAGCAGGAAGGGCTCGGCGATCGCCACCAACCCGAGCACCCACAGGAAGCGCGATTCGCCCAGCGCGATCATGTACTGCACGGTGAGATAGGCGACGGCGAGAAGGGTCATCGCGGCGCCGAGGATCAGCAGCGCGTCAGCGGCGTCGGTGAAGCCCGGCCCGAAGGCCAGGCGCAGCAGCAGCTTCGGCGCCACCGCGAAGATGATCAGCGCCGGCGTGGCGATGACCGCGAGGATCGCCAGCGCGCGCAACAGCACCGGCCGTGGGTCCAGTCCGGCGGCGGCGCGGCGCGTCGCCTCGGGCAGGAGGTGCAGGCCGATCCCGATCGCCACCCACACCACCGCCTTGGCCGCGACCGCCGCCGCCGCGTAGGAGCCGGCCGCATCGGCGCCGAGCTGATGCTTGGCCACGATCACGTCGATGTTCTGCAGCGAGGCCAGCAGGAACAGGCCGATGATCGGCACCCAGCCGTCGCCGATCAGCGAGCGCAGGGTGCGCAGCGGCTCGCCGACGGGCTTCACCGGCCCCACGACGCGGATCAGCTCGCGCTCGAGCCACAGCGCCACGATGATGAAGGCCAGTGGCGTGCCCAGCAGCGCGCCGGTCACGTCCAGCCCGACGCCGACCAGCACGAGGCCGCAGACGAGACGCCCGGCCCCTTCGGCGACGATCGAGATGCCGACGGGGCGGTAGTGCTGCAGCCCCTGCAGCGCGCCGCGCTGCAGGGAGAGCAGCATCCACAGCACTCCGGTCGGCGGGATCGCCGCGGCCGCCCACGGCACGTCGTCGACGCCGATCAGCGCCGCGAGCTGCTCGCGGAGCAGCACCGAGGCGGCGATCACCGCCACCAACGCGACGAGCAGGCGCAGTGTCCACGCGCGCAACGTGGCGCGCAGGACCTCGGGGTGACCGAGGCGATCGAGCGCGGCCTCGCGCGCTGCGGCGAGCTGCACCGACTGGCCGGCCACGAGCAGGATCAGGAACGCCGAGATCAGCGCTGCCAGCGTCCCGTAGCCGCTCTGTCCGAGCAGGCGGGTGAAGACGACGGTGAAGATGAGCTGGATCGCGTTGTTGCCCAGCGTGGCGGCGGCCAGGCCGGCCGCCTTGCCCGATTCCGAGCGCGCGAGCGCTTCGCGCAGGCGCGGGCGCTCGGCTCTCGTGGCCGCGTCCATGACTGCCAGCGTGCCCTGCGCCGATGCATCCCATGTGAAGGCGCGCGCCCGGTACAGGGCGCCCTCACCGAGCGTGGCTCGCCGCTCGGGCTGGTCCAGCAGCTCGCGCACACGCTCGATGAGCTCGGCCGGATCGTCGGCGAGTACGCCGGTCTGCCCGTCGACGATCGCCTCGCCCAGGCCGCCGACGCGCATCGCGGCCGTCGGCGTCCCGCACGCGCCGGCCTCGAGCACGGTCAGGCACCAGCCCTCGGCCGACGACGCCGTCAGTGCGACCCACGCACGCGCCAGCAATGCCGACTTGGCCTGCTCGCCGACGTGCCCGTGGAAGGTGACGCGATCGCGCAGGCCGCGCCGGTCGACCTCGGCCTCGAGCGCGGCGCGGTGGTCGCCGTCGCCGGCCAGGTCCAGGTGTGCATCGGGGATCGCGTCGACGACGTCGAGCAGCAGCTCGATGCGCTTGTACTGCTTGAGCCGGCCGAGATAGATCAGCGTCGGCTCGGGCGCCTCCGGGCCCGGGGCGAGCGCCCCCGCGTCCAGACCGCAGTAGACGACGTGGATGCGGTCGCGCTCGATGCCGAGCGCAAGGAGGTCCTCGCGCGAGGACTCCGAGATCGTGACCACCGGCACGCCCGGATAGAGCACCCGCAGCGGCAGGTTCTCGAGCAGGAACGCGGCCACGCGGCCGCGCAGGCCCA
>DATBKW010000292.1:0-4802 GCA_036555665.1 Solirubrobacteraceae bacterium | reverse complement strand
TACCTGGCGCTCGTCGAGGGCCGACCGCCGGCGCGCACCGGCACGATCGATGCGTCGCTGGGCCGCGACCGCCGCGTGCGCACGCGCATGTCGACCGACACCGACGACCCGCGCGCGGCGATCACCCACTTCGAGATCGAGCGGGCGCTGCCGCGCACGACGCTGCTGCGCGTGCGCCTGCAGACCGGCCGCACCCACCAGATCCGCGCGCACCTGCGCGCGATCGACCACCCGGTCGTCGGCGACCCCGAATACGGGACGGCCGGGCGGCTCGGCCTCGAGCGCCAGTTCCTGCACGCGGCTCGGCTCGCCTTCGACCACCCCGTCACCGGCGCGCGGATCGACGTCAGCTCGCCGCTGCCCGCCGATCTGACGCAGGCGCTGCGTCTGGCAGCCGCCGAGTGATCCACAGCTCGGCGCGATAGGGGATGTCGACGTCCTCGATCCCGCGCCGCGCAAGCATCGCGTCAAGCTCGGTCAGGAACAGCGTGCGCTGCTGCGCCGGGAGCGCGGCGACGAACGACATGGACGCCCAGTGGGCGACGATGCCCTCGCGGTCGGTGTGGTCCACGAACGGGACGCTGCGCGTCTCGACGTCGGCGAACGCCGGATGGCCGTCGAAGCAGTCCGGCCGCCGCCAGCCGCGCACGACGGCCGGGTGGTCGGCCTTCGGCAGCGCCGCGTGGACGGCCCGCAGGTCCAGCCACCAGTCCGGCGCGTCGTCGGGGTCCTTCGCCCACGCGGGATACGTGGTGCACACGACCACGCCGCCCCCCGCGCGCACGACGCGCGCGAGCTCGTCCGCGGCTCTGGCGCAGTCGAACCAATGCCATGCATCGCTGGACACGGCGCCGTCGACGGACGCCTCGTCGACCGGCAGCGCTTCCGCGCGGCCGGCGAGCGCCCGCTCGGCGCCGATGTTCCCGGAGAGGATCGCACGCATCTCATCGAGCGGCTCGACCGCCACGACGTCGTAACCGGCCTGCACGAGCGGCCCGGACATCCGCCCGGTCCCGGCGCCGACGTCGAGGATCCGCGGCCCGGCGATCTCGCCGACGAGCGCGATCACATGGTCCTCGTAGCGCGGCCGGCCGCGCTCGTAGGCGTCGGCAGCACTCCCGAAGCTCCCTGCCAGGTCGGTCACACAGGCAGGGTAGTAGGCGGCGGGACGACCGCGTCCTTGGCCGCCCCGCTGCCTCCTAGCGCGGACCGGACCACCGGAGGTAGGGGAAGGGAGGGCCGGCCCGCAATGCACCTAACGCAGGAGCATCGAATCTCTTGCGTACAATCAGGGGCAATCGTTTCTTCGACCCCGCGGAACCCAGCGCGGGCGGCCCTGCCCGGGTCACAAGGCTCGGGTCTCGCTCAAAGCGCCGCCGCGGGAACAGCACCACACGCCACAAAGGGAGTCACCCCATGCCCGAAGAAGTCGGGATCAGAGAGCTGCTGGAGGCCGGCGTCCATTTCGGCCACCAGACCCGTCGCTGGAACCCCAAGATGCGCCGCTTCATCCACGGTGAGCGCGGCGGCATCTACATCATCGACCTGCTGCAGACCCAGCGCCTGCTCGAGCAGGCCCGCCAGTTCGCCGGAGAGCTGGCGCGCCGCGGCGGCATCGTGCTGTTCGTCGGCACCAAGAAGCAGGCCCGCGACGCCGTCAAGGACGTCGCCGAGGCGGCCGGCATGCCCTACGTCAACCACCGCTGGCTCGGCGGCCTGCTGACGAACTTCCAGACGATCAACCAGCGCATCCGCCGCCTGCACGACCTCGAGCGCTACGAGACCGAGGGCCAGCTCGCGCTGCTGCCCACGCGCGAGCGCCTGTCCGCTCAGGCCGACCTCGAGAAGCTGCGCGCCAACCTCGGCGGCGTGAAGTACATGCAGCGCACCCCGGACGCGATGTTCGTCATCGACCTCAAGACCGAAGCGATCGCCGTGCGCGAGGCCCAGCGCCTGCGCATCCCGATCATCGGGCTGGTCGACACCAACTGCGACCCCGACGGCATCGACTTCGTCGTGCCCGGCAACGACGACGCCATCAAGTCGTGCGCGATCGTCGCGCACGCGATCGGCGACGCCGCACGCGACGGCCGCCTGTCCTTCACCGCCGAGGAGGAGCGCCAGCGCGCCGAGGAGGAAGAGCGCGTCCGCCGCGAGGCCGAGCAGCGCGCGCAGCGCGAGGCCGAGGAACAGGCCCGCCGCGACGCCGAGGCCCAGGCCGCCGCCGAGGCGCAGGCCGCCGCCGACCGCGCGACCCAGGAGGCCGCCGAGGCGCAGGCGCTCGCCGCCCAGGGCCGCCCGCAGCCCGACCCTGAGGCCGCCGTCACCCAGGAGGCGCAGACCGAGGAGGTCCAGGCCGACGTCCCGCACCCGGCGCCGCCCGCCACCGACCCGACGCCCGATCCGGCCTCACCGCCGGCGAGCGAGGTCGAAGCCGAGAGCCAGGCCACGACCGCGGACGCCGAGGCGCAGACCGAGCCCACCACCCAGGAACAGAACGCATGAGTGCCACACAGATCACCGCCAAGGACGTCGCCGCCCTGCGCCAGCAGACAGGCGCTGGGATGATGGATTGCAAGCGGGCCCTCGAGGAAGCCGGGGGCGACATGGACAAGGCCGTCGAGATTCTCCGGGTCCAGATGGGCAACAAGGTCGGCAAGCTCGCCGACCGCGAGGCCGCCGAGGGCACGATCCAGAGCTACATCCACGCCAACGGCAAGGTCGGGGTGCTCGTCGAGGTCGACTGCAACACCGACTTCGTGGCCAAGAACGACGACTTCGTCGCCTTCGCCAAGGACGTCGCGCTGCACATCGCGGCCTCGCCGCAGACCCAGTGGGTCGCCGAGGACGACGTCCCGCAGGATGTCCGCGACGCCGAAGCGCGCATCTTCGAGCAGCAGGCCGCCGACAAGCCCGAGAACGTCCGCCCGCGGATCGTCGAGGGTCAGCTGAAGAAGTGGCTGGGCGAGGTGGTCCTGCTCAACCAGGTGCACGTCAACGGCGACAAGCACGACAACAAGACGATCGAGGAGCTGCGCGGCGACCTCTCGGCCAAGACCGGCGAGAACGTGGTCATCCGCCGGTTCACGCGCTTCGCGGTGGGCGAGTGAGCGAAGACGGCAGGCCTGCCTTCCGGCGGATCCTGTTGAAGCTCTCGGGGGAGTCGCTGATGGGCTCCCTCGAATACGGCACCGACCCGCAGCGCCTGCGGGCGGTGGCCGAGCAGGTCAAGGTGGTGCACGATCGCGGGGTCGAGATCGCGATCGTCCTGGGCGCCGGGAACATCTATCGCGGCATCTCGGGCGTCGCCGAGGGCATGGACCGCGCGACCGGCGATTACATGGGGATGCTGGCGATCGTGCTCAACGCGCTGCAGCTTCAGGACGCGCTGGAGAAGCTCGACGTTCACACGCGCGTGCAATCGGCGCTGCACGTCCAGGAGGTCGCCGAGCCCTACATCCGCCGCCGCGCGATGCGCCACCTGGAGAAGGGCCGCGTCGTGATCTTCGCCGCGGGCACGGGCAACCCGTTCTTCTCCTCGGACACCGCGGCCGCGCTACGCGCGATCGAGGTGCACGCCGAGGCGCTGCTGATGGCCAAGAACGGCGTCGAGGGCGTCTATACGGCCGATCCGCGCACCGACCCGTCGGCCGAGTTCATCGCCGAGATCACGCACATGGAGGCGCTCGAGCGCCGCCTGCGGATCATGGATCTGACGGCGCTGACGCTGTGCATGGAGAACGGCCTGCCGATCCACGTCTTCAACATGGATGACGAGCGCAACATCGACCGGATAGTGTCCGGCGAGCGCGTAGGCACCCTGGTTTCGACATGACTGAGCTGACCGATGAGCTGCTCGCCGACGCAGGCGAGCGTATGACGAAGTCCGTCGAGGCGACCCGCAACGAGTTCGCGTCGGTGCGTACCGGGCGTGCGAGCCCGGGGCTGCTGGACCGCATCGTCGTCGACTACTACGGGGCGCCCACGCCGCTCAAGCAGCTGGCGACGATCAGCGCGCCCGAGGCGCGGCTGCTCACCGTCCAGCCCTACGACCAGGCCTCGATCAAGTCGATCGAGAAGGCGATCATGGAGTCCGACATCGGGCTGACGCCCAACAACGACGGGCGCCTGATCCGGATGGCGATCCCGGAGCTCAACGAGGAGCGCCGGCGCGAGCTGGTCAAGGTCGTGCGCCACATCGCCGAGGACGGGCGGGTCGCGATCCGCAACATCCGCCGCGACGTCATGCACGACCTGCGCGAGCTCAAGGAGAGCGGCGATGCCGGGGCCGACGACGAGCATCGCGCCGAGGTCGAGCTGCAGAAGCTCACCGACGGCCGGATCGCCGACCTCGACGCCGCGCTCAAGGCCAAGGAAGCCGAGATCCTCGAGGTGTGAGCGCCGCCGACGCGGGCGACTCGAGCGCCGGCGCGCAGGGCGACCGCGCGGCGCGGTACGTCGCCATCATCACCGACGGCAACGGCCGCTGGGCCAAGCAGCGGGGACTGCCGGTCATCGAGGGCCATCAGGCGGGCGCCGACGTCGTCAAGGCGCGGCTGCGCGACGCCGTCGGCTTCGGCATCCGCGAGCTGACCGTCTACTCGTTCTCGACCGAGAACTGGTCGCGGCCGGCCGAGGAGGTCACGGCGCTGATGCGGATGTTCTCGCAGCGGATCCGGGCCGAGACGCCCGAGCTCAACGACGAGGGCGTGCGCATGCGCTTCATCGGGCGCCGCGACCGCGTGACGCCCGCGCTACTGGAGCAGATGGACTGGGCGCAGGAGCAGACCGCCGCCAACGAT
>DATBKW010000291.1:0-47531 GCA_036555665.1 Solirubrobacteraceae bacterium | reverse complement strand
GTCGCCGAACCCGCGCGCGCCGTGGCGCTCGATGATCTCGAAGAACATCGTCGGCCGGTCGCCGATGGGCTTGGTGAAGATCTGCAGCAGGTAGCCCTCGTCGTCGCGGTCGACGAGGATGCCCTGCTCGCGCAGGTCGGCAAGCTGCTCGCCCACCTCGGGCACGCGCGTGGGCACGTCCTCGTAGTACGCGGGCGGGATGGTCAGGAACTCCACGCCGCGGCGGCGCATCTCGGCGACGGTGCCGACGATGTCGCGCGTGGCGACGGCGATGTGCTGCGCGCCGGCGCCCTCGTAGAACTCGAGGTACTCGTCGATCTGCGACTTGCGCTTGCCCTCGGCGGGCTCGTTGATCGGGAACTTGACCAGGCCCTTGCCGTCGCTGACGACCTTGGACATGAGCGCCGAGTACTCCGTCGAGATGTCCTCGTCGGAGAAGTGGATCATCTCGGTCATCCCGAAGACGTCCTCGTAGTACTTGACCCACCGCTCCATCGAGCCCAGCTCGACGTTGCCGACGATGTGGTCGATCGTCAGCAGCATCCCGCTGTCCTGCGTGCCGTCTTCGACCGGCTCGAAGCCGGGCAGGAACGGCCCGTCGTAGTCGGCGCGCTCGACGAAGGTGTGCAGCGTCTCGCCGTAGGTCTCGATCGTCGCGAGCTTGACGGTGCCGCGCTCGTCGGCGACGTCGTGCGGCGCCTTGACGCCGATCGCGCCGCGGCTCGTGGCCTCGCGGTAGGCGTGCTCCACGCTCGGCACGCTCAGCGCGATGACCTTCACGCCGTCGCCGTGCTTGTGCTGATGGGCGGCGATCGGCGAGTCCGAGCTCAGCGCGCCGGTGAGCACGAGGCGGATGCGGCCCTGCTGCAGGACGTGCGAGACGAGGTCGCGGGTCCCGGTCTCCAGGCCGCGGTAGGCGACGTGGCGGAAGCCGAAGGCGTGGGCGTAGTAGTAGGCGGCCTGCAGCGCGTTGCCGACGTACAGCTCGACGTGGTGGATGCCGTTGAGCGGCATGAAGTCGTGATCGGGCACCGGCGGGGTTGCCGGTGCGGGCGCGGCCTGCTGGGCCATACGACGTTCTCCTCTACTTCGGGGGCGGCCATCAATGATTGTCCGCTTGCGCGCCCGCCTCAATGCCGATCCGTTGCGCCTGACCCGTCTAGCATGGGCGGATGGACGAGATCGACCGGCAGATCGTTGCGCTGTTGCGCTCCGGCGCACGGATGTCGTTCCAGGCCATCGGCCAGCGCGTTTCGCTCAGCGCGCCGGCGGTCAAGCGGCGGGTCGATCGGCTCGAGGCCGACGGCGTGATCCGCTCCTATGCGGCGGTGGTTGACGCCGCCGCGATGGGCTGGCACACACACGCACTGGTGTCGCTGTTCTGCGAGGGCCGGATGCCGGCGGCCGAGGTCCGCGACGCCGTCTTCGCGCACCCCGAGGTGGCCGCCGCCTACACCGTCGCCGGCGAGGCGAGCGCCATCCTGCACGTCCACGCGCGCGACACCGCGCACCTCGAGGAGGCGCTCGAGCGCATCCGCGACGCGCCCGGGATCATCCGGACACAGACGCAGGTGGTGCTGTCGACGCTGTTCGAGCGTCCGATGGCAGGCTGAGCGCGGCGCCGCGTCGCGGTCACGCCGCGTCGCGCAAGGCCGGCGCGCGCGAGCTTGGTGCAGTGGCCACCGGTTCGGACCTGCGCGACGCAGACTCGCGCGTGACGATCGCGGCGACGGAGGCGACCACGAGGGCGGCGCCCGCCAGCGTGCCCGCGCTGAGCTGCTCGTCGAGGATCGCCCAGCCGAGGACGACGGCGACGAGCGGATTGATGTAGGCGTAGGTCGCCACCTGCGAGACCGGCGCGTTCTGCAGCAGCCAGACGTACGCGGTGTAGGCCACCCACGAGCCGGCCACGACGAGGTAGGCGAGCGCGAACAGGGACTTCGTGGAGGCGTCGGCGAGGTGCAGATCGCTCTGCTCGCCCGCTGCGAACGCCCCGATGAGCAGCGCGATCCCGCCGAACATCATCTGCCAGGCGGTCGACACGAGCCCGTCGGACGGCATCGGCAGGCGGGGGGAGAGGAACGACCCGGTCGCCCACGAGCAGGCCGCGATCAGCACGAGCGCCACGCCGGCGACGGTGGCGTTGGCCGGCCGGCTGCCGGGGAGCAGCAGCACCGCCAGGCCGGCGAAGCCGAGGGCGAGGCCGCCCAACGTGCCGCGCGCGATGCGCTCGCGGCCGACGGTCGAGCGCAGCAGGACGATCCACAGCGGGACGGAGGCGATGAGCAGCGCCGCCAGGCCGCTGGGGACGTTCTGCTCGGCGATGGTGACGACGCCGTTGCCGCCCGCGGGCAGCAGCACGCCGATCAGCGCGGCCGCGGCCAGCGCGCGCCGCGACACCCGGATGCGGCGCCCGCGCGCGGCCAGGAAGGCGAGCATCGCGCCGCCGGCAACCACGAAACGCGCGCCGGCGCCCAGCATCGGCGGGACGTCCTCGACCATCACCCGGATGGCGAGGTACGTCGAGCCCCAGATGACGTAGACGCAGGCGAGCGCCGACCACAGCCGCCATGAGGGGTAAGCGGCGTGGCCGGCGTTGCCTGAGGAGGGCGCGCGCCTCACGGACGCGCGGGAAGCGCGCGCAGGAGGGCCGATGGCCCCCGAGTACGCTTCGGGCGCGCTTCACGCAGCGGCGCCGCACGCATCTCGAGCAGCTGGATGAGCTCGGCGGTCGGGTGGAAGGGGTCGGCGATCGCGCGGCGCTCTTCGACCGAGTAGGCGGCGTGGATGACGCCGTCGGCCTCGGCCACGAGGACGTCGCCGAGGAGCGCGCGGGCCGAGTCGAGCGCGGCGAGGTAGCGCAGGTCGTCGAGGTCGGCCGCAACGGCGCGGCGGATGACGATGGTCTCGGGATTCACGGTGCTCATGACGTCGAGGATCCCACCGCAGTGATATGAGCACAAATGGGATTCCTTGCACCCACTGATAAGCTGCCCTAATGCTTGACGTCCGTCGGATGCGCGTGCTGCGCGAGGTCGCCGCGCGCGGCTCCTTCTCCGCCGCCGCCGACGCGCTGGACTACACGCAGTCGGCCGTCTCCCAGCAGATCGCCGCCCTCGAGCGCGAGGCCGGCACGGTGCTCGTCGAGCGCAGCGCGCGCGGCGTCAGGCTGACCGACGCGGGCCGCGCGTTGGTCGAGCACGCCGACGTCATCCTCGCGCGGCTCTCCGACGCCGAGGCCGAGCTCGAGGCGATCGCCGGCCTGCGCGGCGGGCGCCTGCGGCTCGCCGCCTTCCCGAGCGCGGGCGCATCGATCATGCCCGAGGCGATCGCGCGCTACCGCGCGCGCCATCCCGCTGTCGAGCTGACGCTCGAGCCCGCCGAGCCGGGCCCGGCCATCGCCAAGCTGCGAGGCGGCGACGTCGACATCGCCCTCGACATCACCGCCAATTTCCACGCGCCGGCCGACGACGGCATCGAGCGCCTGCACCTGCTCGACGACCCGATGTACGTCGCGCTGCCCAAGAGCCATCCGCTCGCACGCAAGCGCGGCCTCAAGCTCCAGGAGCTCGCCGAGGAGAACTGGATCCTCGGCACCACCGGCTCGTGCCCGGACGCCTCGATCTTCCTGCGCTCGTGCCAGCTGGCCGGCTTCGAGCCGCGCATCGCCTTCAACTCCGACGATTACTACGCGATGCAGGGCTTCGTCGCCGCCGGCGTCGGCGCGTCCTTCATCCCCGACCTCGCGCTGATGTCGGTGCGCGAGGACATCGTCGTGCGCTCGCTGGGAGCGCGCCCGCCCGCGCGCCAGATCATGGCCGCGACGCTGAGGGACAGCTTCTGTTCGCCGGCCAAGCAGGCCATGCTCGACGTCCTGGTCGAGGTCGGCGACGAGTTCGCCGGCAAGCATGGGCCGCTGGCGCTGGTCTCCTAGCTCAGACCTCCTTGTGCATCCCGATGGCGCGCTCGAGGTCGTCGTGCGCCTCGGTCGTCTTGCCCTCGCGCTGCTCGAGCAGCGCCGCGGCGATCGCGTCGAGCTTGCTCTGAACCGCGTGCTCGGCGCGCAGCTCGGAGTTCTTGACCAGCGCGAGCAGCAGCAGGGTGACGGCGGCCATCGCGTCGCCGGCGAGGTGCTGCCATTCGGTCGACAGGTGCGCGGCGTGCGTGCCCAGCCACAACACCACGAGCAGCACGCAGATGCCGAAGAAGGCGGGCGAGCTCGTGAAGTTCGACGCGGCCTCGGCCATGGAGTCGAAGCGGCTGCGCTTGCCGGGCTCGCCGCGCTCGGTCGGATGTCGTGTGCTCACGAGCGGGGAGTCCCCGGCAGCGGGTGACGGCAACCCTTGCTGCGCGAGAATCCGCGCATGATGTCCGACGCGGCGTGGGACGCATTGCGCGACGGGCGCTGGGGCGCCGCCCGGGCGCTGTTCGAGGCCGAGCTCGCCGACGACGAAAGTCCCGGCGCCCTCGAGGGCCTGAGCTGGGCGGCATGGTGGCTCGACGACGCGGACACGGTGTTCGCCTGTCGGGAACGCGCGTATCGCCTTTACCGGCGTGCGGGGGAGGCCGGGGCCGCGGCGCGGATGGCGACGTGGCTGGCGGTCGATCAGCTCGACTTCCACGGCGCGCGGTCGGTGGCCGCGGGCTGGCTGCGACGGGCCCATCGGCTGCTCGATCCGCTGCCGCCAGGGCCCGAGCACGGCTGGCTGGCCTTTCACGAGGGCTATCTCGCCCACGGGGCCGGCGACAGCGCGACGGCCGAGCGCCTCGCCGCCGACGCGGCGGAACTTGGCCGCCGCTGTGGGGTGGCGGACCTCGAGATGCTCGGGCTCGCGCTGGAGGGCGCGACGCTGGTCAGCTGCGCCCGGGTCGAGGACGGCATGCGACGCCTCGACGAGGCCACCGCGGCCGCGCTGGAGGGCGAGGCCACGATCCCGATCTCGAGCGCGTGGACGTTCTGCCTGCTGGTGTCGGCCTGCGTCGCCGTGCTGGACTTCGAGCGCGCCGCCGAGTGGTGCCAGCGGATCGCCGACTTCGCCGAGCGCTACGGCAGCCGCTACATGCTGGCCTTCTGCCGCGCCGAGTACGGCGCCGTGGACCTGTGGCGCGGCCGCTGGCGCGAGGCGGAGGCGATGCTCGAGGGCTCCGTCGAGGACTTCGCCTGCTCGCGACCCGCGTGGGTCGGCGGACCCCTCGTCGGTTTGGCCGAGCTCAGGCGCCGCCAGGGCAGCGCGCGCGACGCGGCGCGGCTGCTCGACGACGCCGGCCCGTCGGCGACCGCGCTGCTGTGCCGTGCGCGGCTCGCGCTCGACGACGCTCGCGCGCTGCAGGCGGTCGACCTCATCGAGCGGCTGCTGCGCCGGGTCCCCGCCGACCGCGATCTGCAGCGCGCGCCGGCGATCGAGCTGCTCGTCCATGCGCGCGTCGCCCGCGGCGAGCTCGAGCAGGCGGCGGCGGCGCTCGGAGAGCTGAGAGCGATCTCGGCGCGCGTGGGCACCGCGGCGCTGCGGGCGTGCGCCGACCTGGCCGACGGCGTGCTCGCCGCGGGCGGCGGCGATCACGAACGCGCCCGGCGGCTGTTCGAGGACGCGCTGGACGGCTTCGAGCGCAGCGGCGCGCCGTACGAGGCCGCGCGTGCCCGGCTCGAGCTCGCCACGAGCCTGATCGCTCTCGGCCGCGCCGAGGCGGGCGAGCGCGAGGCGGCGCCGGCCCGCGATCGCCTGCTGGCGCTCGGCGCGGAGGTCGAGGCGCAGCGGGCGGAGCGCATCCTCGCGGCGCCGGGTCGCGCGCAGCTGGGCGGGCTGACGCGGCGCGAACGCGAGGTCGTGCGCCTGCTCGCCGAAGGCCTGACGAACCGCCAGATCGCCGAGCGACTCGTGCTCAGCGAGCACACCGTCCACCGCCACGTCACGAACCTGTTGCGCAAGCTCGAGCTCCCGTCGCGCACTGCGGCTGCAGCGCATGCGGTGCGCGCCGGGCTGGTCGACAAGTCGCCGCGGTAGCCAGATCTGGCCATCGCCGAAGATCACCACTTCGGGCGAAGCGACCGCGGACGCCGCCGCCTACCGTCACCGTGCATGGCGACGACCGTGTGGGCTCTCGGCGACTACCACCGCTTCGCGACCCAGACCGTGTGGTGCCTCGGGCCCGAGCTTGTGGCGGCGTGCGGCGTGGCGCCCGGCCAGCGCGTGCTCGACGTCGCGGCCGGCTCGGGCAACGTGGCGATTCGCGCCGCCGAGGCCGGCGCGGATGTGGTGGCCTCCGATCTGACCCCCGAGAACCTCGAGGCGGGACAGCGCGAGGCTCGGGCGCGCGGCCTGGAGCTCGAGTGGGTCGAGGCCGACGCCGCGGCGCTGCCGTTCGCCGACGGCGAGTTCGACGTGGTGACGTCGTCGTTCGGCGCGATCTTCGCTGCCGACCATCAGGCCGTGGCCGACGAACTGGTCCGCGTCTGCCGGCCGGGCGGCACGATCGGGATGCTGAACTTCACGCCCGAGGGGCTCGCCGCCGAGTTCTTCGGCCTGTTCGCGCCGTACGCGCCGCCGGGGCCGGACGGGGCGCCCGGGCCGCTGCCCTGGGGCAGCGAGGAGCACGTGCGCGAGCTGTTCGGCGACCGGCTCGCCTCGCTCGAGCTGACCCGGGCGAGCTACGTCGAGCGCAGCCCCGACGCCCTCGCCTACCGCGAGCTCTTCAAGACGACGTTCGGCCCCGTCGTCGGGCTCTACGCCGGTCTCGCCGACGAGCCCGAGCGCGTGGCCGCGCTGGACCGCGACTTCCTGGAGTTCGCCACGCGCGCCAACCAAGGCCCGCCCGGCGGCCCCGCGGAGTACGCCTACGAGTATCTGCTCGTCGTCGGTCGCAAGCGCGAAGGGAGTAGCTTCGATGGATGACGACCAAAGCCGACTTCACCGAAGAGGAGTGGGCGCGCCTCGGTCGCGCGCCGCTCGTCGCCGGCATGGCGATCTCGCTCGCCGACCCCGGTGGGCCGATCGAGGCCCTGAAGGAGACCAGCGCCGCGCTCAAGACGGTCGTCGAGGCCGCGGAGAGCGGCAGTCACGGCGAGCTCGTGAAGGCGCTGGCCACCGACGTCACCGAGCAGGCCCGCCAGCGCCACAACCCGCTGTCCGGGTTCTCGGCCAAGGGCACACAGGCGCGCGAGCAGATCCTCGACGAGCTGCGCGCGGTCAACGCGCTGCTGGTCGAGAAGACGACGCCCGAGGAGACCGAGCAGTACCGCGAGTGGCTGAAATCGGCGGCCCAGCGCACGGCGCTCGCGGCCAAGGAGGGCGGCTTCCTCGGCTTCCGGGCCGAGCGCGTCAGCGAGGGCGAGCAGCAGATGCTCGACACGCTGGCGGGCATCTTCCATCCGTGACTCGGTTCGTCGTCCAGCTGCACGACGCGACGACGCTTCACTTCGACCTGCGCCTGCAGATGGGCGACGTCCTGCGCTCATGGGCCGTGCCGAAGGGCCCCTCACTCGATCCGGCCGTGCGACGGCTCGCCGTCCCGGTCGAGGACCACGACCTCGCGGCCGGCGACTTCGAAGGCGTCCACGAGGGGCAGGCGCGCGGCAGCGGCGCCGTCATCGTCTGGGACGAGGGGACTGCCGAGATCCTGCGCGACGAGCCCGACCACCTGTCGTTCGCCCTACACGGCGAGAAGCTCGTCGGCCGTTTCGCCCTCACCAGGACCGGCGAGAAGAGCTGGATCCTCGTGAAGGCGCGCGACGACCGCGCCCGGCCCGGATCGGACGTCGTCGCGGAGCGCCCGGCGAGCGTCCGCAGCGGGAGGACGTGGAGGGAGCTCGCCGGCGGAGCGGCGTAGGCTGCGCGCGTGGATGCCGACAGCCTCGCCGACCGGATGTGGCCAGTCATGGCTCGGATGATGGGTGGCCATGCGTGGATCTACCGCGCGAGCGGCGGCCTCATCGGCCATCGCCTGCCCGGCGCGCCGCCGATGCTGCTGCTCGATCACGTCGGTGCGAAGAGCAAGACCGTGCGCACCTCGCCCCTCGGCTACATCGAGGACGGCGACGACGTCGTGATCGTCGCCTCCAAGGGCGGGCACGCGCGAAACCCGGGCTGGTACCACAACCTGCTCGCGTACCCCGACACGACGGTGCAGATCGGCGGCGAACGCCGAGCGGTCCACGCGCGGGTCGCGAACGCTGAGGAGCGCGACCGGCTGTGGCCGAGGGTCGTCGACGCCTACGGCGGCTACGCGGGCTACCAGAAGCGCACGACGCGCGAGATCCCGCTGGTCATCCTCGAGCGGCGCTGAGGCGCGCGCGTGACGCTCGCCACTCGAGCGGTGCCCGGGGTCCTGGTCTACCTCGGCGTGTCCTGGCGCCGCTGGTCTTCGCGGTCATCGGCGCCAGTCAGCCCGACCACGGGTTCTGGACGAACTTCTCGGTCAGCTCAAAGACCGCCTCAACCTCACGCTGGTCCATGTCCTCGAAAAGCCACCGGGGGAATGGGAGGGAGAGACCGGATACGTGACGGCCGAAGTCCTCGCGCGCCATCTGCCGAGCGGTTACCGGCGCTTTCAGTTCTTCAACTGCGGGCCCGACCCGATGATGGATGCGGCGGAGGCCGCCCTGGTCGAGCTGGAGGTTCCCGCCGAGCGCATACACACCGAGCGCTTCGACATGGCGTAAGCGAGCAACCGGGTGCGGCACGCTCTCATGACGCGGCTTGTCCGGCTGATCGCCGGCCTGATCGTCGTGGCCTGCGTCATCTTCGCCGCGGCGCAGAGCTGACCGCCCGGCTCGCGGGCGCCTCGGAGTCAGTCCCGACGGCGCCACCCCCGCCGCTTGCGCGGCGCCTGCGGAACCGACGGCAGCTCGCCGTCCTGCACCTGCTTGGCCAGCTGCAGCGCCTGCGACCACATCGCGTCGATGGAGCGAGCAAGGTCGGTGTCGGTCGACACCGAGCCGGCGCGAAACGCCTCGGGCGCGCCGTTGCCGTGCGGATCGATCATCAGGTACCGGCGGCCGCCCGGCCACGACACCGAGAGCAGGACGCGCTCGTCGGACCGCAACGCGCTCATGAGCTTGACGTCCTCCCCCGCTGCGACCAGCTGCTCGTCGCTGAGGGTGTGGTCCTCCACCCAGGTCGGCGGCCACAGGGGAATGAAGAGGTCATCCATGCGGGCCCTGGCGCGACGAGGACTCGTTCAGGCTGACGGCCGCTTGGATGAGCTTCACGAACGCCTTCTCGTCGAAGTCGATCTTCTCCGCGGTGCTCTTCGGCATGGCGTGGACGTTACCTCGCAGCCCTGCCGGCGTCGGGCCGCTGCTTTTACACAATCGTTAAGTGCGTGAATCTAGCCTCGCCGCCCTGAGGGGTGCAGGGACATCGTTCGCGGCGTACGTCGCGCGGCGCGCTGCCGCCGTGGCCGTCGTCGTCCTGGTCACGCCCTCGCTCACCTATGTGCTCTTCGGCTCCCTGCGGGAGGGCGTGCCGCTCACCGACAAGGCCGCGCAGTTGCCGGGCTACCTGTCGGACACGTTCCTGCACCTGGACTTCGGCTACGCCCCGAAGTTCCACAAGCCGCGCGGTCAGGTCCTGCTCGACACGATGCCCGTCGACATCGCGCTGCTCATCGGCTCACTCGTCTGCGGCGTGGCCATCGGTCTCGCGGCCGGCCTCGTCGGCGGCGCGCGCCGTCGCAGCGCCGCCGACCGGGCGCTGGCCGTGGGCAGCGCCATCGGGATGAGCATGCCCGTGTACTGGTTCAGCTCGATCGCGCTCGTGCTGTTCGCGCCGCAGTCGGGCTACCTGCTTCAGATCCCGTTCATGTCCTGGTACGGCGGCTACGTCCCCTTCGCCGACAGCCCGCTGCGCTGGCTGCAATCGCTGTGGGTGCCGTGGCTCGTGCTCGCCGCGCCGCTGGCTGCGATGGTGTACCGGATGACCCGCGCCTCGCTGGCCGAGGTCGTGATCGAGGACTTCGTACGCACGGCGCGCGCCAAGGGCCTGCGCGAGCGGATCGTCATACGCCGCCACGCCTTGCGCGCCGCCCTGGGGCCGGTCATCGGACTCGTGTCGGTCAACGTCGCGCTGCTGGTCACCAACGTCATCGTCATCGAGCGCGCGTTCAAGCTGCCCGGCTTCTTCCGCGTGGCCGACGTCGGCCAGTTCGGAGGCCTGGGCGACTGGGCCGCACGGCGGACGGAACCCCCGATCTCGCTCGAGGACGTGCAGGCGCTGATCGTCGAGGCGTCCGTGCTCATCGCGCTGACGATGTTCGCCGCCGACGTGCTGCGCGCCAAGCTCGACCCGCGCGCGCGGCAGTAATTGCCACACGGCGAACCGTCCGCTACCCTCGGCGGGCTCCTTCGACGGAACGACGTTGAAGGGCAGGTGGTGAGATATGACGAGAGTCGCCACGGAACACGCCACGTCGCGCCGCAGGGCCTGAAGCCCGGCCTTCGCGCGACACCGTCTTCCGTCATCCCGCCACTCCTCTCGGAGGTCCTTCTTGTCGCGCGATCAGCGCACCGGTGTCCGGCGCCGAGGTCCGGACACCTTCCGATGTCGCAACTGCCGCCTGGACGTGTCGATGGACGCGCCGGGCACCAATCACCGCAACCACTGCCCCAGCTGCCTGTGGAGCCGGCACCTCGACGGGCGCGTGCCGGGCGACCGCAACGCGGAGTGCGGCGGCTCGATGGAGCCGATCGCCGTCTGCGTGCGCGCCGGCGGCGAATGGGCGCTCGTCCACCGCTGCGGCGCGTGCGCGACCGTCCGCGTCAACCGCATCGCCGGCGACGACAACCCGCTCTCGCTCATGCATCTGGCGGTCAGGCCGCTCGCGCAGCCGCCGTTCCCGCTGCAGTGGCTGACCAGGCTGTGATCAGGGCGCCCAGGCGGCCGTGAGGTCGCGCCGGTAGATCTCATCCGCCGGCGCGACCTCCACGGCGCGCCCGGTGATGATGCGCAGCTCCTCGGCCACGAGCCCAAGCGCCCGCGCCACCACATCGGCATCGGGTTGCCCGTCGCGCTTGAAGTACGGCGCGACGTAGCGGTCGTAGAAGTCGCGTGCCGAGGCCTCGTCGGTCGCCGGGAGGAGCAGGCGGACATGCTCGGCGCCGAGCGCCGGATCGTCGAGCAGCGCGCCGAGCGCGCGCAGGTTGGCGCGCACGAGGCCTCGCACCCGCGGATCTTCGAGGGCGACCACGCTCGGATCGACCGCCACGCCGGTGGTCGGGATCTGAAGCTCGTCGCCGAAGAACAGCAGCAGGCGCAGCCCCTCCTCGGCCGCGAGCTGCTCGGGCGACAGCGTGCTGCCCACGAC
The DNA here is from genome assembly GCA_036555665.1 of Solirubrobacteraceae bacterium. GTDB lineage: Bacteria > Actinomycetota > Thermoleophilia > Solirubrobacterales > Solirubrobacteraceae > JAOPZW01. The sequence continues at coordinate 36,233 of DATBKW010000291.1, read as the reverse complement.
GGCAGCATCCAGCTCGCCGCTCTTCAGCAGTCGCACGTGCTCGCTGTAGTCGCCCGGAAACATCGGGACGGCCTCGATGTCGGCGTCCGGGTCGAGCCCCCGGCCCCGCAGGATGATCCTTGCGAAGCAGCCGGGCGCCACGAGCGCGGGGTGCATCGCCACCCGCCGACCGCGCAGCTCGGACACGTCCGCGAACTCGGTGCGCGCCATCAGCCAGAACAGCGGGCGCTCGGTGTTGACGCAGAGCATCGTCCACGGGGTGCCGGCGAGCAGTCTGATGAGCAGCGTGCGCCCCAGACCGACGACGGCGGCCTGCCGGAGGCGCTCGTCGTCCCAGCGTACGCCGTCCTGGATCGCCACGCTCACGCCCTCGTCGGCGTAGTAGCCGAGCTCGTCGGCGACCGAGTAGACGACCTCCTCGTGCGCTCCCAGGCCCACGTACGCGAAGTCCAGGTCAGACATGTGCGATCTCCTTGAGGACCTCGCGCCCGAACCAGTCCAGGCTCTCGAGCAGTTCCCCCTCGCTCGAGGCGGGGAGCTCGACGATCAGGTGCGCGACGCCCACTTGCTCGAGCTCGGCCACCGTCGCCGCGATCGCGCCCGCATCGCCCTGGAGCACCCTGTCCTGCTCGGCCTCGGCCGCCGACGCTGAGGACACCAGCTTGCGACGCGTCGTCACCGCCACCTCGTCCGCAGGCCGCCCGGCGCGCTCACACTCGCCGCGCAGCTCCGGGATGCGCTGTCGCAGCTCGTCGATCGTGAGATGCGACGGGTGCCATGCGTCGCCCACGCGTGCGGCGCGCCGGATCGCCGCGTCGCTGCGTCCGCCGATCCAGAGCGGCGGGTGGGGCTGCTGCACCGGCCCGGGGAGGAACCCGGCGCTGTCCGGGCCGCACAGGGCCTTGAGCACGCCGATCGCCTCGTCCGTGCGGCGACCGCGCTCCCGGTACGGCACGCCCACGGCCGCGAACTCGCCCTCCAGCCATCCGACGCCGACGCCGAACACCAGGCGCCCGTCGGACAGGCGGTCGAGCGACACCACTTGCTTGGCCGCCACCACGGGATTGCGCAGCGCAAGCAGGTAGACCGACGTGCCGAGCAGCACGCGGCGCGTGACGGCGGCGAGATACGCCAGCGTGATGAGGGGCTCGTAGACGTTCTGCTGCCGCTGCTGACCGTAGGCGGCGGCGTAGGCCGGCTCGGCCCCGCCGCCGTCGGATGCACCGGGGATGACCACGTGGTCGTTGCACCAGATCGAGTCGAACCCCAGATCGTCCGCCATCCGGGCCACCGCCTCGATCGTCGTGCGCTCCGCCAACGTCTCGTGGACGTTCGGGACTGTGACGCCGATTCGCATGGCTTGACTCTGCCCCAAGGGCAGGGTGCACGATGCGAGGATATTCGACATCGCATTCGGAACCCTGCGATTAAGCTGCGGCCCGTGGCGCCGCTGACCGTCGCCCTGCTCGGCCTCGGCGAGGCCGGGAGCGCCATCGCCGGCGACCTTGTCGCCGCCGGCGCGGTCGTGCGCGGCTTCGATCCGGCCGGCGTGCGGGGCCCCGCGGGCGTCGAGCTGGCCGCCGACGCGGGCGCCGCCGCGGCGGGCAGCGACGTCGTGCTGAGCGTCAACGCCGCGACCGCCGCGGTCGCCGTGGCGGGCAGCGCGGCCGGCGCGCTGGGCCCCGGCCAGGTCTATGCCGACCTCAACGCCTCCGGCGCCGCGCTCAAGCGGGCGGTGGCCGACGTCGTCGCCACGACCGGCGCGGCGTTCGCCGACGTCGCGCTGATGGCGCCGGTGCCGGGCAACGGCCTGCGCACCCCGGCGCTGGTCTCCGGGCCCGGCGCGGGCGCCTTCGCCGAAAGGCTCGGCGCGCTCGGCATGCCGATCGAGGTCCTCGGCGACCAGCCCGGCCAGGCCGCCGCGCGCAAGCTGCTGCGGAGCGTCTTCATGAAAGGCCTCGCGGCCGCGTCGATCGAGAGCCTGCGCGCGGCGCGGCAGGCCGGGTGCGAGCCGTGGCTGCGTGACGAGATCGCGGCCACGCTGGCCCGCGCGGACGAGCAGCTGCTCGACCGCCTCCTCGACGGCAGCGCGCGCCACGCGGCGCGCCGCGTGGGCGAGATGCGCGACGCCCGCGAGCTCCTCGCAGAGCTCGGCGTCGAGCCGCGGGTCACGGGCGCGGCCGAGGACTGGCTGGCGCAACTGGAACGGGAGGAACGCGATGGCTGACCAGGACCAACCGTCGGCGCGCGCGCGAGAGCTCGTCCGCGGCGCCTACGACATGCACGTCCACATCGCGCCGGACACGGTCGAGCGGATCATCGACGACGTCAGCTTGGCGGAACGCTGCCTGGAGCTCGGCCTCGCCGGCTTTCAGCTCAAGTCGCACTACACCTCGACCGCCGAGCGCGCCCGCGTCGTGCGCCGCGCGGTGCCGGGCGTCGACGTCTTCGGGGCGGTGACCCTCAATCGCGCGGTCGGCGGCATGAACCCGCTCGCCGTCGAGATCGCCGCGCGCGAGGGCGCGCGAACGGTGTGGCTGCCGACCGTCGACTCGCTCAACGAGATGACCGGCGGCCACGAGCTCGCGCCGGGCGCCAAGCCGCCGGTGTGGATGCGCCTGCAGCAGGAGCTGCGCGACCAGGGCGTGCACATCGAGCCTATCCGCGTCCTCGACGACGGCGGCGCGCTGCTGCCCGAGACCGAGGCGGTGATCGAGTCGGTCGCCCGCCACGAGCTCGTGCTCGCCACCGGCCACCTCAGCCGCGACGAGATCTCCGCCGTCGTCGACGCCGCCGTCGACGCCGGGATCGCGACGATCGTCGTCACCCATCCCGAGTTCCCCGCGCAGGACATCGGCGTCGACGACCAGCGCGAGCTGGCGGCCAAGGGCGCGCTGCTCGAGCGCTGTTTCACCACGCCACACACCGGCAAGGTGACGTGGGAGCGTGTCTACGACGCGATTCGTGCCACCGGGCCCGAGCACTCGGTCCTCTCGACCGACCTCGGCCAGGTCTTCAACCCGCCGGTCGAGGACGGGCTGGCGCTGATGGCCGACCGTCTGCTGGGGGGCGGCTTCGACGAAGAGGAGATCCACACGATGGCGGTGACGAACACACGGAGGCTGGCCGGTGTCTAAGCGGGTGCAGGTGATCGGCGCACACTCGGCCGACTTCGTCTGGCGTGCCGGCGGCGCCGTCGCCAAGGCCGTCGAGGCCGGCGGCACGGCCGAGGTGATCGCGTTGTCCTACGGCGAGCGCGGCGAATCCGGCGAGCTGTGGAAGCAGGAGGACCAGACGATCGAGAACGTCAAGCAGATCCGCCACGCCGAGGCCGAGGCCGCCGCGGCGGCGCTGGGGGCGAGCTTCAGCTGCCTGGACCTCGGCGACTACCCGCTGCAGATCGATGCCGACGCGCTCAACCGGATCGCCGACACGATCCGCGAGTTCGCGCCCGACGTGCTCATCACGCACACCGACCGCGACCCGTTCAACCCCGACCACCCGGTCGCCTTCACGGCGGTCGACCGCGCGCGCAGCCTGGCCGCCGGCGCCGGCGTCCAGAGCGCCTTCGCCACCATCGCGCCGCCGGCGCTGTTCCTCTTCGAGCCCCACCAGCCCGAGCTGTGCAACTTCACGCCGACGACGTTCGTCGACATCACCTCGGTCATCGAACGCAAGAAGGCCGCCATGGCCGAGATGAAGGCGCAGAAGTACCTGCAGACCTACTACGGGCAGCGCGCCGAGCAGCGCGGCAACCACGCGCGCAGGGCGTCCGGCAACAAGGACGTCGAATACGCCGAGGCGTTCCAGCGCGTCATCCCGCAGGTGGTGAACGAGCTGTGAGCGCGCAGGAGCACGCCGAGCTGGCGCGGCTGGGATCGGCGACCGTGTACGAGGGCGGCGGCCGGCGCGGGCTGATCGACGTGCCGCTGACCCAGGTCGTGCCCGGCTCGCGCGTGGCGGGGCCCGCGCGGACCGCCCGCTGCGCGCAGGACGACAACCTCATGGTTCACGCCGCGATGGCCGCGGTGCAGCCCGGCGAGGTGCTCGTGCTCACGATGCCCGAGCCGGCGCCGGTGGCGCTCGTCGGCGACCTGCTGGCCACGCAGGCCAAGGCGCACGGCGCGGCGGCGATCCTGGTCGACGCCTCGGTGCGCGACGTCGAGGAGCTCGTCGAGCTCGGGCTGCCGATCTGGGCGCGCTACGTGCGCATCCGCGGAGCGGTCAAGGAGACCCCCGGGGAGCTCGACGTCCCCGTCGAGATCGGCGGGACGACGATCCGCCCCGGCGACATCGTGGTGCTCGACGCCGACGGCGCCGCCGTGGTCGAGCAGGAGCGTGTCGCCGAGGTGCTCGAGGGCGCGCTCACGCGCGAGGAGAACGAACGCGTCAAGCGCGAGAAGCTGCGGGCGGGCGAGCTGTCCTACGACCTCGACGGCCTGCGCGCGATCGTGGAGGGCTCGCCCCCGTCCACACCCGCGCCGGGCGCGGAGTCGCCAGGAGGGGGGACCCCGTGGGCCTGAGCGGCCCGCTCCACGAAATCGCCCACATCAGCCACGCCGAGCTGCTCACGCCCACGCCCGACGAGAGCCTGCGCTTCTTCGTCGACGTGCTAGGGATGGAGATCGAATCGCGCGCGGGGCAGTCGGTCTTCCTGCGCGGCTGGGGCGACTACCAGCGCTACTGCCTGAAGCTCACCGAGTCCGACAGCTCCGGCCTGGGCCACATGGCGCTGCGCACGTGGAGCCCCGAGGCGCTCGAGCGCCGCGTGGCGGCGATCGAGGCGACCGGCCTTGGCACCGGATGGATCGACGGCGACGTCGGCCACGGCCCCGCCTACCGCTTCACCGACCCCGACGGCCATGTCTACGAGCTGCTCTACGAGGTCGAGCGCTACACCCCGCCGCCCGAGCTGCGCCCGTCGCTGAAGAACCAGCCGCAGCGCTACGTCGGCCGCGGCGCCGCGATCAAGCGCCTCGACCACGTCAACGTGCTGGCCGCCGACGTGCGCGCCAGCCGCATCTTCTGCACCGAGCAGCTCGGCTACCGCCTGCACGAGCGCATCGAGCTCGACGATGGCACCGAAACCGGCGCGTGGATGAGCGTGAGCATCGCCGCGCACGAGCTGATCTACACCGCCGACTTCTACGGCGCGCGCGGGCGCCTGCATCACCTCGCCTTCTGGGTCGACACGCGCGAGGAGTGCCTGCGCGCGGCCGACCTGTTCCTCGACAACGACGTGCCGATCGAGGCCGCGCCGTCCAAGCACGCGATCGCGCAGGGCTTCTTCCTCTACGGTCTGGAGCCCGGCGGCAACCGCATCGAGGTGACGACCGGCGGCTACTTCGTCTTCGATCCCGAGGTCGAGCCGGTCGTGTGGACCGAGGCCGAGCGCGCCAAGGGCCAGGCGTGGGGCGTCAAGACCGTGGAGAGCTTCCACACCTACGGCACGCCGCCGGTCGAAGCGCCCGTGTGAGACGTATCACGCACTGGCCTCCGCGGCTCCTTCTGGCAGGCCCCGGAAAGGAGCAGCGCCATGAAGGTCAGCGAGGCGGATCTCGACGCCGAGCTCGAGCGCTTCGGCGAGCACCGGATCCGCATCGTCTCCGAGCTCGCCCAGCAGGGGACGGCGGATGGCATCGGCACCGCCCTCGTGCTCGCGCTCGGCTCGCGCGAGACGCATCTGACGAACATCGTCGGCGACGGCGGGCACGGGCGCGGCTGGCTCCAGATCGACGATCGCCTCCACGCCTCGTGGCTCAACACCCACGCCGGCTGCAAGGACGGCACTTGGGTGGCGCGCTACCTCACCGCGCTGCCGCCGGGGCGCGTCCCGACGCTCACCGCGTCGATCATGCGGGCGATCGACATCCTCAACGGCAACCTCGCGTTCGCCGAGATGCGGCGGGTCCCCGAGCGCGAGCGCCTGCCCTTCGCCGTCGCCGCCTACAACTGCGGGCCCGGCAAGGCCATGAAGGGCCTGGCCAACGGCGGCGTCGATTCGCTGACCGCGGGCCACGACTACTCGGCCGATGTGCTCGCGCGCCAGGAGGCCGTCGCCGGCTTCCTGGCGCGGCACGGGCTGCCGGCGTGAGCCCTCAGGCCGTCGCCAGCGCCCGCACGAGCGCGCGGTCCTCGCGCAAGCGCGCCAGCGCGCGATCGCGCGTCGGCCCGATCGAGCCGACCGGCATCTCCAGCCGCGTGGAGATCTGCTCGTAGCTCGGCGTCGGGCTGGTGAGCATCGAGGAGAGCAGGCGGCGTTGGCGCGACGGCAGGCGCTCGACGGCGCCGTGCACGGCGGCGCTGCGCTCGCGCTCGATGGCGAAGGTCTCGGGACAGGCCGGGTCGAGGTCCTCGATGGCGCGGACGTCGTCGGTGAGCACCTCGCGCGTGGTCCGCTGCAAGGTGCGCATCGCCTCGCGGCGTGCGGTGACGATCAGCCATGCGGCGATCGCGCCGGGGTCGTTGAGCCGGCCCACGTGAGACAGCGCGCGCAGCCAGGTCGTCTGCACGACGTCCTCGACGTCGGCGGCGCTGAGGCGGTAGCGGCGGGCGACGGTGTGCAGGACACCGTCCAGGCGCCGGACGAGATCGGCCCAGGCGTGGGCGTCGCCGCCTGCGGCCTCGCGGGCAAGGGACGAGAGATCGTCCTGCCGCGGCTGTGGCTGGTGAAACATCGTGCCCCCCAAAAAGAGTTCGGTGTCGGGCGTACGCCGGGGGTGCCCCTGAGCCGCACCCCCGGGAACGCGCCCCCTTAGGCGGTCTTCACACGCTTCCTGCGCGAGAGACCGAGTCCCGCGGTGGCGACGACCACGACGCCACCGACGGCGATCAGGACGATGGCCCAGGTGCTGAGCCCGTCGTCCGCGGGCTTGGTTGCGGTCGGCTGAGCGGTCTGCCCAACGATGGGCGTCGGGTTCAGCGGCCACGTCGGCATGCCGGGCGGGGTCTGCGACGGCTTGAAGCCGCCGTCGACCTGGTCCGGAGCGCGCAGGTCCTGCGTCGGCTGGAAGCCGCCGTCGGCCTGATCCGGGGCCCGCAGATCCGTCTTGCCCTGGTCCGGGGCGGTCAGGGTCTCGGGCGTGACGCCGGGCCCGCCGCCGGCAGCCACCGCCTGGCCCTGGATGGCCGGCAGCGACTGGTTGTCGATGATGGGCACCGCCCCCGCGGCTGCGGGAGCGATCGCGGCGATGGCGAGGCTGGCGGTGAGCAGCCGTGCCAGGCTCTTCTGCTTGTGGAGCATTGCCCCCTCCTGGTGATCCGAGGGCGCCGGGTGCGCCTTCGCTTACGTCAGCCAAGGTCCCAGGGCACGGCTGGCGCTACCGCGTCGTTTGACCCTATGGCGGTGTGGCTCTCGTCACAGTGTGGGAGGATCGGCGCGGGGTGGCCGAGCCGAGCGACCCGCGCTTTCTCGATGCCCTGGGCGAAGGGCACGCCGACGCGCTGCGCGCGCTCGGTCGCGTGCGCCGCTACCCGGTCGGCGCGACGCTCTTCCACGAGCGCGACCCGCCCGACGCGGTGTTCGTGCTGCAGTCGGGCCGCGTGAAGCTGACCTGCGCCACCGAGGGTGGCCGCGACGTCCTGCTCGGCATCCGCGAGCCCGGCGACCTCATCGGCGAGATGTCGGCCATCGACGCAGTGCCCCGCCTGGCCTCGGCGATCGCGCTCGGGCCGGTCGAGGTCCTCGTCCTGTCCAGTCAGGCGTTCGTGGCCTACCTCGACCGCACGCCGAGCGTCGCGCTCGTGCTCGTGCGCCTGCTCAACCGCCGCCTGCGCGAGACCGCGCGCGAGCGCGTCGAGTTCCAGGCGCTGGACACCGTCGGGCGCGTCTGCTCACGCCTCGTCGAGCTCGCCGATCGCTTCGGCGCGGCCGGCGCCGACGGCAGGTGCGTCGACGTCTCGATCACCCAGGAGGAGCTCGCCGCTTGGACCGCATCGTCGCGCGAGGCGGTCATCCGCGCGCTGCGCACGCTGCGCGAGCTCGGCTGGATCGAGACGCGGCGCCGCGGGATCACGCTGGTGGAGGTCGAGTCGCTGCGGCGCCGCGCCGTGTGACTCGCAGGGTCAGGGGCGCGCGACGGCGAAGTCGCGCTCGATCGACTCCGCGGTCGCGCGCAGCGAAGGCAGCAGCGCGCGGCGCAGCGTGGCGACCGTGATGCGGCCGGCGTGGGCGCCGAGGTTCGCGGCGGCGATCACGCGGCCGGCGGCGTCGCGGATCGGCGTGGCGACCGAGCGCAGGCCGCGCTCGAGCTCCTGGTCGACGAGGGCAAAGCGCTGCCGGCGCACCCGGTCGAGCTCGCGGCGAAGGTCGGCCGGGCTGATCAGCGTCACCGGGGTGAGCGCCTGCAGCTCGACGCGGGCGAAGTAGCCCTCGAGGTCCTGGTCGTGCAGCTCGGCGAGCAGTACGCGGCCGACGCAGGTCGCGTAGGCGGGCAGCCGGGTGCCGACCGGCATCGCCACGTTCATGATCCGCGCGGGAGCGGCGCGCGCCACGCAGAGCGTCTCGTCGCCGTCGAGCACCGAGACCGAGCAAAACTCGTCGGTGTCGAGCATGAGCTGCTGCAGATGGGGCCGCGCGATGTCGGGCAGCGCGAGCCCCGAGCGGTAGCCATGGCCCAGCGAGAGCACCTTCGGCGTCAGGGTGTAGCGCCGGTCGTCGCTGCGCAGGTAGCCCAGGTGCTCGAGCGTCACCAGCGTGCGGCGGGCGCTCGCGCGCGTGAGCTGCAACTCGCGCGCCGCCTCGGAGAGCGTCATGCCCGGCCCGGGGTGGCCGAGCGCGCGGATGACGGCCAGCCCGCGCTCGAGCGAGCGCACGAAGTCGCGATCGCTCGTGTCGGTGGGCATCGCGCGACGGTAGTGCGGCCGCGACGGGCGTGTCAAACCTAGCCGTCGATCCGACGCACCATGCTGACGAGGTCCTGCACGTAGACGATGTGCTCGCGCATCGCCCGCTCGGCGGCGTCGGGATCCCCGCGCTCGATCGCGCGCACGATGTCCTCGTGCTGCTGGCGCGCCACGTCCTCGACCACGACCGGCTCGATCAGCTCCCTGATCGTGGGCTGAAGCACCTCGGCGACCCACTGCACGAAGGCCGCGACGAGCCGGTTGCCGGCGATCCGCGCGATCACCGCGTGCAGACGGTCGTCGTTGTCGCCGACCTCCGCCCAGTTCTCGGGCGCCTCGTCGAGCAGCGCGCGCAACTCGGCCAGGTCGTCGTCGTCGGCGCGCAGCGCCGCGAGCCCTGCGATCGGCACCTCGAGCAGCAGCCGGCTCTCGAGCAGCTCGTCGATGTCGATGACGCGCGCGGACAGCATGTCGGCGACCGACTCGCTGACGTTGAGCGCGATGCCCTCCTCGGGCGTCGCCGCGACGAAGATCCCGCCGCCCCGGCCCTTCGAGGCGCGGATCAGGTGCGAGCTGGCCAGCAGGCGCAGCGCCTCGCGCAGCGTCGGGCGGCTGACGCCGAACTGGCGGGCCAGATCCTCCTCGCGGCCGAGGCGATCGCCCGGGCGAAGGCGTGCGCGGTTGACGTGTGCGCGGATCTGCGCGGCGACCTTGTCGCTGGCGCCGCTCATCGCTCCTGCGCGGCCGCGCGCGGCCGCAGGTCTTCGACGCGCCGCGCCTTGCCGAGCTGCTCGGGCAGGATCCCCGGCCTGACCGGCACGAGGCGTACGCGCAGGCCCAGGCGCTGGCGCATCCGCGCCTGGATCGTGCGCGCCTCCAGCGGCTGGGCCAGCTCGACCTCGATCTTGATCTCGTCCATCGCGCGCGGGTCGGTGTAGAAGGTGATGCGAAACTCGCCGACGCCCTGGGACTCGCGCAGGATCTGCTCGATCGCCGAGGGAAAGACGTTCATGCCGCGGATGACCACCATGTCGTCGGTACGCCCAAGGATTCCCCGCGGCAGCCAGCGACCCACATGGCCCGCCGGGCAGGGGTCGGTGCGGTGGTCGACCACGTCGCCCGTGGCATAGCGGATGACCGGGAAGCCGACGCGGCCCAGCGCGGTGACGACGAGCTCGCCCGCGCTGCCCGGCGCCACCGGCTTGCCTTCGTGGGGATCGAGCAGCTCGCAGATGAACTCGTCCTCGGCGAGGTGCAGACCGCCGGCGGCGTCGCACGGGTAGGCGAACGGCCCGACCTCGGTCAGGCCGGCGTGGTCGAAGCAGCGGGCGCCCCATTCGCTCTCGATCCGGTCGCGCACGGCGGGCAGCGAAGCGCCGGGCTCGCCCGTGCACACGACGCGCTCGACCGAGCCGACCGCGTCGGTCAGCCCGTTGCGATGGGCGACCTGGGCGAGGTGCAGCGCGTAGCTGGGCGTACAGGCCAGCGCCGTTGCCGCGTAGTCGCGCATGGTGTGCAGCCGCTGCACGGAGTCCATGCCGCCGAGCGGGATGACCATCGCGCCGACCGCGCGCACGCCCGCGTAGGTGGCCCAGAACGGGATGTAGGGGCCGAACGAGTAGGCCAGCACCACGCGGTCGCCGGGGCCGACGCCGGCCGCACGCAGCACCCGCGCCAGCCCCTCGGTCCACCATTCCCAGTCGTCGGGCGTGTCGAGGACGCGCAGGGTGGCACCGCTCGTGCCGCTCGTCTGATGCAGGTGCGTGTAGCGCTCGAGCTCGTAGGTGAGGTTGGTCCCGAACGGGGGGTTGGCAGCCTGGTCGGCGAGCAGGTCGTCCTTGTGCGTGAGCGGCAGGCCGGCAAGCCCGTCGAGATCGGCCAGCCGGGTGGCGGGGAGGCGCTCGCGCTGGAACGCGTTTCCCTGCGCGACGGCCGTCAGGAGCGCGTTGAGACGTTCGACCCGGTCCACCGAGGCGAAGCCTAACCTTCGGCCGGAGCCGCCCGGCAGGCGCGTTTCGGTCCCGGCGGCCGGCGTGCGCGGCTTGGAGAGATGGGCACGCCGACCACCGAGGGGGGGAAGTTGCCACGGTAGTCCGGTCGTGATGGCCGCGGCGGGCCATGGTTGCAAAGCAACGCGATGCAGGCTCGCGCGAGCGCGTCCTACCTCACGTTGGAGTGAGCCCGAGCAGCCGCGCCGCGTTGTCCTTGAGGATGCGCGGGCGGACCTCGGGCTTGATGTCGAGTGTGTCGAAGTCGGACAGCCAGCGCTCGGGCGTCAGCGCCGGGTAGTCGGTGCCGAAGAGGACCTTGTCCTTGAGCAGTGTGTTGGCGTAGCGCACGAGCTGGGGCGGGAAGTACTTCGGCGACCAGCCGGAGAGGTCGATGTAGACCTGCGGCTTGTGGACGGCGATCGACAGCGCCTCGTCCTGCCAGGGCACCGACGGGTGGGCCATGATGATCGGCATGTCGGGGAAGTCGGCGGCGACCTCGTCGAGGCAGACGGGGTTGGAGTACTTCAGGAGGATCCCGCCGCCGCCACGCTGGCCCGAGCCGACCGCGGTCTGGCCGGTGTGGAACACGGCCGGGAGACCGTGCTCGGCGATGACCTCGTAGAGCGGGTAGGCCATCCGGTCGTCGGGGAAGAAGTGCTGCAGGCTGGGGTGGAACTTGAAGCCGCGCACGTCGAAGTCGGCGATGAGGCGGCGCGCCATCTCCACGCCCTCGGCGCCGCGGTTGGGGTCGATGCTCGCGAAGGGGATCAGCGTGTCGCGCTCGGCCTGCGCGAGCTCGAGGATCTCCTCGTTGGACACCGGCGCGCCCCAGCGCACCGAGTCGACCATGAAGGCGACGCAGGCCATCTTGCGCTCGCGGTAGTAGGCCGCCAGCGACGGCACCGACATGAGGGCGTCGGAGCCGAAGACCTTGCCGACCGCCGCTTCGGGCGAGTCCTCCGGGAAGCTGTCGCCCCGCGTCGAGATGTGCACGTGGGTGTGCACGTCGATGGCCACGATCGCGTCGAGGTCGATCACGGGCGAGAGTATGTCGGGGCGACGATAGTTGTGCGCGCAACCATTTGCTATGCTGTGCGCAATGGAGCTTGGAATCGCCACCTTCGCCGACCTCAGCGCGGGCATCAGCCCCGAGCAGCGCATGCGCAATCTCATGGAGGAGGTGCGGCTGGCCGACGAGCTGGGCCTCGACGTGTTCGCCGTCGGCGAGCACCACCGCGAGGACTTCCTGATCTCGTCGCCCACGGTCGCGCTCGCGGCCGCCGCGATGGTCACCGATCGGATCCGCCTGTCCAGCGCGGTCACCGTCCTGAGCTCCGAGGACCCCGTTCGCGTCTTCCAGCAGTTCGCCGAGGTCGATCTGCTCTCGGGCGGGCGCGCGGAGATCATGGCGGGGCGCGGCTCGTTCACCGAGTCCTTCCCGCTCTTCGGCTACGACCTCGAGGACTACGACGACCTCTTCGCCGAGAAGCTCGACCTGCTGCTCGAGCTGCGCGACAACACGCACGTCACCTGGGCGGGCCGCCACCGCGCGCCGCTCGACGGCGCCGGCGTCTGGCCGCGCCCCGTACAGGACCCGCTCCCGATCTGGGTCGCGGTCGGCGGCTCGCCGGAGTCGATCGTGCGCGCCGGGTCGTGGGGCCTGCCGCTGACCCTCGCCATCATCGGCGGCCAGCCCGAGCGCTTCGTTCCGCTCGTCGACCTCTACCGCGAGGCCGCGAGCACGGCGGGGCAGGACCCGTCGCAGATCAAGGTCGCCATCAACACGCACGCCTTTGTCGGCGAGACCTCCGAGCAGGCCGACGCGGCCTTCGCCGCGCCCTACCTGGCGATGATGAACAGGATCGGGCGCGAGCGCGGCTGGCCGCCGTCGGGCCGGCGCGAGTACGAGGCGCTGCGCTCGCCGCGCGGCGCGGTGGCCGCCGGCTCGCCCGAGCAGGTCGCCGAGAAGATCCTCTTCGAGCACGAGCTCTTCGGCCACGACCGCTACATCGGGCAGATGAGCGTCGGCGCGGTCGAGCACCGCGACGTGCTGCGGTCGATGGAGCTGTTCGGCACCGAGGTCGCGCCGATCGTTCGCGCCGAGGTGGCGCGCCGCACCGCTCAGGCCGTCAGCGCGTGAGGACGTCGACGAGCCCGGGGAACCGGGCCTCGAGGTCATCGCGGCGCAGCGAGATGAGCCGAAGGGTGCCCACGGCGCGCGTGCGCGTGACTCCCGCCTCGCGCATCAGGCGCAGGTGGTAGGAGCAGGTCGAGACCGGCAGGCCGAGGTGCTCTGAGACGTCGCCGCACGGGCGCGCCACGTCGTCGGAGAGCAGCCGGACGATGTCGAGCCGCAGCGGCTCGCCGAGCGTGCGCATGATGGTGGCGAGGTCGAGGGCGGCCGCGTCGGGGTGGGGGATCTTGTCGCGCGCCGCGCCGCTCCTCCCGCCCGGAGTGGTGGTGGCCGTAGCCCCCTTATCGCGGTGACCCGTCGATGCCTGCATGCCGCCCCATGGTACAACCTTTGAAGCTTCCAAGACATTGGAAATACCGAAGGAAGGCTTCTCCCCGGCATGTCCTCCGCTCCCCCCGACATCGGCCCCGCCTCCAGCCCCCGGCGCACGCTCTCCCCGCGGCTCGCGTACGCGCTCGTCGGCGGGATCATCGGCCTCGCGCTCTTCGCGTCGAGCACGCCGTCCCCGCTGTACGGCATCTATCGGCAGCTGTGGGGGTTCTCCCCCGTCGTCCTCACCCTCGTCTACGCCACCTATGCCTTCGGCGTGCTCGCCGCGCTCGTGCTCGCGGGCCGCGTGTCCGACGAGGTCGGGCGCCGTCCCGTGCTCATCGTCGCGCTCGCGATGCTGATCGCCACCACCGTCCTCTTCATGGTGGCCGACTCGGTGGTGTGGCTGTTCTTCGCCCGCGGCCTGCAGGGCCTGGCCACCGGCGCGGCGCTCGGCGCCGCGAGCGCCGCGCTGCTGGACCTGCACCCGCGCCGGGACCCGCACGGCGTCGGCCTGACCAACGGCGTCGTCAGCGCCGGCGGCCTCGGCCTCGGCGTGCTGGTCTCCGCCACGCTCGTGCAGTTCCTGCCCGCGCCGCGCGTGCTGCCCTACGTCGCCCTCTTCGTGCTCTTCGCGATCGCGCTCGCCGGTGTCGCGCTGATGCCCGAGCCCGTCGCCGCGCGCGCCCGCCCGCGGCTGACGCCGCAGCGCCCCGGCGTGCCGGCCGTCGCGCGGCGCCCGTTCCTGCTCGCCGCCCTGGGCGTGATGTCGTCGTGGTCGATCGGCGGCCTCTTCCTGTCGCTCGGGCCGGAGCTCTCGGCGAGCCTGTTCCAGACGAGCAACCACCTGGTCTCCGGGATCCCGGTCTTCGCCTTCGCCGGCGCGGGGGCCATCGGCCAGCTCGTCTTCGGCCGCACCGTCCCGTGGGCCGGCGCGGCCGCCGGATCGGTGACGCTGGCCGCCGGGCTGGTGGTCATCGTGCTCGCCGCGTCGACCGACTCGAGTGCGCTCCTGATCACCGGCGGCGTCCTCGGCGGCCTCGGCTTCGGCGTCGCCTTCCTCGGCGCGCTGCGCACGCTGTCGGCGGCGATCCCGCCCGAGCACCGCGGCTCGGTCATGTCGGCCTTCTACGTGGTCGCGTACCTGTCGCTCTCGCTGCCCGCCGTCGTCGCCGGCTTCGTGGTCACGCCACTCGGGCTCGACGAGACGTTCGAGATCTTCGGCAGCGTCGTGGCCGTCATCGCGCTGCTCGTCGCGCTGGAGGCCTGGCGCCAGCGGCCTCAGGCGGTGGTCGAGCTGGCCGCCGCGTAGGCGACGAAGGCATCGAGCGATGCCGGGTCGACCAGCGCGTCACGGCTGGCGACCTCCTCGAGGCGCGCGCCGCGCAGGATGCGCTTGACCGGCGCCTCGAGCTTCTTGCCGGTGAAGGTCCGCGGCACGGCGGGCACCGCGACGATCGCATCGGGCACGTGGCGCGGCGAAAGCTCGTCGCGCAGCGCGCCGGCGATGCGCGCGCGCAGCTTGTCGGGCAGCTCGCCGCCGTCGGCGAGCACCACGAAGAGCAGCAGGTCGCCGGCGCCGCCCTCGGCGTCCTCGAGGTGGACGATGAGACTGTCGACCACCTCCTCGACGTCCTCGACGACCGCGTACAGCTCGCTCGTGCCGAGGCGCACGCCGCCGCGATTGAGTGTGGCATCCGAGCGGCCGGTGATCACGCAGCTGCCGCGCTCGGTGAACATGATCCAGTCGCCCTGGCGCCACACGCCGGGGTAGAGGTCGAAGTACGACGCGCGGTAGCGCGCGCCCTCCGGGTCGTTCCAGAAGCGCACGGGCATCGACGGCATCGGCTTGGTGACCACCATCTCGCCCAGCTCGCCGACGACCTCGTTGCCCGCCTCGTCGAACGCCTTGACGTCGACGCCCAGGCAGCACCCGGAGATCTCGCCGTCGTAGACGGGCTGCGCCAGGCTGCCGGACACGAAGGCGCCGCACACGTCGGTGCCGCCGCTGCCGTTGATCAGGCAGACCTCGGGGCCGAGCTGCTCGTAGACGTAGTGGTAGCCGTCGGTCGGCAGGGGCGAGCCGGCGAAGCCGAGCGCGCGGATGCTGCTCAGGTCGAAGTCGCGCCCGGGCTGCAGGCCCGCCTTGCGGCAGGTCATCAGGAACGTCGGGCTGACGCCCATGAACGTCGGGCGCGTCTCCTCGGCCAGCCGCCACTGCACGGCCAGGTCCGGCCACGCCGGATCGCCGTCGATCATCACGATCGACGAGCGCACGAGCAGCGCCGAGACCAGCGCGTTCCACATCATCCACGCGGTCGTCGAGAACCACAGCAGGCGCCCGCCGGGCTTGAGGTCCCAGCCCATGCTCAGCGCCTTGAGGTGCTCGACGAGCTGGCCGCCGTGGCCGTGGACGATCGCCTTGGGCAGGCCGGTCGTGCCCGACGAGAAGAGCACGTAGACGGGATGGTCGAAGGGCACCGGCTCGAAGGCGAGCTCGCCCGGTTGTGAGATCAGGTCGTCCCACGACAGCACGTCCGGGACCTCGAGGTCGCCGTAGGGGACGTGCACGACGTGCTCGAGCGTCGGCAGCCCGGCGCGGATCTCGGCCACGTTGCCGCGCCGGTCGACGGGCTTGTCGCGGTACGTGTAGCCGGCCACCGTGAGCAGCACCTTGGGCTCGATCTGCCCGAAGCGCCCGAGCACGCTGCGCGCGCCGAACTCCGGCGCGCAGGTCGACCAGATCGCGCCGAGGCTCGCGGTGGCGATGAAGGCCACGAGCGTCTCGGGGATGTTGGGCAGGTAGGCGGCCACCAGGTCGCCCGGCCCGACCCCGAGGCGCTGCAGCCCCGCGCGGGCGCGCGCGACCTGCTCGCGCAGCTCGCCGAAGCTCAGCTCGATCGGCGCCCGCGTCTGCGAGCGCGCGACCACAGCGACCGAGTCCGTGTCCTCCTCGGTCCCGAGCAGGTGCTCGGCGTAGTTCAGCCGCGCGCCGGGGAACCACTGCGCGCCGGGCATCTCGCGCGAGCAGAGCACGCGCTCATGGGGCGCGTGGGCACGGATGGCGAAGAAGTCCCAGATCGCGCCCCAGAAGCCCTCGAGGTCGTCGACCGACCACTGCCACAGCTCGTCGTAGCCGGCGAGATCGCGTCCACGCTCGTCGCGCAGCCAGTTCAGAAAGCGCCCGATCTCCGTCGTCTCGCGGAAGTCCGCGGGCGGAGTCCACAACACGTCGCCGATCACGGAGCGGCATGTTCGCACGTCGCCTCATGGGCAAGGGTGTGGCGATTCAGCCCTCGGGTGGCTTGTCCGGCGACCGTCCGAGGTGGGAAGCTCGCAGTCGGACTTCTCGTCATGCCCGAGCTCGACCTCAACCGCCCCGCCGGCGACGCACGCACGACCGAGTCGCCGATCCCGACGCCGTCCGAGCTCAAGGCCGTCATCGAGGCCGAGCGCGCCGGGCTGCCGTTCGTGCACTGGCGCGCCGGCGGCGAGCACCGGCTCCTGGTGCTCAGAACCGAGCGGCAGCGTCTCACCGTCGGCCGGCGCCCGGACGCCGACGTCGCGCTCGTCTCGGACGCCGAGGTCTCACGCGCACATGCTCTGCTCGAGGTCATTGGCGAGCAGTGGAGCGTCGTCGACGACGGCCTCTCGCGCAACGGCACCTTCGTGAACGGCAACCGCGTTCATGGTCGCCAGCTGCTGCACGACCGCGATCGCCTGTGCTTCGGGCAGACGCAGGTCACCTTCCGCGAACCGCCCGATCCGGAACACGCGGTCTCCACGGCGCAGGTGCCGTCGAACGCCGTGGCCGCGACGCTCTCGCCGGCACAACGGCGCGTCCTCGTGGCGCTTTGTCGACCGGTCAACGACTCGACAGCAGCGACGCCCGCCACCAACCGCCAGATCGCCGACGAGGTCTTCCTCAGCGTCGACGCCGTCAAGGCTCACCTGCGCGTCCTGTTCGATCGCTTCGGCGTCGGGGATCTGCCGCAGAACGAGAAGCGCGCACGGCTTGCCGCCGCGGTCCTTCTCGACGGCGTTCTCAAGCCGCACGATTTCTGAGCGCGAGCGTGATCGTCGTCCACGCGCCGACGTGGACCTCATCGCCGTCGCGTAGCGGGACCTCGCGATGAGCCGGGATCGGCTCGGCATCGGCGTTGAGCGTCGTGCCGTTGCTCGAGCCCTCGTCGACGATCGCCCACGAGCCATCGTGCGCGCGGACGAGCGTCGCGTGCAGACGCGAGACAGCGGGGTCACCGAGCTCGATCTCGGGCGCATCCTCGGCGTCCTCGCGCCGCCGGCCGATCCTGACGCGCGCGGCGTCGAGCGCGACCGTCTGCCCGACTTCGCCGTACGGGAAGGCCAGCCCTTCGGGAGCGACGCGCTGAAAGTAGGCGTGGTCGGGCGCGATCTGCGCCGCCCACCCAGGACCTGAGGCATCAGCCGCGAAGTCGAAGCCGCAGATCTCGCAGAAGCGGTCGTGGCCGGTGCGCGGGGCCCCACACTGCGGGCACGGCGCTCTTGCGGGCGACGCGCTGGTGACCGGGTCGGTGCTCACGGGCCCGTGTCGTGGACGCGCACCGTCTTCGTCGAGCGCGTGTCGAGCGACATCTCGTCGACCTCGTCCACGGTTCCGCTCAGGCGCACCGTGCCGCTCTGCGGGTCGTCGATCTCGACGACGCGTCGCAACAGCTTGAGCGTCCCGTCGTTGCCGCCGGCCGTCGCGAGCTGCACGGCGCGGCCGAGCTTGAAGGTCGCCGCCCGCTCATCGCCTGCGCGGCGCGCCTCGAGGCCTTCCTGGATGACCTCGGCCAGTTCCGCCTGGCCCGTGTAGTGCGCGACCTCGCGGCTGATGCGGGTCGAGAGGCCGGGCTCGTCGGTCCAGACCGCGCGGATGAGCGCCTGCGTGACGAGCCGGCCGTCGACGACGAGGCTCAGGCGCCCGGCGAGGACCTCGTCGCCGACCTCGCGCGCGGCGACACGAACGTTGACGTGATAGTCGCGCGACTCGTTGCCCCATGCTCCGGTCGGAAAGTCGGCGCTCAGCGCGTCGACGGGGACCGCACGATCGGTCAGGTCCTGAATGGCCGGCGCGACCTGTTTGACGAAGCCCAGCTTCGCACCCTGCGGTGTCCACAGGCGCAACGCGACGTCGGGGGTGCCGCGCGCCATCGCGCGCTCGATCGTCGCCTGGAAGTCGGCGACCATGTCCTCGGGCCGGGCGATGATGTCGACCGAGCCGAGCAGGGTGGAGGCGATCCGGCGCAGCTCGGCGACCTCCCAGTCGGTCCCGACGCCGCGGCAGTCGCATTGGAAGTGGCCTTGGCACTCCGCGAGGGCCTGTTCGAGCTCCTCGACGGTCTCGTGCTGGTTCTGCCCGTCGGTGAGAAGGACGGCGTGGCGCAGCCCGGCCGGCGTGCCCTCGAAGAGCCGGTGCGCAAGCGTCAGCCAGGTACCGATCGCGGTGCCGCCGGAGGGCAGGATGTTTGCGACGGCCGCCTTGGCCCGGGCGCGCGTGTGGTCGCTTGCCGGCGCGAGCGTTCCGTCCAACGGGAACACGGCGCGGGCCTCTTCGGTGCCGGAGATCACGCCGAACGCGACCCCGTCGCGGATCGCGTCGATTGCCGCCGCGGTGGCCTGTTTGGCCGCCTTGAGCTTCCCGAACGGGCTAACCATCGAGCCGGAGGCATCGACGATGACGATCTCCGCCGCGGCGGTCGGCGCCGCTACCGCGACAGGCGTCGCGTCGGTCGCCGTGACGGTGACGACGGCGTCGACGTCGGTGGCCCCCAGCGCGAGGAACTCGTTCTGGTAGACGTCCGCGGTGAAGCGAGTCATGGCTGCGCGCCCTCCCCGCCTTCGATGTCGATGACGGCGACCGTGACGTCGTCACGGCTGCCCGCAGCCATCGCTGCGTCGGCGAGATGGTGTGCCACGGATGCCGGCGTCGCGTTCGCGTCGAGGCCCGCGACGAGCGCCACCAGCTCCCCGGGCGCGGGCGCGGTGTTCCAGAGCCCATCGGTGCACAGCACGAGCCGGCCGGCTTGCGAGGGCGCGAGCGTCGTCACCTGCGGGGCGTCGACCGAGTCGGCACCGACCCAGCGCGTGATCGCGTGAGCGCGGCGATCGGCGAACGCTTCCTCCGCGGACAGCCGCCCCTCCGCGACCTGCTCCGCGGCCCAGGAGTCGTCGACCGTGAGCTGGCGTGCCTCATCCGCGCCGAGCCAATAGGCGCGGCTGTCGCCGACCCAGCCGACCACGAGCATCCCGTCGCGCCAGGCCGCCGACACAAGCGTGCACGACGGGAGTGCAAGCGCTGCGCGCCTCGTCGCGGGGACATGCTGCACGGCGGCTCGGGCGGCGAGGACCGCGGCGCCCGTCGCCGCTGCGAGGTCGCCGCCGTTGCCCACCGCCGCGACGAGAACCGCGGCCGCAGCGGCCGCGGCCGCCCGCGCGGCGGCGTCGCCCGACGAGGAGCTGGAGATCCCGTCGCAGACCACGACCACCACGCCCTCCGCGCCCACCCGCTCGATGTGGAAGGCATCCTCGTTGCGCGAGTGCGAGCGACCCTGTTCGCTGACCGCTGCCGCGACGGCGAGGTCGACCTCGACGCGCCGAGCTGCGACGCGCTTGGCCGGCGCGAGAACCGCTGTGCCGCACGCCTCGCAGAAGTTGTCGTCGACCAGCACTGGCGCCCCACACGCCGGACAACGCAGCGCCACGTCGCCGGTCATGTCCACGTCCTCGGCCGTATGTCGTTGGCCAGGTCGACGAGGTGGATGCGCTCGGCGGTGTCTTCTGTCAGGTGCGCGATCGTCCGGTACGAGCGCTCGATGCCCGCGCGCAGGTCGCGCTCGCCGAGGCCGACGCCGAGCAGCGCATCGTCGGAGCCGGGCCAGCTGCCGACGACCTGTACGACCCCCAGCGCCGCCAGCAGGATCTTGATGGTGAGGCGGGCGCGGCGCTCGGGATCGAGGCTCAGCGGTTCCAGCGTCGCCGCGGCTGCGCGCAGGTCCTCGACGTCCGCGACACGCTTCGTCCGTGGGGCGGCGAGGAGATGGATCTTTGCGACCTGCGCGTCTTCGTGCGCGCTCGATGATGGCGGCACCAGGTCGTACGCCGCGAGCGCGCCGGTGCGGTCGCCGGTGGCCAGCCGGCACCGGGCCAGCCCGAAGGCGGCGGTCGTGTAGGACGGATCGGTGACCGTGACGACCTCGTACCACCGCAACGCACGATCCGGTGCGTCGGCGAGCTCGTGCGCGACGCCGAGGCCAAGCTTCACGGCGAGCTCGCCGGGCGCCGCGCCGTACACGTCGATGAAGGCATCGACCGCGCCCTCCGGGCGCCCCTCAGCCAGGCAGGCGACGCCGCGTGCCCATGAAGCGCGCCATTCCCACGGGTCGTCGTTGCGGAGGGCGTCGCAGATGTCGTGCGCTGCTCGCGATTCGCCGGCGTCTGCCAGCGCGTGCGCGAGCCGAAGCGTGACCTCGACGGTCTGCACGGGCGCGTGCCGCAGCTGCTTGACGAGGTCGGCGGGATCCCGCGACGACAGGGTGGCCAGGTAGCCGGCTGCCGGGTCATCGGCGGCGACGCGCAACACCGGGAGTCGCCGCCAATCGGCACGCGCGGGATCCGCGCGCAGATCACCGGTGAAGAGGGGGCTGCTCGCCGCGACAGTCCTGCCGTCCTCGGCCGCGACCACCTCGCGCAGGACGCCGAAGAGCTGGTCGGCCATCTCGTCCGCCGACTGGAACCGATCGTCGCGGTCGGGTGCCGTGGCCTTGACGAGGAAGCGGTACAGCGAGTCGTGGCGCTCCAGCACTGCGACCGCGTCCTGCGCCGGCAGGCTGAACGTGAACTTGCCCTGGTAGCCAGGGAAGTCGAAGCAGAGCAGGGCGAGCGTGCGCCCGACGGTGAAGAGGTCGGAGGCGACCGTGGGGCCGGCCTGAGCGATCTCCGGTGCCTGGTAGCCCACGGTCCCGTACACCGGGCTGTCCGCGTCGCCCATGCGGTAGACCGCGCCGAGGTCGATCAGCTTGAGCGAGTCCTCGGTCTGGATGACGTTGTCGAGCTTGAAGTCGCAGAACAGCAGTCCACGGTCGTGGAGGTAGATGAAGGCCGGCAGGATCTCGAGGATGTAGGCGATGGCCTGCGCGACGGGCAGTGGCTGCGGGGCACCGCCGTTGGCTTCGCGGCGGCTGCGCATCACGTCCTTCAGGCTCGTGCCGCCGACGTACTCCATGACGATGTAGCCGGAGCTTCCGTGTTGGACGAAGTTGTGGATCCGGACGATGTTCGGGTGCTCGACCTCGGCCAGGAAGCGGCGTTCGGCCAGCGCCGCGGCCATCGCGTCGTCGTCGCCCGTGTTGAGCAGGCCCTTGAGCACGACCCATCGGTCCGACACGTTGTGGTCCCGTGCGAGGTAGACCCAGCCCATCCCACCGTGGGCGAGGCAGCCGACGACCTCGTACTGGCCGGCGACGACGTCGCCGGCCGCAAGCTTGGGAGCGAAGGAGAAGCGCGTGCCGCAGCTGCGGCAGAAGCCATCGGGGCGGCCCGGCGCGCCGTCGCGCGAGCGCCCGACAGGCTCACCACAGCGCGCGCAGAAGCGGCGGGCCTCGGCCACGCTCGGGTCCGTGAGGATCGCCGCGCTCGGGTCGCGGTAGGGCGTCGGCGGGATCTCGACGAGGCCGGCGCCGAGCCGGCCGCGAACCGTCGTCCGCCGGGTCCCGGGGCGGCGCACCGCCACCGTGCCGCTGCGCGCGAGGCGCGTGCTCCCGGAACCCGCGGAGCTCGGCACGGTCGCCGCCCCGCCGGCGCCGTTGGCCTGTTCGAAACTGGCGGGCGCGGCCGAAGCGACCGCGGAGCCCTGGCGGGGCGCCATCCCGCAGACGTCGCAATAGCCGTCGACGACCTGGCCCGGGCAGCCGGGCTGCCCGCAGGTCATCGCAGGGCCTCCCGCCTGTCGTGGCCCGAGAGCCCCTCCTGATAGCGCCGCACAAGCTCTGCGGCCTCGCTCAGGTCGGTCGGCGCGGTGTGCAGGACGCGCTGGGCTTGCGCGTGCAACGCCGCGAGCCCGGGATCTTCGAGGAGCCGTAGGTGCTGGGCCTTCGCCTGGAAGGCGCCCAGTCGCCGCCGCAGTTCGTCGCGCTGCGCGATCGGTGCGCGGTTGGCCGCCTCGATCCGCCGCGCCTCCTCTCGGATGCTTGTGGCGCGGGCGTGCCAGCGCTCCACCGCGGCCCCGCCCGCCTGCCAGGCGCCGGAGCGCACGAGTTCTACGGCTTCGTCCAGCTCGTCCGCGAGGTCTGGGGGGATCGCCGCAGGGGCCGGGACGGCGGGTTCGGCGATCTTCTCGACTGCCGCTGCGTGAGCTTCGCGCGCGTCGTCGACGGCGCGGCGCGCCTCAGTGAGTAACTCGCGGGCCTGCTCGAGCCGGGGTTCGGTGTCGGCACGAAGATCGCGCAGTCGCTCGACGCGATCGCGCACCGCGGCGACGTCGGTCTCGAGGGCGACGAGCTCCTCGGGCGTGGCCGCGAGGGGATCCTTCGCGACCGCATCGGTGAGCTGCGCGAGCTCATGGCGGGCCTCCGTGAATCCGGGGCACGAGGTCGCGCCGACCGCGTCGAGCAGCTCGCGGCATTCGCGCAGCGTTGCGCTCGCACTGGTCAACCGCGGCACGAGCGCATCCCAGGTCTGGGAGACCGTCTCGACAAGCCGGCGCGCCTCTTGCACTGCGGCCGACGATCGGACCAGCAGCTCGGCGGGCGAGCAGCGGCCTCCGCCCGCGCCGGGCTCGACGAGAACCCGCCCGTCGATCAGGTCCCTGAGCTCGATGAGGCGCTCGCGGCCGATTCGGGACCGGCGGCCCCGCAGCCGGCGCAGCCGCTTCAGATGCTCCTCGAGCATTGCCTGCGCCTCCCACGCGTGCCCGAGCGCGGCCGACACGGGCGCCCACGCCCCGGCAGTCGCGCCCGCGAGCATCGCCTTGTCCAGCATCGCGCGGGTCTGGTCGAGCTCGAGCGCGAGAAGCGCCTCGCCACTATGCTCGACATCGCGCGAGAGATGACGCAGACGGAGGTCGAGCTCTTCGAGCGTCATGTCAGTCGCGGTAGTGGGGCCGGGGCGGGGAGGGCGTCGGCGCGAGACCGCTGAACCAGCGGTGATGGATCGCCTTCCACGTGCCGTCGCGACGGAGGCGGTCGAGCACGCCGTTGACGAAGCGGACGAACTCGGGGTGACTCCTACTGATCGCGATGCCGTAAGGCTCGTTCGCGAGCCGCGGACCGACGATCTTCGTGCTCGGATCCTGCGCCCTGAAGCCGAGCAGGATCGCGTCGTCGCTGGAGATCGCCGCGACGCGCCCCTCCTGCAGAGCGACGAGGCAGTCCGTGCGCTGGTCGACGACATACGGGACGAGCTTGGGGCGGTAGCGCTCGAGCAGTTGGAGGGTTGTCGAGCCCTTTGTGACGCACACGCGCCGGCCACCGAGGTCGGCGAGGCCCCGCGCGCTCGAGTCGGACGGAACGAGCACGCGCTGCCCGGCGTCGTAGTAGACGGTCGAGAACAGGACCTGGCCAAGGCGCTTGCACCTGATCGTCGCCGCATCGACGACGAGGTCGACGTCGCCGGACTGCACGAGGTCGAACCTCTGGTCGGTCGTTACCGCCCTCAGGTCGACCTTGTTGGGGTCGCCGAAGATCGCGCGGGCGATCTCGCGCACGAGGTCGACCTCGAAGCCCTGGATGCTCGTCGTCGACGGCTGCCGGTACGCGAGCAGCAGCGTGTTCTGGTCCACGCCGGCCCTGAGCACGCCACGCCGGCGGATGCGCGCCATCAGGCTCCCGGCTGGCATGGCGTCGGGACGCGGCGGCGGGCGCAGGCTCGCCGTCGGGTCGGCGGGGCAGCGCTTGGGCGCCTTCGCGGAGTCCGACGACAAGGACGGCGCACCGGCCTGTGGCGTGGACACGGCGGCAAGCGCGGTCTGCTCGGCATCGTCCGACGAAGACCCGCAGCCGGCCAGGGCCGGCAGGACGAGGACGACGGCGCTGATCGCGAGGAGCTGTCGGCGCCGTCCGCTCATCGGTACTCGTCGAGTCGGCTCTGCAGACCGGTCAGCGCGAGCGCCACGCACACCACGAGCAGGAGCGGGATGCCGATCGCCAGCCCCGTGAGTGCCGAGCGCGCGTCGTACGCGGCATGGTCAAAGCGCCGCTGCGCGGCGGCGATCGGCTCGTCGAAGCCGCGGTTCAGGCGGTCGAACAGCTGTGCCTCGCGAGACCGAGGCCCCACCGCCAGCGCCACCGCCGGCCCGAAGTCTCCCTGGTGTTGGCGCTGGGCAACGCGCGCATGCTCGTCGCGGATGCCGCGCCACGTCGCCGCCAGCGCCGGAAGCGCGGCGCTCGAGCCCCTCAGCTCAGCCCGATCACCGAGCAGTCCGCTCGGCGGCTGGAGGAGGCCGTCGACCTGGACGAAATCGTTGAGGTACTGCTCTGCGCCGCCGCGCGCGACGAGCGCGAGGCTCTCGTCGGCCTGGGCACGCAGCGCGAGGATGCGCGCCGCCGAGAGGATCTGCACGCTGTCCGAACCGTCGTGCTGCGAGCGCATGAGCGCGCTGCGCGCCGACGCCATGCCGATGACCGTCCATGCCGCAAGCGCGACGAGGACGGCGGTCGCTGCGACCAGCGGAATGTTGAAGACGCGGTGCGTACGCTGCGCGAGGTAGACCTGAGCCTGCACGAGCACCGCGAGCATGCAGCCGAAGGCGATCAGGACGCCGATCAGGCTCTCGACATCGGTCCCGGTGCGCTGATGGTCGCTCAGGCGCTGCGCCTCGGCGGCGTAGAGCCGTCTTGAGGCGGGCAGCATCCTGTCTCGCATCAGGTCGGACGCCTGACGCACGTACGCGGCGCCGACCGGGAAGCCCTGCCGGTTGTTGGCGCGAGCCGTCTCCAGGAGGCCGCTGTACACCGGCAGGTCGGCGCTGATCGCGGCGACTGCTGCGGCCTCGTCCGATCCCTCGACGCGGCGACCGAGTTCGGCGAGCTGAAGGCTCGCGGTCTTCAGGGCGGCCAGATAGCGCGCCCGCAGGGCCGCGGGCTCAGCTCCGCCCCGGAGGTAGGTCGTCGCCGCGGTGGCGTCGGCG
Organism: Solirubrobacteraceae bacterium; assembly: GCA_036555665.1. Classification (GTDB taxonomy): domain Bacteria; phylum Actinomycetota; class Thermoleophilia; order Solirubrobacterales; family Solirubrobacteraceae; genus JAOPZW01. Next base: position 10,750 of record DATBKW010000291.1, on the reverse strand, counting down.
TCCGAGAGTTCCCCGTACAGCCGCTGTGCGCCGACCATCACCGGCTCGTCGCGCGTGGCGACGGCATCGGCGGCGCTGCGTCGCAGGGCCGTCAGGGCGCCGAACACGAGGCCGGCCAGCAACGCGACGAGTACGATCGCCGCCATCGTCAGCCGCAGCCGTCCCGGCGTCGTCGCCGCCCGGGCGCGCAGGCGCTGCCGCGTCGCGCCAAGGCGTGGCCAGCTCATGTCGGTCACGATGAGCTCCCCTCCACGGGCTCATCCTCTACCTCCTCGTCGCCTATGGAAAGGCCCCTAGGGGTACTGATCCACACCTTTCCGGAGGTGTGAGATGCGACCCCTGGGGAGGCTGGTCGGCACGGCTTGCCGCGAGCAGGCTGGCGACCATGTTCTTCCATCCTCATCTCACGGCCGAGCTCGCCGAGACGCGAGCTGTCGATCACCACAACGCTGCGAGCCGGGCGCGCGACGCCGCCGACGCGCACGAGCCGCCGAGCACCGCTTCGCCGCTCGACGCCTACCCCCGCCAGTACGGCCTGCCCGTGACCATCGAAAGGGTCTCGGCGAACGGAGCGACGCCCGTTCCTCGCACCACGCGGCCCCGGTTTCGCTCGATGCCCCGGTCGTGGCTCCGCGTGCGCGACGACTGAGCCACGCAACACCTTGGGGGGTCAATGTCGCGGGCGGAGGGGCCCCTCCGACCGCGACGTGCGTTGCGCGCGAACTACCCTGCCGCCATGGTCACCGTCGACGGGCTCGCGGTCGAGGTCGCCGACCTTCCCGGCGACGGCGCCCGGCGCGCGCTCGTGCTCCTGCACGAGGGCCTGGGCTCGGTCGGCCTCTGGCGCGGCTTCCCCGATCAGCTGCACGAGGCGACCGGGCGGCGCGTGCTCGCCTTCTCGCGCTTCGGGCACGGCCGCTCGGAGCCGCCGCGGGCACCGCGCACGCCGGCCTTCTTCCACGAGGAGGCGCTCGAGGTGCTGCCCGCGCTGCTCGAGCAGATCGACGCGCCCGAGCCGATCCTCGTCGGCCACAGCGACGGCGCGTCGATCGCGCTCATCCACGCCGGCGCCCACCCGGTCGCCGGCCTCGTGCTGCTCGCGCCGCACGTGGTGGTCGAGGACGTCACCGTCGACGCGATCCGCGAGACGCGGCGCCAGTTCCAGGCGGGCGAGCTGCGCGAGCGCATGGCCCGCCACCACGACGACCCCGACGCCGCCTTCCGCGGCTGGTGCGACGTGTGGCTCGACCCAGCCTTCCGCGACTGGAGCCTGGAGGCCGAGGCCGAGGCGGTCACGGCGCCGGCGCTGCTGGTCCAGGGCGCCGACGACCCCTACGGCACACTCGATCAGCTCGATCGCATCCAGGCGCGCGTGCGCGGCCCCATCCAACGGCTCGTGCTGGCCGGCGGCCACAGCCCGCACCTCGACCAGCCGCAGGCCGTTGTCGAGGCGATCGCGGCCTTTGTCGCGCCGTTGCCCTAGGTGCGTCCGCTGCGCTCAGCGGCCAGCTCGCGCAGCTTGAAGCGCTGGACTTTGCCGCTCGGCGTTCGCGGCAGCTCGTCGACGAAGCGCACGAGGTGCGGGTACTCGTAGCGGCGCAGGCGCTCCTTGCACATCGCGCGCAGCTCCTCGGCGAGCTCGTCGTCGGGCGTGCCGTCGCCGCGGCGCTCGACGAAGGCCGCGATGCGGCTGGCGTCGTCGACCATCACGCCGACCACACCGGCCGCGGCGATCTCGGGGTGGTCGACGATGACGTGCTCCATGTCGATGGGGGAGACCCACAGCCCGCCGACCTTGAGCATCTCGTCGGTGCGGCCCACGAAGACGTAGGCGCCGTCCTCGCGGCGCTCGTAGCGGTCGCCGGTGGTAAACCAGTCGCCGCGCATGCACGCCTTGGTCTTCTCGTGCTGATGCCAGTAGAAGGCCGCGCACGAGTCGCCCCGGACCTCGAGGTTGCCGACGGCCGGGCCTTCGAGCACGCGGCCGTCGTCATCGGTGATGCGCAGCTCGTAGCCCGGCACCGCCTCGCCGGTGGTGCCGCGCTTCACGGCGCCCGGCCGGTTGGAGCAGAAGATGTGCAGCATCTCGGTCGAGCCGATGCCGTCGACGATCTCAAGGCCGAAGCGCTCCTGCCAGCGGTCGAAGGTGTGCGGCGGCAGCGCCTCGGCGGCCGAGACGCACAGGCGCACCGAGTCAAAGGCGCCGTCGGCGTCCTCGTCGCGCACCAGCGCGCTGTAGAGCGCCGGCACCGAGCAGAACACGGTCGGCCGGTGTTCGCGCAGCTTGGCGAGGATCGGGTCGGGCCGCGATGGGCCGGTCATCAGCACCGCGGTCGCCCCGAACCACAGCGTGAAGGACAGGCTGTTGCCCAGGCCGTAGGCGTGGAAGAGCTTGGTGGTCGAGAAGACGATGTCGTCCTCGCGCAGGCCGAGCACCTGGCGCGCGAAGGTCTCGCAGGTGACCTCGATGTCGTGGTGCAGGTGCACGACGCCCTTGGGCTTGCCGGTCGATCCCGAGCTGTAGAGCCAGAAGGCCATGTCGTCGCGGTGGGTCGGCCAGGCCTCGAGCTCGTCGTCCTGGCCGGCCACGGCGGCGTCGAACTCGGTGACGTCGGCGTCGGCGACCCCGCGCACGACGAAGCGCACCTCGAGGCCGTCGAGCGCCTCGCGCAGTCGGGGGAGCAGGGCCTCGTCGGTGACGACGACGTCCGCGTAGGAGTCCTCGGCGTAGTGGCGGTAGTTGTCGATGCGGTCCAGCGGGCTGACCGGCACCGGCACCGCGCCGATCTTCATCGCGCCGAGGAAGACCGCGGGGAACACGGTGGTGTCGTCGAGCACCATCAGCACACGCTCCTCGCGGCCGACGCCGAGCTCGCGCAGCAGATGGCCCGTGCGGTTGACCTGGCGGCGCAGCTCGTCGTAGGTCAGCGTCGCGTCGGGGGCGACGTACGCGGCCTTGTCGCCGCGCCCCGCTTCGACGTTGCGGTCCGCCAATCGGCCGGCGTTGTAGCGCTCGGTCACGACGCTGCTCAATCTAACCCTCCCCGCGCCTGACGACCACGGCCTTCTGGTCGGTGTAGTGGTCGAAAACCTCCGACCCGTGCTCCTTGCCGTAGCCGCTGGCCTTCACGCCGCCGAAGGGCAGTTCGTCGTAGACCTTCGTCGGCGAGTTGATCCACGTGTAGCCGCATTCGAGCTCCGCCGCGGCGCGCTCGGCGCGGTCGAGATCGCGCGTCCACACCGACGAGCCCAGGCCGAACGGCGAAGCGTTGGCCAGCGCGAGCGCCTCGTCGAGGTCGCCCACGCGCCAGATCGGCAGCGCCGGCCCGAAGACCTCCTCGGTGGCCATCGGCGAATCGCGCGGCGGCTCGACCACGACGGTCGGCTCGTGGAACCAGCCGTGCTGCAGATCCGGGTCGCTCGGGCGCCCGCCGCCGGCGACGACCTCGCCGCCGCTGCGCGCGATCTGGTCCTCCAGCCGCGCGCGCTGGCGCTCGGTGTGCATCGGGCCCATCTGCACGCCCTCGGCGGTGCCCGGTCCCACGCGCAGGCGGCGTGCCTTCGCCGTGACCGCCTCGATGACCTCGTCGGCGACCGATTCGAAGACGTAGAGGCGCTTGATCGCCAGGCAGGCCTGGCCGCAGTTGTAGAAGCGCCCCATGCTCGCGGCGCTTGCGGCGCGCGCGAGGTCGGCGTCGTCGCAGACGATCATGGGATCCGAGCCGCCGAGCTCGAGCGTGAGGCGCTTGGCGCCGGTCGCCGCGAGCTGCGCGATCCGCTCGCCGGTCGGCGTCGAGCCGGTGAAGGCGACCTTGCGCACGAGCGGATGCGTGACGAGCGCCTCGCCGGCGACGGGCCCGGTGCCGGGCACGACGTTCAGCGCGCCGGGCGGCAGGCCCGCAGCGGTGACGATCTCCGCGAGGCGCAGCGTGGTGAACGGCGTCGTGTCAGCCGGCTTGGCCACCACCGTGTTGCCGCACAGCAGCGCGGGGCCGAGCTTGTTGGCCAGCAGCGTCGTCGGGAAGTTCCACGGCACGATCGCGCCGACGACACCGAGCGGCCGGCGCAGCACGCGCCCCTCGACGCCGGGGTCGAGGCCGTGGACCGCGATGCCGCGCAGCTCCTTGGCGAGGCCCGCGTAGTGCTCGAGCGTGTCGGCCGCCTTGCGCAGCTCGATCTTCGCCTCGCGCAGCGTCTTGCCCTGCTCGGCCACGAGCCCCGGCGCGAGCTCGTCGACGTGCTCGAGCAGCGCCTCGGCGCCCGCTCGCAGGATCGCGCCGCGGTCGGTGATCGCGCGCCGCGACCACTCGCCGTAGGCGGCGTGCGCCGAGCGCACGGCGCGGTCGACGGTGGCGGCGCTCGCGCTCGTCACCTCGCCGACGTCGGCGCCTGTCGCCGGGTCGGTGATCGTCAGCGTGTCGGCCTCGATCGCCTCGACGGCGCCGTCGACGAACGCGCCGCGCTGCACGGCGGTGGTGGTGCTCATGAGCCCGTGAACTCCGGCGTACGCTTCTCGACGAACGCCGTCAGGCCCTCGATCGCGTCCTTGGAGCGGAAGAGCGCTTCCATGCGTTCGCGCTCGAGCTCGAGGCCGTCCTCGAGCGGGCGCTCGGCGCCGTCGTGCACGCAGCGCTTGATTCCCGCGATGGCCAGCGGCGGGCCCGCCGCGAGCTTCTCCACGTGCGCGGTGAACGCCTCCTCGTCGTCGAGCACCGCGCCGACGATGCCGAGCGCCTGCGCCTCGGCGGGCGCGACGGTGCGGCCGGTGAGCAGCAGCTCGAGCGCGGGGCCGCGGCCGATCTGACGGGTGAGGCGCTGCGTGCCGCCGTTGCCGGGCAGCAGGCCGAGCGTGATCTCCGGCGTGCCCAGCCGGTAGTCGCCCGCCCGCGCGTAGCGCAGGTCGCAGGCCAGCGCGATCTCGAGGCCGCCGCCGAGCGCGTGGCCCGCGATCCACGCGACGAAGGCCTGGTCGGCCGCCGCCATCCTGCTCAGCGTGCGGTGCGCCGTGCGGATCATCTCCATGTTCGCGTCGGCGTCGTTGGCCAGGAAGGCCTTGATGTCGGCGCCCGCGCAGAAGAAGCGCTCGCTGGCGCTGCGCACGACGACGACGCGCGCCGCGGCGTCGGCCGCGGCCTCGTCGATCGCCGCGCCGAGCTCGGCGACCATCTCGATGTCGTAGGAGTTGGCCGGCGGCTTGTCGAGCGTGATGGTGCCGACCGCCCCGGCGCCTGCGTAGCTGACGGCCATCAGCCCAGCCCTCCGACCACGACCGACTTGAGCTCGACGTAGCTGTCGAGCGCCTCCAGGCCGTGTTCCTTGCCGAAGCCGGAGTCCTTGATGCCGCCGAAGGGCAGCTCGTCGTAGCCGTAGTGAATCTGGTTGACCCACGTCATGCCGGCGTCGATTTCCTGCGCGGCGCGGTGGATCTTGCGCACGTCATGGGTCCAGATCGACGAGCCCAGGCCGTAGCGCGTGTCGTTGGCCCGGCGGATCGCGTCGTCGAAGTCGCTGTAGCGGAAGACCGGCAGCACGGGGCCGAAGACCTCCTCGGTGACCAGCCGCGAGCGCTCACCCGGCTCGGCCACGACGGCCGGCTCGAGGAACCAGCCCTTGTCGTGGCCGCCGGTGCCGCCGCCGATGAGGACCTCGCCGCCGCTGGCGACGCCGTCCTCGAGCTGCTCGATGAGCTCGTCGCGGGCGTCGCGCTTGTGGATCGGGCCCATGCGCAGGCGCGGCTTCTCGGCCTTGACCGTCCCGTCGCCCGGCTCGTAGCGCCCGACGCGCTCGACCAACGCGCCGACGAAGTCGTCGTAGACGCTGTCGTGGACGAAGACGCGCTTGCAGCCCAGGCACGCCTGGCCGGCGTTCCAGTAGCGCCCGATGATCACGGCCTTCACCGCGGCGTCGACGTCGGCGTCGTCGCAGACGATGACCGGATCGGAGCCGCCGAGCTCGAGCGTGACGTGCTTGAGCGCGGGCGCGGCGATCGACGCGATGTGGCGGCCGGTCTGCGTCTCGCCGGTGAAGGCGACGCGGCGCACGTCGGGATGGCCGACGAGCACGTCGCCGATCTCCGCGCCGCGGCCGGTGACCACGTTCAGCACGCCGTCGGGGACGCCGGCCTCGGCGAACAGCCGCGCGACCTCGAGCGTCGCCAGCGGCGTCGTCGAGGCCGGCTTGGCCACGACCGTGTTGCCGGTGGCCAGCGCCGGCGCGACCTTCGTGCCCAGCAGGGTCAGCGGGAAGTTGTAGGGCGTGATCGCCGCGCAGACGCCCATCGGCCGGCGGATGACCATGCCGTAGGCGGGGCCGAGGGCCGACGGCAGCTCCTGGTAGGCGCCGCGCACCTTCGTCGCGGCCTCGGCGTAGTAGCGCACGCCGTGGGCGAGGTGCGTGACCTCGCCGCGCGCCTCGGCGATCGGCTTGCCCTGCTCGGAGGTCAGCAGCGCGGCGAGCTGCGCGGCGTTCTCCTCGATCAGCGACGCCGCCTTGGCGAGGACGTGCGCGCGCTGCTCGACGTCGGTCGCCGCCCACTCCCCGAACGCGCGCTTGGCGGTGGCGACGGCCAGCTCGACGTCGGCGGCGGCAGCGCTCGGCACGCTGCCGACGACCTCCTCGGTGGCGGGGTTGACGACGTCGATCTCTTCGCTGGAGGCGGCCTGACGCCACTCCCCGCCGATGAGCATCGCGGCTTCCACGGTCAGCTCCCTTCGATCACGGCGGCCAGATAGCGCCGACGGTACTCCTGGTACTCCTCCGCCGCCGTCTCGATCCAGCGTTCTGCCGAACCGGTGAGCGGCTTCTTCTCCTGTGCGGGGACGCCGGCGGCGAGCATGCGCGGCCCGATCTCGCGGCCCTCGCCGAGCACGGCGCCTGCCGCGAGCATCGAGCGCGCGCCCAGACGTGCGCGCTGCAGCACGATGGCGCCCATCCCGACCACGGCGCCGTCCTCGATGACGCAGCCCTCGAGCATCGCGCCGTGGCCGACGATCACGCCGTCGCCGACGACGGTGGGGATGTCGTGGGCGCAGTGGATGACCGCGTTGTCCTGGATCGAGCTCTCGGCGCCGATCACGATCCCCGCGCCGTCGCCGCGCAGCACCGCGCCGAACCAGATGTTGGCCCGGTCGCCGACGCGTACGTCGCCGACGAGCACGGCGTTGGGCGCGAGCCAGACGTCCTCGCCGATAGTGGGGGAGACGCCATCGAGCGCCATGAGCAGCGCCGAGCTTGACGCCATGCTGGCAAGACTATACGTTGTCGGTCGTTGGTCAAGTGTCACATGTCGGGGAGCGGCCGATGACGCTCAGCGCCGAAGAGCTCGCGCCGCGCACCGAGGATCAGGTGCGCGAACACCTCGCGGCCGGCAAGCTTGTCGAGGGCCTGCAGCACATGTCGCCGGAGTACCTGAAGGGCATCCGGCGCATCCTCACGGTCTCGGCCGACACCGAACTGATCAGCGCGCCCGCCTACCTGCGCGCGGCGCGCCACGCGCCCGCGCTCAACAACTTCGGCTCGGCCGTCTCGATCATCCAGGACGAGCTCGCGCACGCCCACATCGGCTATCGGCTGCTCGGCGATCTCGGCGTCGAGATGGGCCCGCTGATCTACGAACGCGACCCGGCGGCCTTCAAGTACCCCTACGCCTTCGACGTGCCGCTCGACTCCTGGCACGAGCTGGTCATGGCCAACGCGCTCTACGACCAGGCGGGCTTCGTCCTGCTTTCCGACGTTCACCAGTCGAGCACCTTCGGGCCGTGGAAGCGGGCGCTGGCCAAGGTCGACAAAGAGGAGACCTTTCACCTGCGCCACGGACGCACATGGGTCAAGAAGCTGTGCGCCGACCCCGAGGAGAAGGCGCGCGTGCAGGCCGCGGCCGACTGGATGTTCATCCTCACGCTCGAATGGTTCGGGCTGCCCGACGAGCGCAAACGCCACGGCATCCAGCTCGAATACGGGTTCAAGGGCATGACCAACGACGAGCTGCGCCAGGCCTGGATGGCCGCCGTCGTGCCGTTCATGGAGGAGGTCGGGATCGACGTGCCGGCGCACGTCGAGGGCGATCGCTACGTCATCGACTGCCCGTTCCCGGCCGCCTTCGACGCCGAGGCCAAGCGGTGGCTGCTCGACGACGGCCCGATCTCTTGGGACGCGGTGATGGAGCGCTGGAAGGGGCGCGGGCCGATGAACGTCGCCTACGTCGATCGGCTGCAGCGCGGCTATCGGTCGAGGCTGTCATGAACGTCGAGGCACGACTGTGGCGCGCGCTCCAGGAGGTCGAGGATCCGGAGATCCCCATCTCGGTCGTGGGCATGGGGCTGATCGTCTCGCTGGCCTACCACGCCGACGAGCGCGCCGTCGACCTGGAGCTGACCTTCACCGCGATGGGCTGCCCGGCGATGGACTTCATCGAGGACGACATCCGCGACCGGCTGCTCGCCGAGCCCGACGTCGACCTCGTGCGCATCGAGGTCGTCTGGGATCCGGTGTGGACGCGCAGCCGCATCCGCGAGGACGCGCGCGCGACGATGCGCCGGCTGGGGATCGTGGCGTGAGCCGCGAGAACGTCTGGGAGGTCTTCGCGCGCGCGGCCTACGAGGAGCCGCTGCACCACGTCGGCACCGTGACCGAAGAGGACGAGGACCTGGCGCTCGTCAGCGCCCGCGCGATCTACGACGAGCAGCCGTGGGTGCACATGATCATCGTCCCGCGGGAGTCGATCCGGGAGGCGATCAAGGCATGAGCGCCGCGCCTATGGCCGGGCTCGTCGCTTCGCTGGCCGACAACAAGGCCGCGCTCGGCCGCCGCTACGCCGAGTGGGCGGTGAGCGCGCCCACGCTCGAGTCGGCGGTCGCCGCGGCGGCGATGGCGCAGGACGAGCTCGGGCACGCGCGGTCGACCTACCCGGTGCTCAAGGCGCTCGGGGCCGAGGCGGAGGAGCACGGCGTCGAGGGCGGGCCGCGCCGCCTGGCGCTGCTCGACGACGAGCTGCCCGACTGGACGGCGTTCATCGCGGCCAACCTGCTCGTCGACGGCGTGATGGCCACCTTCGTGTCGGCCTGCGTCGACAGCACCGTGGTCCCGATGGCGCAGCGCGCGCGCAAGATCCTGCAGGAGGAGGGATCGCACCGTGTGCACGGCGAGGCGTGGGCACGCCGCCTGTGCCGGTCGGGCGAGCGCGACGCCCTCGTCGAACGCCTGTGCGAGACGTGGGAGCAGGCGGGGCGCTGGCCGGGCCCGCCCGACGATCCCGACGTGGCCGCCGCGCTTCAGGAGGGTGCGCTGCGCCACGACGCCGCCCATCAGCGCGAGCGCGTGCGCGCCTGGCTCGTCGACCTGCTCGGTGCCGAGGGCGTGGCGATCACCCTCGACGAGCCAACGGACTGGTCGCGCTGGGATCCCGAGCTGCGCCGCTACGAGCCGTGAGCCCGCGGCCCGCCTGCCCGTTCTGCGACGCCCGCGACGTCGAGCGGATCGCGCAGTGGGGCGGGCAGATGATCACCTCGCAGTGGCGCTGCAGGGCCTGTGGTTCGTACTTCGAGGCGCTGCGCGAAGAGCTCGACGATCCCCAGCCCGACGCCCGAAGCTGAGAGCATCGCGGCGTGGACCTCGGCGTCCATCTGCCGCTGATGCCGTTCGGGGAGCCGCTGTCGCGCGAGCGGCTCGCGGCCACGGTCGACACCGCCCGCGACTGCGGCTTCGCCGCGGTGTCGGCCAACGACCACTTCATCTTCCAGACGCCGTGGCTCGACGGCCCCACCGCGCTCGCGAGCATCATCGAGCGCTCCGGCCGGATGACCCTTGCCACCACGGTGTCGCTCGCCGTGCTGCGCGGCCCGGTGGCGGTGGCCAAGGCGCTTGCCGCCGTGGACATCCTCTCCGAGGGGCGGCTCATCGCGGCAATCGGGCCGGGCTCGTCGAAGCGCGACTACGACGCCGTCGGGATCCCGTTCGAGGACCGCTGGAGGCTGTTCGACGAGGCGATCGACGCGCTGCGGGCGCTGCTCGGCGGCGAGCTGCTGGCGCCGGCACCGGTCCAGCCCGGCGGCGTGCCGCTGTGGATCGGAAGCTGGGGCTCGCGGGCCGGCCTGGCGCGCGTGGCGCGGGCCGCCGACGGCTGGCTGGCCTCGGCCTACAACACCACGCCCGAGGGCTTCGCCGCCGCCCGCGCCGACCTGGCCCGCGCGCTGGCGCAGCGCGGGAGGGAGGCCGACGGCTTCCCCAACGCGCTCGCGACGATGTGGACCTGGGTCGCCAAGGACCGCGCGGAAGGCGATCGCGTGCTCACCGAGATCCTGGCGCCGGTGCTCAACCGTGACCCTGCCGACCTGCGCGAGCAGCTCTGCATCGGCCCGCCCGAGCACTGCGCGGCCCTGTTGTCCCGCTACGCGCAGGCCGGCTGCGAGCGCGTGTACCTGTGGCCGCTGGGCGACGAGCGACGCCAGCTCGAGCTGATTGCGAGCGAGGTGGCGCCGCAGATCGCCGCGGGCTAGTGGGTCTTCCCGCAACGTTCGACCGGAAACGACAGCCGTCGATCCCCGACCGGCGGCGTCCTCGAACCTCGAAATACCTCCGGTATTCCTTCGGCTCTGCGTCCTTGCCTGGCGGTGCCGGCATCCCGGGCTTTCAGGTGCAACGTTCACGGGAGACCCACTGGTGATCATCCCGCGCTACGACGGCGGCGGCTTCGCGGCGCTCCCGGCCACGGTCGAGCGACTGCTCGGGCTGGGGGACGGCGGCGTCGCCCTCG
>DATBKW010000290.1:0-7934 GCA_036555665.1 Solirubrobacteraceae bacterium | reverse complement strand
TCGACGGTGTCGCCGAGATAGGCCTCGGCGTCGGCCTTGAGCTTCTGCAGGATCATCGCGCTGATCTCGGGCGGGTTGTACTGCTTGCCGCCCGCCTCGACGCGCGCGTCGCCGTTCTGGCCGCTGACGACCTTGTACGGGACGATCGCCTCCTCCTCGCGCACCTCGGCCTCCTTGCGGCCCATGAAGCGCTTGATCGAGAAGACGGTGTTCTGGGGATTGGTGACCGCCTGACGCTTGGCGACGGTGCCGACGAGGCGGTTGCCGTCCTGCGTGAAGGCGACCACGGACGGCGTGGTGCGACCACCCTCGACGTTCTCGATGACGGTCGGCTCGCCGCCTTCGAGAACGGCCATGCACGAGTTGGTCGTACCGAGGTCGATGCCGATGGTCTTTGCCATGCTGTGTGGACTCCTTGCCTGCTGGTTCTCTACGTTGGAAATCTTAGTCTGAGACTAGCAGATCATGGAAGGGCTTCTGCGCGCCCTGTGTGCCAAGCCCCACACAGCCACAGGGTCAGATGACGCGGTGAGCACGAGCCGTCGAGCCTAGTTTCGCGGCAATGCACGCGGCCCGTCTCTCGCGACCTCAGGAGGTCACCATGCTCACCCGCCGCATCGCCGTCGGCGCCACCGCGCTGACGCTCGCCCTGCCCGCTCTCGCGGGCGCCTCGCCGATCCACGACCCGTCGACCGCGCAGCGGGCGCCCGTCGCGTACGGCGGGCCCGCCGTCGCCGGCGGCGACACGAAGTCCGACCTGCCCAACACGCAGAACCTCGGCGTGCCGGCGCGCGTCGATCGCATCGGCTCGCTCACGGCCGCGCAGCTCGCCGCCGCGTACGGCACGACGCAGCCCGTCGACAAGCCCGTCCCGGCCGTCACCGCCTCGAACAACGACGGCACCGACGGCTGGGAGCTTGCCGCCCTCGGCGGCGCCGCTCTCCTGGCCGCCTGCGGCCTTGGCGGCACGTTGCTCGTGCGCGCGCGCCGTCGCACCGCCGTCGGCGCGTAGTCGCCGCAACGCTCGACACATGGGGGCGGGGCCGTTCGCGGCCCCGCCCCTTCAGCGTTCCAGGACCACCGTGCGAAACGGGCGCATGCCGCGCGCGCGGTAGTTCGGCAGCGCGGCGGCCCCGTCCTGGGTGTTGGTGTGCACCCAGACGCGCGGGGCCAGCTCGAGCCCGCGGCGCAGCGCATGGGTCAACAGGAAGCCGCCCAGTCCCTGGCCCTGGAAGGCGGGCAGCACACCGAAGTAGGCAAGCTCGACGCCTTCGCCGTCGACGCGCAGCTCGTAGTAACCGGCGCGCTCGCCGGCGGCGGTCGCCACCCACGTCTCGACCCCCTCGGCCCACGCGCGCCACGCCGCCGCCGAGCGCCCCACGTGGTCGGTCCAGTTGTGGTGCCGGCCGACCTCGGCGTAGAACCAGCGGTTCACCGCGCCCTCGGGCGGCTCGACCCGCGCGACCTCGAGGTCGGCGATCCGCGGCGGACCCGCGGGGCGCAGGGCGCCGGGGTCGTCGAGCTCGAGATAGGTGATGACGATCGACACCATGCGCCCTGACAGACTGCCAAGCCGTGGATGTCGAGCGCGGGACGATGGGGGCGCTGCCGTTCGCGGCCGTCGGCTCGGGGCCCCCGCTCGTGCTGCTGGCCGGGCTCTTTCCGACGACGGGCGTCGAAGGCGACTGGATGCTGCGGGCGGCGCTCGGACCGGTGGCCGAGCTTGCGCGCAGCCGCCGGGTGGTGGTCTTCAACCGGCGCCCGCGACTCCCGCGCGGCATGGCGATGGCCGAGCTCGCCGCCGAGCACGCCGCGGCGATCCGGGAGGGCTTCGGCACAGCGGTCGACGTCGTCGGCGTCTCGACGGGCGGCAGCATCGCCCAGCAGTTGGCCGCCGACCATCCGGGCGCGGTCGGCCGTCTCGTCCTCGTCAGCACCGCCTGCCGCCTCGGCGCCGATGGCCGCCAGTTCCAGCGCCGGATCGCCGCCCGGATCCGCGCGGGCGCGCGGCGGCAGGCGTTCGCCGTCGCGGCGGCGGGCCTCGTGCCGCGCGGCCGTGGGCAGATCGCCGCGGCGACCGCCGCCTGGATGCTCGGCCCACATCTCGTCGCCGACCCCCGCGACCTCGACGACATGGCCACCACCATCGAAGCCGAGGACGCCTTCGACCTTGCCGCGTGCCCGGTCGTCGGGGCACGCACGCTGATCCTCGCCGGTGCCGATGACCGCTTCTACGACTCCGAGCTGTTCGCGCAGACAGCGCGCCTCATCCCCGGCAGCGACCTGCACCTCGTTCCGGGACGCGGCCACACCACCGTGATGAGCGATGGCGGCGCGCGTTCGGCGCTGAAGTCATTCCTGGCGTGACGGGCACATGCGCCGCAGCGCGCACGCGCGGCACGCCGGCCGCTGAGCGTGGCACGTTCGCCGGCCGTGGCGCAGCAGGTTGACGTGGAACTCGAGCTCGGCGCCGGGCGGCGTGATGGCGAGCATCTGGTCGTGGAGGCGGTCGAAGGGCGCGCCCGGCTCGAGCAGGTGCAGGCGCATGCCGACGCGCGAGACGTGGGTGTCGACGGGCACGTCGCGTAGGCCGTAGGCGAAGAGCAGCACGCAGGCCGCGGTCTTGCGGCCGACGCCGGGCAGCGCGCACAGGTAGGCCTGGGACTCGGGGATCGGCGCGTCGCGCATCCACGACAGGTCGATCGGATCGCCGATGGCTTCGAGGATCGCCTTGATGCGAGCCGACTTGACCTTCGATATCCCGCCCGGGCGGATGGCCTCCTCGATCTCCTCGACGGGCGCGTCGCGGACGGCCTCCCAGGACGGGAAACGTTCGCGCAGCCGCAGGAAGGCGACGTCGCGGTTGCGGTCGTTGGTCGACTGCGACAGCACGGTGAGCACGAGCTCGCCGACGGGATCGCCGTGCGGGGCCATGACCGGAATCCCGTACATCGCGCGCAGACGCTCGCGGATGGCGCGCACGCGGCGGGCTGCGGGTCGGCGCCAGGGGCTCGGCACGCGGGCAAGTATGGTGGCCGCGCTCATGCCGGAGGTCCGCGCGCACAACGACATGCTGGGCGACCAGCCCCTGTTCTGGCGCAGCGCCGACGGCGACGAGCCGCCGGTGTTGTACCTGCACGGCGTGCCGACGAGCTCCGATGACTGGGTCCCGTTCCTGCGGCACACCGGCGGTCTCGCGCCCGACCTCTTCGGCTTCGGGCGCAGCAGCAAGCGCGGCGACCTGGACTTCACGATGCCCGGCTACGACCGCTTCGTCGAGGTCTTCCTCGACCACGTCGAGGCCGAGCGCGTGCGGCTGCTGGTCCACGACTGGGGCGCCGTCGGCCTGCTGTGGGCCCAGCGCCAGCCCGAGCGCGTGGAGCGCCTCGTCGTCATCAACGCGGTGCCGCTGCTGCCGGGCTACCGCTGGCACCGCTTCGCCCGCGCCTGGCGCACGCCGCTGGTCGGCGAGGTGGCGATCGGGCTGAGCACGCGCTGGGCCGCTCGAAAGCTGCTGCCCGCGGTCGTGGTCGACGAGGCCTGGCCGCACTTCGACCAGGGCACGCAGCGGGCGATCCTGCGCCTGTACCGCGCGAGCCCGGAGGACGCGCTGGCCCGGGCCGGGCTCGATCTCGGCCGTGTGACCTGCCCGGCGCTCGTGGTGTGGGGGGACCGCGAGCCGTTCATCCCGCCGAAGTTCGCCGAGGCCTACGCGTCGGCGCTGGGCGGCGAGACCGAGGTCGAGCACCTCAGCGACGCCGGGCACTGGCCCTGGCACGACCGGCCCGATGTCATCGATCGCATCGTCGCCTTCCTGGACGCTTGAGCGCGTCCGCGCGTGGCCGGTCGCCGCGCTGCTGGCCTTCGGCTACCTGCTGTACACGCCCCCGAGCGCGGACCTGGCGGCCCAGTACTACCGCGCCGACCTGGGACTCGTGCTGTGGGACAACGGCTGGTACGGCGGCCATCACATGCCCGGCTACAGCGTGCTCTTCCCGCCGCTGGCGGCGCTGTTGGGCCCGCGGCTGGTCGGCGCGCTCAGCGCCGTCGCGGCGGCGTGGCTGTTCGAGCGACTGGTGCGCGGAAGCGAGGGCGAGCGGATCGCGGCGCTGTGGTTCGCGGCCGGGTCGGTCACGACGCTCATCAGCGGACGGCTGACCTTCGCGCTCGGCGTCGCGATCGCCCTGGGCGCCGTGCTCGCCGCGGCGCGCGGGCGCGTGGCGTGGGCCTGCGTGCTCGGCGCGCTGGCGAGCCTCGCGAGCCCGGTCGCCGGCGCCTTTGTCGCGCTCGCCGCGGCCGCGTGGTGCCTCGAGCGCCGGCGGGCGTGGCCGATCGCGCTGGCGTTCTGCGCGGTGGCGCCCGCGGCCCTGCTCGCCGTCGCCTTTCCCGAGGGAGGCAGCTTCCCGTTCGTGCCGTCGAGCTTCTGGCCGGCGCTGGCCGCGGCGCTGGCGGTGCTGCTGGCGCTGCCGCGGGATGCGCGGCTGCTGCGCATCGGCACCGGGCTGTACGCGCTGGGGATGATCGCCAGCTTCGCGCTCTCGACGCCGATGGGCGGCAACGTCGTGCGCCTGGGCGCGCTCTTCGCGGGGCCGATGCTCGCCGCGGTGCTCTGGCGGCGCAATCGGCTCGTGCTCGCGCTCCTGGCGCTTCCGCTGCTGTATTGGCAGTGGGTCGCGCCGGTCGACGACTGGGCGCGCTCGGCCGGCGACCCGTCGGTGCACGAGCGCTTCTACACCGGGCTGCTGGGCTTCCTGGGCACGCGCGACGGCGGACCCTTCCGGATCGAGATCCCGTTCACCGACAACCACTGGGAATCGCGCTGGGTGGCGCCGCACTTTCCGCTGGCGCGCGGGTGGGAGCGCCAGGTCGATCGCGCACGCAACGCGATCTTCTATGACGGTCGTCCGATTACTCCGGCGAGCTATCGCCGCTGGCTCGACGACAACGCGGTGCGCTTCGTCGCCCTGGCCGACGCACCGATCGACTACTCCGCGGCCCGCGAGGCCCAGATCGTCCGCGACGGCCAGCCCTATCTGCGCCCGGTGTGGCACGACGCGCACTGGCGCGTGTACGAAGTGGTCCGCGCCCGCCCGCTGGCCGGCGGCGCCGCGCGCGCGACGGCGCTCGGCGGACGGTCGGTGCGCCTGCGGGCGCAGCGGCCGGGCATCGTCGACCTGCGCGTGCGCTTCACGCCGTATTGGCGCTTGGCGGCGGGGCGGGGCTGCGTGTCGCAGGCGCCCGGGGACTGGACGCGCGTGCGCGTCGACGCTCCGGGCACGGTCGAGCTGCGGACGAGCTTCGCGCTGGGGCGGATCAGGGCATCGTCGCCGCGCTGCTCTGCGTGAGCGTCTGCAGCGGTGCGCGCGAGGCAGAGAAGGGTTGGGCGAACTGCGCCCGAGGACGACCGCGCCGCCAGCGCCACCGGCGGACTTCACTCCCTCAATGCCCGGCCGCGCGGCGCCGCGAACGCCCGCGGAGACCAATTCGAAGGGGTTGGGCGGCCATCACCGAAGTCAACTATCGGACCATCAACCGGATCGTTGGTTCCTGTTAGGTGTGGTTAGCCCGTCTTTCGGGCAGCCGATG
This sequence comes from Solirubrobacteraceae bacterium, assembly GCA_036555665.1. Lineage (GTDB taxonomy): Bacteria > Actinomycetota > Thermoleophilia > Solirubrobacterales > Solirubrobacteraceae > JAOPZW01. The sequence continues at coordinate 2,348 of DATBKW010000290.1, read as the reverse complement.
GGGCGATTAACATTGTTGACGATGTTCTTGGCACGCGCCCGTTCCCTCCAGGCGCGGCTCCTGCCACACGGCGTCCTTGACGTCGTGCGCCAGGTGCTGCTGTTCGCAGCTGCGTACTACGCGTACCGGCTCGTCCGCGGCTGGATCGATGACCCGCAGGGCGCGACGGTCGCGTTCGACAACGCACGCCATCTCATCCACTTCGAGCAGACGATGGGCTTCTTCGTCGAGCCCAGCATCCAGGCCTGGGCGTCGACCAAGCCGGCGATCATCGACTTCGCCAGCTGGGTCTACCTCAACTGCCAGACCTCGGTGACGCTCGGCGCGCTCGTCTTCCTCTACCTCTTCCACAACAAGAGCTTCTACTTCGTGCGCAACATGTTCATGGTCGCCATGGGCATCGCGCTCATCGGCTACGCGGTGCTGCCCACCGCGCCGCCGCGCTTCTTCCCCGAATGGGGGTTCCTGGACTCCGTCGCCGACTTCACCGGCGTCAGCCACGACTCGGTCGCGGTCAACGCGCTCTTCAACCCATATGCCGCGATTCCGTCGATGCACGTCTGCTTCGCGCTGATGATCGGCGTCACCCTGGCGCGGCTGTCCAAGCACCGTGTCACCCGCATCGCGTGGGGCCTGTACCCGCTGCTGGTGGTCTTCGTCATCGTCGCGACCGGCAATCACTTCCTCTCGGATGCGATCCTTGGCGCCATGACCGCCGTCGTCTCTGCCTGGGCCGCCGCCTGGCTCGCCCGCGTCCGCCCGACGGTTTGGGCGTTCAGCGCCGCCAAGGCCTGATGTCCACACCCGCGAAGAGCCCCCGGCCACGGCGCCGGGAGCCCGGCGTGCGCCGCGAGGCCGCGCGCAACATGCTCATCGAGTCGCGCCTGACGCCCAACGCGATCTCGCTCACCGGCTTCGCGCTCAACCTCGTGGCCGCCGCGCTCGTCTGGCAGGAGCTGTTCATCTGGGGCGGCATCGCCTTCATCGTCGGCTCGGTCTGCGACACGCTCGACGGGCGCTACTCGCGGATGTCGGGCAAGGGCACGCCGTTCGGCGCCTTCCTGGACTCCACGCTGGACCGCATCGAGGAGGGCATCGTCCTCACCGCGGTCGCGGCGGTCTTCGCCAAGGACCACAAGGAGTTCGCGGCCGCGGCCGTCGTCGTCGCGGTCCTCGCCTCGCTGATGGTCAGCTACACACGCGCGCGCGCCGAGGCGCTCGGCGTGGAGTGCAAGGTCGGCATCGCCAATCGTGCCGTGCGCGTCGTGATCCTCTCGGCGGGCATCGTCTTCGCTGATCTCGGCGCGCTGGAGCCGGCGGTGTACGTCCTCGCCGCGCTGGGCACGATCACCGTCCTGCAGCGGATCTTCCACGTGCGCAAGGAGCTCAAGCGCACCGAGCCGCCGACCGCCGAGCCGGTCGCCGACCTGTAACCGGCGGTCAACAACGGGGTTGGATGGCCCCGGAAACCTCCAGAAGGGAACCCTCACCTTGAGTACGAACGGCAACGGCGCCCCTGCCGCCGCGAACGGCGCCGCCACCAACGGCAAGGCCCGCTACCAGCACGACAAGGTGCGCGTGGCGATCATCGGCGTCGGCAACTGCGCGAACTCGTTCGTGCAGGGCGTCCACCACTACAGGGACGCCGACCCCAAGAGCCGCGTCCCGGGCCTGATGCACGTCGATCTGGGCGGCTACCACGTCAGCGACATCGAGTTCACCTGCGCCTTCGACATCAACAAGACGAAGGTCGGCAAGGACCTCGGCCAGGCGATCTGGGCCGACCCGAACAACACGATCAAGTTCACCAAGCTGCCGAAGACGCTCGGTGTGCCCGTGTACCGCGGCATGACCCACGACGGCATCGGCAAGTACGCCGCGCAGAAGATCACCAAGGCGCCGGGCGAGACGGCCGACATCGTCTCGATCCTCAAGGAGACGCACACCGACGTCGTCGTCTCCTACCTGCCGGTCGGCTCCGAGCAGGCGACGAAGTGGTACGTCGAGCAGGTCCTCGAGGCCGGCTGCGCGTTCGTCAACTGCATCCCGGTGTTCATCGCGCGCGAGGACTACTGGAACAAGCGCTTCAAGAAGGCCGGCCTGCCGGTCATCGGCGACGACATCAAGTCGCAGGTCGGCGCCACGATCACGCACCGCGTGCTGGCCCGCCTGTTCCACGAGCGCGGCGTGACGCTCAAGCGCACCTCGCAGCTCAACGTCGGCGGCAACATGGACTTCTTCAACATGCTCGAGCGCGAGCGGCTGGAGTCCAAGAAGATCTCCAAGACCAACGCCGTGACCTCGGTGGCCGGCGTCGAGCTCGCCGCCGATGACGTCCACGTCGGGCC
>DATBKW010000289.1:0-3366 GCA_036555665.1 Solirubrobacteraceae bacterium | reverse complement strand
CCACGGTAACGTTCGACACACCGTCAAACACGATCCAGGGAGCAGGACAGTGGCGAGCGTCGAGGAGCAGACGGCGACCAACGGGGCCGCGACGGCGGCGGCAGACATCGCGATCGAGAACCCCGCGACCGGCGAGGTCATCGCCCACGTTCCCGACATGACCGCCGAGCACGTGGCCGAGCTCGCGCGCGCCGCGCGCGCCGCGCAGCCGGCGTGGGAGGCCCTGGGCTTCGAAGGCCGCGGCCGCGTGCTACGCCGCGCGCAGAAGTGGCTCGTCGACAACTCAGAGCGCGTGATCCAGACGATCGTGTCGGAGACCGGCAAGGCCTACGAGGACGCGCTGATCGCCGAGGTCCTCTACGGCGCCAACGCGTTCGGCTTCTGGTCCAAGCACGCGCCGTCGTTCCTGGCCGACGAGCGCATCAAGACCGCCTCGCCGCTGCTGAAGGGCAAGAAGCTCATCTTGCGCTACCGCCCGCTCGGCCTGGTGGGCGTCATCGGGCCCTGGAACTACCCGCTGACCAACTCGTTCGGCGACTGCATCCCGGCGCTGGCGGCGGGCAACGCGGTGATCCTCAAGCCCAGCGAGGTCACGCCGCTGACCAGCCTGCTGCTGGCCGACGGGCTGCGCGAGTGCGGCATGCCCGCCGGCGTCTTCACGGTTGCCACCGGGCGCGGCGACACCGGCGCCGCGGTGATCGACGAGGTCGACCTCATCAACTTCACCGGCTCGACGGCCACCGGGCGCAAGATCATGGAGCGCGCGGCAAAGACGCTGACCCAGGTGTCGCTCGAGCTCGGCGGCAAGGATCCGATGATCGTCCTCGCCGACGCCGACCTCGAGCGCGCGGCCAACCACGCCGTGTACTACTCGATGTTCAACGGCGGCCAGACCTGCGTGAGCATCGAGCGCGTCTATGTCGAGGCGCCGGTCTACGACGAGTTCGTCGCCAAGGTCACCGACAAGGCGCGCGCGCTGCGCAACGGCCGCTCGACGGGCCCGGGCACCGCCGACGTCGGCGCGATGACCTTTGCGCCGCAGGTCGACATCGTCGAGCGCCACGTGCAGGACGCCCGCGACAAGGGCGCGGACGTGATCGTCGGCGGCGAGCGCGGCCACGACGGCGAGAGCGGCTACTGGTTCGAGCCGACGGTCCTCGTAGGCGTCGACCACACGATGGAGATCATGCGTGCCGAGACCTTCGGGCCGGCGCTGCCGATCATGAAGGTGCGCGACGCCGAGGAGGCCATTCGCCTGGCCAACGACTCCGAATACGGCCTCGGCGCGTCGGTCTTCTCCAAGGACGCGGCGCGCGGCGAGGCGGTCGCCCGTCGCATCGAGGCCGGAGCGGTGTGCGTCAACGATGCGCTGGTCAACTACTCGGCGCTCGAGCTGCCCATGGGCGGCGTGAAGGCCAGCGGCATGGGCCATCGCCACGGCGCCGGCGGGATCCGCAAGTTCGCCCACCAGCAGGCGCTGCTGATCTCGCGGCTGCACCCGCGCCGCGAGCTGCACATGTATCCCTACAGCGCGAAGATGACCGCGCGCTTCGGCAAGCTCGTGCGCTTCCTCTACGGGCGGGGCAAGCGCGACTGAGCACTACGCGTGCTCGGCACCTCCGAGCCACGCGAGCACGGCGCGGCGCAGGAACCGCCACTCGCCGCCGATCTTGCGCCCGGGCAGGCTGCCCGCCTCGGCCAGCTCGCGCACGGCGTCGGGCTCGGCCTGCAGGAGCTCTGCCACCTCGTCGACGTCGAGCACCTCGGCGGCCGCGGTGGGGACGAAGTCGGCGCGGCCGACGACGACGTCGCCACCGTGCGGGAGCGTCACGGGCATGGGCGGGGGCGGCAGCGACCGCTGCCACATGACGTCGGCCTCGTCGAGGTGCTCGGCGACGAGCCGCCGGACGACGTCGCGCTTGGGGATCCGCCGCTCGAAGACGAAGCGGTCGAGCTTCTCGGCCTCCTCGCGCGGGAGGCGGACGAAGAGGGCCGTTTCGTCGTCGCGACGCTTTCTCTGCTTGGCCATGAACCTGCAGGATATCAATGGATATCTGGATATCCACGGCGTCCAGAGGCGTCCGCCTTTTACGTGGCCGTTATCTGCATAACACTACGTTGGCCGTGCCCATGCGCGTCCTCATCGCCGAAGACGAGCCTCGGCTCGCCGAGGCGCTGGCACGCGGTCTGCGCCGCAACGGCTTTGCCGTCGACATCGCCTTCGACGGCGATCAGGCGCTCAAGCGGACCGCCGTCGTCGACTACGACGCGGTCGTGCTCGACCGCGACCTCCCGTATGTCCACGGCGACGAGGTGTGCCGCAAGCTCGTGGGCGCCGAGCGCCCGCCGCGGATCCTCATGCTCACGGCGGCCGCCGACGTGCGCGCGCGCGTCGAGGGCCTCAACCTCGGCGCCGACGACTACCTGACCAAGCCGTTCGCCTTCGCCGAGGTCGTCGCCCGGCTGCACGCGCTGCAGCGCCGCCACTCGATACCCCAGAAGCCGGTGCTCGAGCGCTCGGGCATCCGCCTGGACCCCGCGCGCCACGAGGTGACGCGCGACGGGAGCGCGGTGACGCTGAGCCCGAAGGAGTTCGGCGTGCTCCATGTGCTGCTGCGCGCCGAAGGCACGGTCGTGAGCCCCGAGGACCTGCTCGAGCGCGTGTGGGACGAGCACGTCGATCCGTTCACCAACACGGTCCGGGTTACGGTCATGAACCTGCGCCGCAAGCTCGGCACGCCGGCCGTGATCGAGACGGTCATCGGGACCGGCTACCGTCTCGCGTAGTGGGTTTGCCACGCCCTTCCATCCGCCTGCGCCTGACGGCGTGGTACGCGACGATCTTCATCGCGATGGGGACCGTCCTGCTGGCGGTCTCCTACGCCGTGGTGCGCCACGAGTTCCGCGACGAGCAGGGCAAGGTCCACGTTGCGGTCGAGGAGTTTGCGCCGGTCAAGTCCGGCGCGCCCGCGTTCCGCCTGAAGATCGCGCCGGGCCTGCCGACCGAGAACACCAGCCAGGTGCGCACGCTGACGAGCGACGAGCGCGCCGCCTACGTCCATGCGCGCAACGCCTACGCGGCCCAGGTCCACGCCGCCAACGACCGCGCGCTGCGCCGCGTGCTGCTGGCCTTCGGTGGCGCGCTGCTGCTCGTCACCTTCGCCTCGGTGGTGGCGGGCTGGATGGTCGCCGGCCGCGCCCTGCGCCCGATCAGCCGCATCACCTCGACCGCGCGCTCGATCTCGGACCGCACGCTCGACGCGCGCATCGCGCTCGACGGCCCGCGCGACGAGCTGCGCGAGCTTGCCGACACCTTCGACTCGATGCTCGAGCGGCTGGAGGCCGCGTTCGAGAGCCAGCGGCGCT
>DATBKW010000288.1:0-7081 GCA_036555665.1 Solirubrobacteraceae bacterium | reverse complement strand
CGCCCGCGCGAGACGCCGCGGGGCCACACGTGGTCGATCAGGACGCGATAGCCGTCGCCGTCCTCGGCGGGGTCATAGGCGCGCTTGGCACGGACGTCGAGCCTGGCGCGAATCATGTCGGTCCCCTACCGTCGATCGTGTTGGTCCTGTTCAGCCCAGCTCCGCGGGGCCGTGCGCACGTAGCTGACCAGCGCGGGGTCGTCGGACTCCAAGCGCTCGACCGCCTCGCCGGCACACGTGCAGAGGTCGACCACGACCCTCTCGTGGCTGAGATCGACGACGCGCCACTGAGCGCCGAACAGGACCCAGCGCTCGAGGGCATCGATGGTCAGTGTGTTGGCGGTCACCTTCTGCTCCTCGGTCGACGAAAGTCGATCATGATTGTCACTCCGTTGAATGATGGCGCTCGAGTCGCGGCCCCTCAGGGCTCGACGAGGCCGCGGCGGATCGCGTAGCGCGTGAGCTCGACGCGGTTGCGCATGCCGAGCTTCTCCAGGATGTTCGCGCGGTGGCGGTCGACCGTCTTCTTGCTGATGACCAGATCGTCGGCGATCTCCTCGCTGGTCAGTCCCTCGGCGATGAGCTTGACCACCTCGAGCTCACGCGGGGTCAGCGGGTCCTCGGGCGTGGCTTCGCCGCGGCTCGCCCGGTCCAGGTAGTCGCGGATCAGCGCGGTGACGGCGGCTGGGTAGATGAACGGCTCGCCGCGCATCGCGGCGCGGCAGGCTTCGACGATGTCGCGGTTGGGGGCCGCCTTGAGCACGTAGCCCGAGGCGCCCGCCTTGAGCGCCTCGAAGAAGTACTGCTCGTTGTCGTGCATGCTGAGCATGAGGATGCGCAGCTCCGGCCGGCGGCGGCTGAGCTCCTGCGCTGCCTGCAACCCGGTCTTGCGCGGCATCGAGATGTCGAGGATCGCGAGGTCGACGTCGTCCTGGAACGCTCGGGCGACGGCCTCGGCGCCGTCGGCGGCCTCGGCGACGACCTGCAGGTCGGGCTCGGCGTCGAGCACAAGGCGCAGCCCGTCGCGCACGACGGCGTGGTCGTCGGCGATGAGGATCTTGGTCTTCAGGGGGATGGGCACGGGGGTTCTCCGTCGAACGGCGCCTCGAGCGCCACCTCGGTCCCCGCCCCCGGATCGGAGCGGATGTTCAGCTGCGCGCCGATGAGCAGCGCGCGTTCGCGCATGCCGCTGATACCCGCGGTGTCCGAGGGGAGCGGCAGAGCGATGCCGCGGCCGTCGTCGCGCACTCGAAGCATGAGGTGGTCGTCGGCGACGCGCAGCGACACGTCGATGTGGCTCGGCTCGGCGTGGCGGATGGCGTTGGTGAGGGCCTCCTGCGCGACGCGGTAGATCACGAGCTCGGTGTCCGGCGGCAGGTCGGGCATGCCGCCGGGAAGGTCGAGCTCGGGTTGGATGCGCACGCCGCTGTGGCGGGCCATGCGCCGGCAGAGGCTCAGCAGCGCGTTGGCCAGGCCGAGGTCGTCGAGCGCCTCGGGCCGGAGCTCACGCGCGATGCGTCGCACGGCGTCGATGCTCTCCCGGATCGCGTCGGGGATCTCGAGCAGCGCCGCCTGCCCGGCGCCTTGCGGGTCGCGAGCGACGCGCTCGGCATGCATGGCAACCGCGGTGAGCCTCTGACCGATGCCGTCGTGGAGGTCTCGAGCGATGCGAAGACGTTCCTCCTCCTGCGCCGCCAGCGCGCGACGCGCGCTGGTTCGGCGCTCCTGCTCGAGGCGATCGAGCATCGCATTGAATGCATCGACCAACGTGGCAACCTCTTCGTCGGCGTCGGATACGCCGGTGAGCCGGCGGCCTGGATCGAGTGGGTCGATCGTGCGCATGAGCTCGGTGAGCCCGTTGAGGGGTGAAAGAGCGCGCCGCAGGAGGAGCAGCGTGGCCACGAGCATCGCCAGCACAGCGGCGACGACCAGGGCAAGCTCCCCCAGCGTGACCGGCGAGCTGATCGTCACCGGAGTAAGGACCAAGAGCGCGGCCGCCACGAGCAGCACCGCCGCGTTGGCCAAGAACAACCGCCAGAGGAGCGATCGGCGCGAACGCGCCGTTCTCTCGATGCTCGGCGCAGGCTCACTCATCGTGCGGCGATCCGTCCCGACCACCTCTGACCACGCCGTGACAGCAGCCGCGCGCGCGACACGAGCGTCGTGTTTCACGGATGGTGAGATTGAGTCGCATGTGCTCGCCGTGACCGTAGCGCCACGGCGAGCACGCCTGTCAGCGAGGCGATTGGTCAACCGAAGCCATCCTTAGCGAGACGTGGAATCAGCCATGACCTCAGCCTGCCTGAGTTGCGCGCCGGGGCCATGGGGTCTGAGCACCATTGCCGCGCCCGCGCGTGTGCACAGTCGGGTGGCTTCCGTCGAGATGAGTGTCGGCCGCGGCCGAATTGCACTCCTGACCCGATGGTCGGCGCGGGCGTCCAGCGGCACTCTGGGGTCATGACCATTTTCGTCGCCTATGACCCCGCCACCCGCGACCAGGCGCCTGTCCGCTTTGCCTCGTTCGCGGCCCGTTTCGCTTCGGCACCGCTTGTCGTCGCGTCGGTGTACACCGATGCAACACGACCATTCGAAGGAGCGTCAGCCGAGCTGGCTCGCCTGCACGAGGACCTTGCTCGTCAAAGCGGCGTCGGCGAGGTGCACCTGCGTGCTGTGCACGGCTCCGCGGCCGCAGATGTCGCGCGCGAGTTGCACCTGATGGTCGAGGATGAGCACGCCGATCTCGTTGTCGTCGGTTCGACCCGACGCGGAGGAATCGGTCGCGTCACTCGCGGAGCCACGGCCCAGCAGATGATCAACGGATGCCGCCGTCCTGTGGTCGTCGTCCCCCACGGTTACAACCCGCCGTCGCGCCTCGCGACGATCGGTGTCACCTTCGTGCCGACCTCGGAGGGCTATCGAGCGCTTCGGGTTGGCGCCGCCCTCGCCCGGATCGCGGGCGCAACGCTGCGCGTGCTCACCGTGATCGAACCCGCGATCGGCGCCGACAGCTCGGCGAGTCCCGCCAAGCAGGCGGCTGAGCGCCGGCGTGCCGAGCTCGAGTCCACGCTCGCCGCCGCGACCGCCGAACTGTGCAAGGGCGTCCGCCTGGAGCGGGACGTCTTTACCGGCGATCCCGCAAACGCCCTGCTGGGCGTGTCCGGGCACCTCGATCTGCTCGTCATGGGCTCCCGGGGCTACGCGCCCATGCTCGGCGTCCTGCTCGGAAGCGTCTCACGCCGCGTGACCGCGATGGCCGCCTGTCCCGTGCTCGTCGTGCCGCGCGCGAGCGCCGCCGTCCCCGCCGTGCGACGCCTCGACGCCGGCGTCGTCGAGCCCTTCCGTCCCGACGACGTTCGCACGCCGGCCGGCGGCTTCGCCGGGCCCGTGGCCCCGAACGCCCCGGTGGGCACGTTTGCGGGGTCCCAACATCGGCGAGACCAAGGCACCGGTAGCTTCGCCGGGGACCCTGACCGCCGGCGGCAGGGTTCGTTCGGCGACGTGGACCACAACGTGACCGCCTACGACGAAACCACCGCCGTGCCCCTCGAGGCCGACGTGGACACGACTGTCGACGAGGTCGCTCGTGTCGCGTGACGACGCCGCCCGCGACGATGCGCCCCCCGTGATTGTGGGAGTCGACGGGTCGGACCGTTCGCGTGACGCACTCGCCCTGGCTCAGGCGCTCACTGAGCCGGGGCGCCGGCTGCTCATCGTCTACGTCCATCCGTTCGGCGAACTCGCCAGCCTGCTGAAAGACGGGCGTTACGAGGACCTCGTGCGCGAGGCCGCGGAATCGGTCGCACGGCAGGCTCATGAGGTGCTCGATCCGCGGACCGAACGCGAGTTGCGAATCGTCAGCGGGCGCTCGCCCGCCGCCGCGCTACAGCAGCTGGCCCTCGAGACGGACGCGGGCCTCATCGCCGTCGGCTCCTCCGAACGCTCGGGCATGGGGAGGGTGCTGGCGGGGAGCGTCGCGGAGGCCCTGCTGTCGGGCGCGCCGGTCCCCGTCGCGGTCGCGCCCGGCGGCTACGCGGCGGCCCGCCCCGAGCCGCCCGGCGTGATCGGGTGCGCGTTCGACGCATCCATCGAGGCGCGACACGCCCTCGAATTCGCCGCCGACCTCGCACGCCGGCTCTCGGCCGGGATCCGGATCATCGGCGTGCACCAGCCGGTCATCTTCGGCAGCGCTTCGGTGAGTGGGTCCTTCGGATATCGCTCCGCCAACGAGGCCCTGCGCGGTGTGCTGGGCGCAGCCCTCGATGAGGCGAGCCGAGAGCTGGACCCGCACGCGCACGCAGCCACGGTTCTGCTCGATGGCCCGGCGGCCCCGACGCTCATCGCGCAATCGGCGGAGCTCGATCTCCTCGTGGCCGGCTCGCGCGGCTACGGCCCGGTCAGGCGAGTGCTCGTGGGCAGTGTTTCCCGCGCGCTCGTGCGAGAGGCCGCCTGCCCGGTCGTCGTGGTCCCACGGCCCGACCACAGCGACTCCGAAGCCTCGTCGTAGTTCGAACGCGGGCGGCACGGCTCGGGGGTAGTCTGGCGCCGTGGGGGACGACGTGGCGCGACCCGACCACGCGTTGCCGGCGGAGGCGGTCGCGCAGCGGATGGCCACCGATCCGGCGCGGGGGCTCAGTGGCGAGGAAGCCGGCGCTCGGCTGGCCCGCCACGGGCCCAACGAGCTCGAGCAGGCCGAGGGCGTCAGCGCGGCGCAGATCCTGCTCGAGCAGCTGACCGCGCCGATGATCCTCCTGCTGGCGGGCGCCGGCGTGCTGTCGGCGGCGCTGGGAGATGTGACCGAGGCCGTCGTGATCTTCGTCGTCGTCGCGCTCAACGCGTGGATCGGCTTCCGTCAGGAGTACCGGGCGGAGAAGGCGATGGCGGCGCTGCAGGCGATGGCGACGCCCATGGTCAGCCTCGTGCGCGACGGCAGCCCGCAGCAGCGGCCGGCGCGCGAGCTGGTACCCGGCGATCTCGTGCACCTGGATGCCGGCGCGCACGTGCCCGCCGACGGGCGGCTCGTGGAGGCGCACGCGCTGCGCGTGGAGGAATCGGCGCTGACCGGCGAGTCGGTCCCCGTCGACAAGCATCCGGCGCCGGTGGCCAGCGACGCGCCGCTGGCCGAGCGCACCTCGATGGCCTACTCGGGCACGAGCGTCGCCGCCGGCCGCGGCACCATGCTGGTCACCGCAACGGGGATGCGGGCCGAGCTCGGGCGCGTGGCCGGTCTGCTGCAGGGCGCCGAGGAGGGCAGGACGCCGCTGCAGCAGCGGCTCGACGTGCTCGTGCGGCGGCTCGCGCTGGCCGCCGGGGTGATCGTGATCGTGGTCTTCGTGCTCGGGCTGGTCCGTGGCGAGGCGTTCGACACGCTGCTGCTCACGGCCGTCAGCTTGGCCGTCGCCGCGATCCCGGAGAGCCTGCCGGCGGTCGTCACGATCACGCTGACCCTCGGCGCGCAGCGCATGCTGCGCCGGCACGCGCTGATCCGGCGCCTGTACGCCGTCGAGACGCTCGGCTCGGTGACGACGATCTGCTCGGACAAGACGGGCACGCTGACGCAGAACCGGATGACCGTGGTCGGGCTCGACATGGCCGGCGAGCGGCGCGAGCTGACCGACGAGCGAGAGGTCGGCCTCGACGCGCTGCGCGGCAACCCGACGCTGCGCCTGTTGCTCGCCGGCGGGGCGCTGTGCAACGACGCCGCACGCGCGGCCGACGGATCGCTGCTAGGCGATCCGACGGAGACCGCCCTGGTCGCCGTGGCCGAGCGCCACGGCCTCGACAAGGCGGCGATGGAGGCGGTCACGCCCCGGGTCGGCGAGCTGCCGTTCGACTCCGAGCGCAAGCGTATGACGACCGTGCACGCGCTGCCCGAGCGGGTCGAGACGGTCCCCGAATGGCTGCGCGAGGTCTTCGAGCTCGACGAGGAGACCGCGCCCCACGGGCGCGTGGCGTTCACCAAGGGCGCGCTCGACGGCCTGCTGCGCTGCTGCGACCGCGTCGACGTGGGCGGCGAGGAGCTCGCGCTCGACGACCACTGGCGCAGCCGCACGCTGGCCGCCGGGGAACGGTTGGCGGCCGAGGGGGTGCGCGTGCTCGGCGTGGCCATGCGGCTGTGGCCGCAGGCGGACGCGGTGCCCGAGGGCGACGACCTTGAGGCGGGGCTGACGCTGCTCGGCCTGGAGGGCATGATCGACCCGGCGCGCCCCGAGGTGCGCGACGCGGTCGCCACCTGCCGGGAGGCCGGGATCCGGGTGGTCATGATCACCGGCGATCACCCGCTCACCGCCGCCGCGATCGCCCGCGACCTCGGGCTCGAGGCCGACCGCGCCGTGACCGGCGCCGAGCTCGCGGCGCTGGAAGGCGACGAGGTGGCCGAGACGGCGCGGCGGACGGCGGTCTACGCGCGCGTGTCGCCCGAGGACAAGCTGCGGATCGTCGAGGCGCTGCAGCGCGACGGAGAGGTCGTGGCCATGACCGGCGACGGCGTCAACGACGCGCCGGCCCTCAAGCAGGCCGACATCGGGGTGGCGATGGGCATCACCGGGACCGACGTCACCAAGGACGCCGCCGACATGGTCCTGCAGGACGACAACTTCGCCACCATCGTCGGCGCGGTCGGCGAGGGCCGGGTGGTCTTCGACAACATCCGCAAGTTCATCCGCAACATCCTCAGCGGCAACCTGGCCGAGGTGGCGATCATGGTGGTAGCGCCGCTGGCCGGCATGCCGATTCCGCTCCTGCCGCTGCAGATCCTGTGGCTCAACCTCGTCACGGACGGCCTGCCCGCGATGGCTTTCGCGGTCGAGCCGCCTGAGCCGGGCGTCATGCACCGCCCGCCGACCGCGCTGGGCGAGAGCCTGCTCGGCTCCGATCGCGGCGTCCGGATCGCCCGCCGCGGAGCTGTGCTGACAGTGCTGTTGTTCATCCCCGTCTACCTGCTCTGGGACGCCGGCGAGGACGCCTGGCAGACCGTCCTCTTCACCGCGATCGCGTTCGCGGAGCTCGCCGGCGGATTCGGCATGCGCTCAGAGCGCGTCTCGCTGTGGCGGCTCGGCCCGCTCACCAATCGGCCGCTGCTGGC
>DATBKW010000287.1:0-3886 GCA_036555665.1 Solirubrobacteraceae bacterium | reverse complement strand
GCGCTGGCCGCGAAGGTCAAGGAGGGCATCCGCGACGCCGGCGGCACGCCGATGGAGCTCAACACGGTCGCGATCTCCGACGGGATCACGATGGGCACGACCGGAATGAAGACCTCTCTGGTCTCCCGCGAGGTCATCGCCGACTCGATCGAGCTCGTCGCGCGCGGGCACTTCTTCGACGGGGTCGTCGCGCTCAGCGGCTGCGACAAGACGATCCCCGGCACCGTCATGGCGCTGTGCCGGCTCAACGTCCCCAGCGTGATGCTCTACGGCGGCTCGATCCCGCCCGGCCACTTCCAGGGCCACGACGTCACCATCGGCGACGTCTACGAGGCGATCGGCGCACACGCGACCGGGCGCATGAGCGACGAGGAGTTCGCCGAGCTCGAGGCCGTCGCGAGCCCGGGCGCCGGGGCCTGCGGCGGCCAGTTCACCGCCAACACGATGGCCATGGCCTTCGAGGTCCTCGGCATCTCGCCGATGGCGCAGAACATGGTCCCGGCCCAGGACGCGAGCAAGGCGCAGGTCGCCTACGAGGTCGGCAAGCTCGCCGTCGACGTCCTCAAGCGCGGCCTGCGGCCGAGCGACATCATCACGAAGGCCGCGCTCGAGAACGCGGTCGCGGGGGTCGCCTGCTCGGGCGGATCGACCAACGGCGTACTGCACCTGCTCGCCGTCGCCCGCGAGATGGGCGTCGAGCTGAGCATCGACGACTTCGACCGGATCAGCGAGCGCACGCCGCTGCTGTGCGACCTCAAGCCCGGCGGACAGTACGTCGCGGTCGACCTCTACAACGCGGGTGGCGTCGCGGTCATGCTCCAGCGCCTCCAGGAGGCCGGCCTGCTCAACGAGGACACGATCACCGTCACCGGCCAGACGATCGGCGAGCTCGCGCGCGCGGCCAAGGAGACCGAGGGCCAGCGCGTCGTACGCCCGCTCGACGAGCCGCTCAAGGCCACCGGAGGCCTGGCCATCCTGCGCGGCAACCTCGCCCCCGAGGGATGCGTCATCAAGCTCGCCGGCCACGAGAAGCGCCACCACAGCGGTCCCGCGCGCGTCTTCGACGGCGAGGAAGCGGCCTTCGAGGCCGTCACCCACGGCGGCATCCAGGCCGGCGACGTCGTCGTCATCCGCAACGAAGGGCCCGCCGGCGGCCCCGGGATGCGCGAGATGCTCGCCGTGACCGGCGCGATCAACGGCGCGGGGCTGGGGGAGAGCGTGGCGCTGCTCACCGACGGGCGCTTCTCGGGCGCCACGCACGGTTTCATGATCGGCCACGTCGCGCCCGAGGCGGCCCGCGGCGGCCCGATCGCGGCGGTGCAGGACGGCGACGAGATCACGATCGACGTCGACGTGCGGCGCATGGACGTCGCGCTCGACGACGAGGAGATCGCGCGGCGGATCGCGGCCTACGTACTGCCCGAGAACCGCGACCGCACGGGTGTGCTGGCGAAGTACGCGGCCCTCGTGGGCAGCGCCTCCGAGGGCGCCGTGACGGTGCGCTGAGAGAGCGGTGGCGCCGGGTGGCGCGCTGAGCGTGGCGCGGGGCGGTGGCGCCGGCCGGCGCCGCCGTGCGGTAGGCCGCGCGGCCCCTACGCCGCCACCCGCTCGCCCGGCGCCTCGGCGAGGAACGCCGTGAGCAGGCGGTTGAACGCCTCGGGTCGCTCGAGCATCGCCATGTGCCCGGTCTCGGCCCACACGACCTTGCGCGAACTGGGGATCAGGCGCTCGAAGTCGTCGGCGTCGGCGACCGGCACGAGCCGGTCCTCTCTGCCCCACACGATCAGCGTCGGGCACGCGATCTCGCCGAGGCGGTCGCGGATCGGGTAGTCGGTGAGCGCGTCCAACGCCGGAACGAAGCCGGGCTTGCCCGAGCCGCGCATCTGCTCGGCGATCAGCGGGGCGGGCAGCCTGTCGGGGCGGTGGGCGACGATCCCGAAGATCGCGTAGCGCGTGCGCCGGCGGCGCGCCAGCGCGTCCGAGCGCGAGGCCAACCAGCCGGTGTAGGCGGCGAGGCGGGTCTCGAAGGCCTGCAGCGCGGCGAGCACGCGCTCCCTGCGCATGTGCTCGATCGACAGCCCGGCCGCGCTGACGAGGACCAGGCGCTCGACGCGCGCCGGGAACCGTATCGCCAGCTCGGCGCCGATGAAGCCGCCCATGGAGTTGCCGACCACCGCCGTGGCCGGAACGCCGAGCTGGTCGAGCAGCGCGTCGATCCAGCGCGCGTAGCCCGAGATCGAGATCTTCTCGTCGGGCATCTCCGACGCGCCGAAGCCGGGCAGGTCGAACGCGATCACGCGGTGATCGCGAGCGAACACCGGAAGCTGCTCGAGCCAGTTCTGCCAGGACCCCGAAAGGCCGTGGATGAAGACGACCGGCGGGCCCGAGCCGAGCTCGACTACGTCCGCCCGCCGTCCGGCGATCGTCACCCACCGCTGGTGGGCGCTCCAGTCCACGTCGAGCCACGGCGAGCGGCCCGTCGGCCCATAGCGGCCGGGGTCATCGGGTAGGCGCGGCGGGTCGTTCGCCATCCCCGACCAGGATAATCGGAGACGATCGACCTCCCCAGCGACCTCCATGCGCATCGCGATCGATATCGACTCGACGCTCCACCACTACTGGGACGTGCTCGCCGCGGCGTCCCGGAAGCGCTTCGGCGTCGACCTGCCCTACGACGAGCAGACGACGTGGACGATCACGCGCCTGCGCGAGGAGCAGCTGCGGGCCGCGATCGCCGACACCCACTCCGACGACGCGATCGCCCGCGCGCTGCCATATCCGCACGCCGTGGAAATCGTCAACGGCTGGCACGAGGCGGGGAACTTCATCCACATCACGAGCCACCGCGCCGAGCGCTGCCAGCCGGCGACCGCGCGCTGGCTGGACGAGATCGGCCTCGCCTACGACGACCTCTACTGCTCGCGCGACAAGCTCGCGCGCGCGATCGAGCTGCGCATCGACGTGCTCATCGACGACAGCCCGCTGAACCTCGTCGCCGCGCTCGAGGCGGGCATGGTCGCCGCCACCATCGAGCACCCGTGGAACCGCGAGGTGTGCGAGGAGGAGGACGTCGTGTGCGCGCAGGACTGGCCCGGCCTCGCCGCCGCGCTCGAGCGCCGCTGCTCACTGCGCTCCAGGGCGGCATGACCGACGAGCAGCGCACGTCGCTCGCCCCGGCCGGCGACGCGGCCTCCGGCACCGACCTGCGCGCCTACCTGCCCGGCGTCGAGCCCGAGCGCCAGGTCGACGACTGGGGGCGCTCGGAGCGCGTCGAGGACTTCTTCGACCGCACGCTGGTCGAGTTCTTCTACCGCCTGTGGTTCCGCTGCGAGGTCGAGGGGATCGAGAACGTGCCCGCCGAGGGCGGCGCGCTGCTGGTTTCCAACCACTCCGGCGCGCTGCCGCCCGACGCGCCGATGATCGCCAAGGCCATCAAGGAGGAGCACCCGCACCCGCGGCCGCTGCACCTGACCGCCGAGCACTTCTTCAAGGGCTATCCCGGCTTCAGCATGCTGCTGCCGAAGATCGGCGCGGTGCCGGCCCATCCGGCCAACGTCCATCGCCTGCTCTTCGACGAGCGCCAACTCGTGCTCGTCTTCCCCGAGGGTCGCAAGGGCACCGAGAAGCTCTACAAGGACCGCTACAAGCTGCGGCGCTTCGGTCGCGGCGGCTTCGTCGAGGCGGCGATGCGCGCCCGCGCGCCGATCGTCCCGATCGCGGTCGTCGGCGCCGAGGAGGCCGCCCCGGTCTTCGCCCAGGTCAAGCCGCTGCAGCGCCTGACCGGGCTCCTGTACTTCCCGATCACCCCGACCTTCCCGCACTTCGGGCTGCTCGGCTTCCTCGGCTACCTGCCGGCCAAGTTCAAGCTCCGCTTCCTCGAGCCGAT
>DATBKW010000286.1:0-13500 GCA_036555665.1 Solirubrobacteraceae bacterium | reverse complement strand
AGCTGTACGGAGGCGCGCCCGGTTAGGGCCGGTTTCGTCTCGCCAGCAGCCCGGCGCGCTCCAGGAGGTAGCGGGCCTCGCGCTGATGAATGTCGATGTCGACGAGGCGGTCGGCCAGGTCGTCGGCGTGCGAGGCGGCCTCGCGGTCGGCCTTGCGCACCGCGATGTCAGCCTCCATGCCGTTGTCGGCCGGGAAGGGAATGGGCTCGTTCATGACCCCGACCTTTCACGCCGGCGGTCATCGGGCCCTCACGACCGCGTTGCGATCGTGTTGGGCGGATCAGCGATAGCCCTGCTTGTGCAGGAACTTCAGCAGCCGCGCGTCGTATGACCGCGGGGCGCGCCCCGCAATGCTGCGCAGGTCGCCGCGCTTGCGCGCACGCGCCAGATATGGCCGCACCTCGCGGCCGCGGCCGAGCAGGTAGAGGTCCGCGACGTAGGCCGCGACGATGCCGAGCGTCTCCACGTGCTGGCGGCGCGCCCGGCGCAGCACGTGCAGCGCCTCGTCGGCGTTCTTGCGCACGACCGCCGGGAACCGGCGCGTGACGTCGCGGAAACCACCCCGCGCCGCGGGGTCGAGGGCGAGCACCAGCGGCGGCTCGAACGACGCCGCGTGCGAGGTGAACGCGTCCTCGAAGGCGAAGTCGTAGCCGCGCAGCTCCGGGCGCCCGTCGCCGTCGAGGTCCCTCAACGTGTAGTCGTTGCTCCCCCAGTCGGCCTCCAGCCGGGCATACGCGGAGCCGGTGAAGCGGAAGATCTCGGCCAGCGAGCAGCAGTGCGCGCCGCCGGTGAACGCGTCGACGACGACCTCGGGCTCGCCGTCGCCGTCGAGGTCGACGACCTTCAGCGGCGTCACGGCACCGCCGACGGCGAAGATGCAGCCGATCGAGCAGCGGTCGTCGCCGACCGGCGAGCCGTCGTAGAGCGGCGCGCCCGCCCGCGCGACGACCAGGCGCGGGTCCTTGACCCCGATGTCCGCCGCCTGCCAGCTCAGCGTGGCCTGCACCGCCCCGCCGGAGGCGGTCACGCTGCCGGCGTCGTCGGCGAGCGCGGCGCCCGGAAGCGCCAGCGCGAGCCCGACGGCGAGGGCAGCCGCCCTACGCCGCCGCCGCGCCCTCATCCGCCCCCTCTTCGGCCTCGGGCGGCTTGGCGCCCTCCTTGGCCCACGGCTCGTCGAACTCGACGCGCCAGCGCGCGTCCTCGTCGTCGCCCTGCTGCAGCGCCAGCCGCGCACGGAACGACCGCCCCGACCGCCCCTTGAAGCCGGTCACCGGCGCGGAGGTGAAGCCCTTGGCGATGAGCTCGCGCGCCGCCGCGGCCGGAAGCTGCTTGCCGGCCTTGGCCTTCCAGATGACGAAGCCGCACCCCGGGTCCTCGCGCGACCAGCACGAGTAGCCCTTGCGGTTCTCGACGATGTCGTTGCCGCACACCGGGCAGGGGCCGAGATTCGCCCGCGGGATGCGCACGTCCTTCAACGTCGTATCGAGGACGCCGACCGTCTCGCCCGCGAACTTGGCGATGTCGTCCATGAACTTCTCGCGGCGCTCGGTGCCCTCCTCGATGGCCGCCAGGCGATGCTCCCAGTCGCCGGTCAGCGCCGGCGAGGTCAGCGGGTGCTCGCCGAGCAGGCGGATGACGTTGATGCCCTTCTCGGTGGCGACCAGCGCGCGGCCGTCGCGCTCGACATAGCCGACGTCGATCAGCCGCTCGATGATCGCCGCGCGCGTGGCGGGCGTGCCGATCCCCGAGTCCTTCATGGCCTCGCGCATCGCCTCGTCGTCGACGAGCTTGCCCGCCGTCTCCATCGCGCCCAGCAGCGACGCATCGCTGTAGCGCCGCGGCGGCTTGGTCTCCTTCTCGAGCGCTTGCGCTTCGCGGGTATCGACCGATTCGCCGCGCTCGAGGCGCGGAAGCTGCTGGTCGCGCCCCTCGTCGTCGTCGGCAGCGCCCTCGCCCTCCGGCAGCTCGCCGTAGGCGCCGCGCCAGCCCGGCACGAGCAGGACCTTCCCGCGCGTGCGGAAGACGTGCGTGGCCACCGTCGTCTCCACGCGCGTGTTCTCGAACTCGGCGTCGGGATGGAACACGGCCAGAAAGCGCCGGGCGACGAGGTCGTAGATCTTGCGGTCGTCCTCGTTCATGCGACCGAGGTCGTGCTCGGAGTTGGTCGGGATGATCGCGTGGTGGTCGCCGACCTTCGCGTCGTCGACGACCCGCCCCAGGGGCAGGAGGTCGAGCGACTGCACGTACTGCGCCGCCTTGCGGTACTCGTCGCGGCGCCCGACGTGCCCGGCCGTCGGCTTGATCTCGCCGACCATGTCGCCGGTCAGGTAGCGCGAGCTCGTGCGCGGATAGGTCAGCGCCTTGTGGTCCTCGTAGCAGCGCTGCGCGGCGGCCAGCGTGCGCCGCGCGCTGAAGCCGTAGCGCGTGTTGGCGTCGCGCTGCAGCGACGTGAGGTCGTAGAGCAGCGGCGCGCGTTCCTTGCGCTTGGTCTTCTCGAGCTTGGTGATCTCGCCGCGCGTGCCGCGGACCGCCTCGACGATCGCCTGGGCCTCGGCGGCGCTCTTCAGCCGCGGCTGCGCGCCGGCGTGGAAGCGACCCTCGTAACGGCGCGCGCCGGAGGCCTCGAACCGCGCGTCGACCAGCCAGTACTTCTCGGGCTTGAAGGCGCGGATCTCCTCCTCGCGGCGGGCGAGGATGGCCAGCGTCGGCGTCTGCACCCGCCCGAGCGAGACGGCGCCGTCGAACGACGAGCGCAGGCGGATGGTGGCCGCGCGCGTGGCGTTCATCCCCACGATCCAGTCGGCCTCCGAGCGCGACTTGGCCGCGTCGCGCAAGGCGTCGAGATCGGCCCCGTCGCGCAGCTGACCGAACGCCTCGCGCATCGCCGCGTTGGTCATCGAGTTCAGCCACAGCCGCTGAACCGGCTTGGCGGACTTCAGGTACTCGTAGAGGTAGGTGAAGATCAGCTCACCCTCGCGCCCGGCGTCGCAGGCGTTGATGACATGGTCGATGTCGTCGCGCCTGAGCAGGTCGCGGACGACCTTCATCTGCTTCTCGGAGCGCTCGTCGCGCACGACGAGCTTGAAGTGGCGCGGGACGATCGGCAGGTCGGCCATCCGCCACTTCTTGAACTTGTCGTCGTACTCGTCGGGCTCGGCGAGCTGGACGAGGTGGCCGACCGCCCAGGTGATGACGTGGTCGGGGCCCTCGAGCGAACGTGCGGTCTTCTCCCCCGCGCCGGTCCGCTTCTCGAACGGCCCGGGCAGGACGCGGGCGAGGTCGTTCCCCACGGACGGCTTCTCGGCGATGACGAGCGTCTTGGCCATGGAAGGGGGCAGGGTAGACGATCGGGCTGCGGCCGCTCAGCGGGCGCACGGCCCGGTGGACACCGTCCCCGTGCCCGCGCGCGCAAGCTCGCGCTGCACGACGCTGTTCGGCACGCCGTAGCCGCCGGCCGGGCCGCTGCGCGCGGCGGCGAACACCGTCGTCACGACGCGCCCGCGCGCGTCGACCATCGGGCCGCCGGAGTTGCCCGGGCGGACGGTTCCCCGCAGCGTCGTGATCGAGCGCTGGACCGGCCCGCGCCCGTAGGCGTCCTGCGTGATCACCGAGCGGGTCTCGCCGAGGCGGCCGGCGCGCACGTCGTAGGGCCCGTTCTCGGGGAAGCCGAGGATCGCGGCCGAACGGCCCGGCCGCGGATCGGAAGCGATCGGCAGCACGCGGCCGCCGAGGCCGTCGACGCGCAGGATCGCCACGTCGTCCTGCGGGTCGAAGACGACCGCGTGAGCGGCGTGCAGCGGCCCGGTGCCGGCGAGCTGGACCGTCGTGTCGTCCTGGCCGGCGACCACGTGGGCGTTGGTCACCACCACGCCCGGGCGGGCGATCCATCCCGACCCCTCGACGCCGAGCCCGCAGGCGAGCCCCTGGATCTTGACCACGCCCTGCGCGGCGGCGCGCACGTCGGGGTCGCGCGCGATCGCGGCGCGGGGCGCCGGCAGGTCGACGGGCGGGCCGTTGATGGTCGGGAACGGGTCGAAACGCGCGAGCGCGTTGAGGATCGGCCCCGACGGCGGCAGGGTGCCGTTGAGCGCGCGCAGGATCGCCGAGCGCTGGATGTCGTCGCGCAGGCCGCGCGTCTGCGGGCTCTGCAGCGCCACCGCGCCGGCGAGCCACACGACGCCGAGCGCGACCGCGGCGCTGAGCAGCGCGCCGGCCAGGCCGTCGACGACGCCGAGCGAGGGCATGACCGTCATGCGCCGGCGCACGCCGTGGCCAAAGGCCTCGAGGACCGAGCCGAACAGGATCCCGCCGAGAAGCGCACCGATGAGCCCGAACAGCGGCGCGTACGGCGAGTGCGACCCCGAGGCCACCAGCGACTGCCCGAGGCGCGCGCCGACGAGCAGCCCGCCGGCGAAGCCCGCGAGCGTCGCGGCGCCCACCACGAAGCCCTGGAAGAAGCCCGCCGCGGCCGTCGCGAGCGTCAGAGCGAGGATGATCCAGTCCAGGGCGGTCAAACCGGGGGCCGCGCAGGCTACCCTCCGGGAGTACTTGAGCACGCGAGTAGGGTCACCGGGGGGGAGACCACCCTCGCCGTCGCGCCAGACGGCTGCGCGGCGCGCGCGCCTGCACCGCACGAGCGCCCTGCTTGCGATCTGCGGCCTGGCCTTCGTCATCGGCGCCGTCGTCGGCGCGCGCCACACGCCGGCCGGCGAGGCCCACGCCAAGCGCTTCGCGCAGGCCTGGGCGCGCGGCGACTACGCGGCGATGTACTCGGAGCTCACCCCGGGCGAGCGCGACCGCATCTCGCGTCTGCGCTTCACGGGCGCCTACCAGAGCGCAATGCGCACGGCGACCGCGACCAAGGTCGTTACCGGCAAGCCGCGCAAGGACGGCGACGTCTACCGCGTCCCGGTCAGCATCCCCACCCGCGCCTTCGGCACGGTCGACGGCGAGGTCGTCCTGCCCACGACCGGCGAGGGCGTCGACTGGTCGCGGGCGCTCGTCTTCCCCGGCCTGGCCGCCGGCGAGCGTCTGCGGCGCGTGACGCAGATGCCCCCGCGGGCCACGCTGCTGGCCCGCGACCGCACGGTGCTGGCCACGGGCGACGACCGCGCCTCGTCGTCGCCCGTGGCCACGCAAGTGGTCGGCTCGCTGGGGCCGATCCCGCCCGAGCGCCGCGCGGAGCTGGCGCGGCTCGGCGTGCCCTCCGATGCGGAGGTTGGCGTCTCGGGCCTCGAGCGGATCTTCGACGACCGGCTGATCGGCCGGCCGGGCGGCGAGCTGCTGGCGGGGACACGCGTGCTGCGGCGCACCCAGCCGCAGCAGGCGCAGGCCGTGCGCACGACCATCTCGCTGCCGGTGGAGCAGGCGGCGGTCACCGCGCTCGGCGGGCGACTCGGCGGCGTCGTCGCGATCCAACCGCGCACCGGCGAGGTGCTGGGCTTCGCCGGCATCGGCTTCTCGGGCCTGCAGCCGCCCGGGTCGACGTTCAAGATGATCACGACCACCGGCGCCCTCGAGGCCGGGATCACGAACCCGTCGAAGGTCTATCCCGTCCAGCAGAAGGCGGTGCTCGAGGGCGTCGACCTCGAAAACGCCAACGGCGAGTATTGCGGCGGCACGCTGCTCGTCTCCTTCGCGAAGTCGTGCAACTCGGTCTTCGCTCCGCTCGGGGCGCAGCTCGGCGCCAAGCGTCTCGTCGACGTGGCTCAGCGCTACGGCTTCAACCAGCCGCCCGACATCGTGGGCGCGGCCGAGAGCACGATCCCGGCGCCGGGCGACATCGGCGACGACCTCGCGGTCGGCTCGTCGGCGATCGGCCAGGGCCGCGTGCAGGCGACCGCCCTGCAGATGGCCACGGTTGCCGCCGCCATCGGCCTGCGCGGGCGCCGGCCGCACCTGAGCCTGGACTTCGACGCCGCCGACGGCCACGTGGCGAGCACCGAGCGCGCGACGAGCCCGCAGGTGGCGCGCACGATGGAGCGCCTCATGCTCGCGGTCGTGCGCGGCGGCACCGGTGTGCGGGCGGCGATCCCGGGCGTGAAGGTGGCCGGCAAGACCGGCACCGCGGAGCTCAAGAGCACCAAGCGCTGCCAGCCCGACCCGGCGAACCCCGCGGCCTGCCCGCCCGAGCAGCAGGTCAACGATCCCAAGGACACCGACGCCTGGTTCGCCGCCTACGCACCGGCCGGAACGGGCCATCCGCGCATCGCGGTCGGCGTCCTGCTCGTCTCCGCGGGCGCGGGCGGCGACACGGCCGCGCCGGTGGCACGCGACGTGCTGCTGGAAGGCCTGAAGCGGTCGAAGGGCTAGACGTCCAGGTCGACGGTGCCCAGGTCCTTGCCGCCCGTCGGCGACGGGATCTGCAGCACCAGCGGGCGGTTCTGGAAGTTGGCGACGGGGATCTTGAACAGCAGCATCGCGCCCTGGATCGTGTTCTCGGCGGCCGCGGAGCTCGGCAGCGGCAGCAGATCCTTGGGCTGCAGCACGGTGGAGCGATAGGCGAAGACGTTCTTGGGCCCCATCTGGATCGGCCTGTAGACGTTGCCCTGCGTGTCGCGGATCGAGTAGTCGGTCGCCGCGCGCCCCGGCTCGTCGGAGTCGTTCTCCACGCGCATGAAGACCGCGAACCACTGGTCCTTGGGGCCGAGCTGCTGGTCGGCGGGCAGGTCGACGAGGTAGCCGGCGTCCTCGCGGTCGTGGGGGTTCAGCAGCCGCGAGATCTGCACCTGGTACTTCAGGTTGTCCACGTCGATGTAGGTGCCCTCGGTGGCGCCGTGCAGGGTGCGCTCCTGCTTGTCGCCGCACGCGCCGACAGCCACCGCGGCCAGGACGACGAGCAACAGCGTGAGCAGACGGGCGCGCATCGACGGGCCGGATGCTAACGATGAAACGGCGAGCCGGTCGCGGGCTTGCGCGCGCCGCCCGCGAGCGTCGGGCGCGTGCCGCGGCCGTGGTCCTCCTCGAGGATCCCGCGCAGGCGGCGCATCGACTTCTTCAGCTTGCGCTTCGTCCAGCCACGCGCCCCGAAGGACTCGAGGAACTTGTCGGTCGCCGTCTTGGGCTCGACGATCAGCGTGAAGCGCACGCGCGTCGTGCCGCCGTGGGCGGGCTCGAGCTCGTACACCCCGAGCGTGCGGATCCGGTTGAACTTCCCCGTCCTCCCCGCCTCGACGATCCTGCGGGGGCGATCGAACTCGATCACGGTGCTATCCGCCCATGAGAAGCGGTTCAGCGGCGCCTTGATCCGATACCGGGCACCGGCCCCGTAGCCGTAGGTGTCCTCGCGCGTCAGGCGCCAGTCGACCATGAAGTGGTCGTTGAACTCGGCGTGATTGGCCACGTCGGCGAGGTACTCGAACACCTCCTCGCGCGGCTTGGCGATGACGACCTCGACGGTGATCGGATCCACGGCGCGGGAGTGTAGCCCCGGCTATGCGGCGCGCCGCTTGACGGTCTGGCCGCGCTCGGAGTGGTGCACGACGTCCGACCGCTCAGGGTGCCCGGCATGGCGCGCGCGACAGAGGTCGCAGACCAGCGCGCCGTCGCCGAAGCGGTGGATGCGCTCGCCGACCAGCGGGGTGCGCCCGCAGTCCTCGCAACGCGCACGATCTGCCTGCAAGGCGCCCACGCTCTTGCGCAGGAGCTCGCGCTCGAGGTCGCCTTCGGAGATGCCCAGAAGCGGTCGGAGCATGGCCGGAACGTTCGCCGCCGGCCGTCTGCCTCCTGCCGTCGTCCGCTCGTCTCAGACCGGTTGACGCTCGTTTTTTCGTGTTGTATCTCGGGTACGGCGAGCGGTGGCGATGCGGTCCAGAGGGGGCAAAAGGCCCGATAACCAAGCCAAATTCTGCCATCGGGCCAATTGACATCGTCGTTATGATCGTCACAAGCAGGCGGCCGACAACGGCCTTCTGCGGACGGAGGGAGCGGAGATGGAGTCAATGATGTCGGGCACCCTGGCCGGTACCGGGTCGTTCCGATGCGAGGAGTGCGGCTACGTGGTCAACCTGGCCGCGGCCGACGAGCTGCCTGCCTGCCCGGGCTGTGGCGGCTCGCGGTTCACCCGCGCCTCGCTCTTCGCCGGTGGGCGCTTCCAGCGCAAGACCGGCGACGCCCCGACGGTGGAGGAGCGCGAGGCGCTCCTCGCTGAGGCGCGCGAGCGCCTCGAGGGACCCGGGCAGTACCTCGCGTGGGCGGACGGCGATCAGATCCGGATCGTCGGCCTCGACCGCGAATGGACGCGCGTGGGCCGCAGCCTGGCCGCCGACGTGCGCTTTGATGACCCCACCGTGTCACGCCGCCATGCGCTGATCGTGCGCCAGGCCGATGGCGTGCGCGTGCTGGACGACCGCAGCCTCAACGGCGTGTTCGTCAACGGCGAACGCGTCGAGTGGCGGGTGCTGCGCGACGCCGACGAGATCGTCGTCGGGCGCTACCGCCTGCACTTCCTGGAGGCCGCGGAGAGCACGGAGCCCGCCGCCGCCACGCGGTTGGAGTCGACGGGCTGAGGCACCTTCGGGCCCTGCTGGCCCGCGGAGGAGAGGGACGGAGGGGCCCGGCTCGCGGGATCCGGGCCTCTTCGGCTGGGCGCTCGCGGCGCCCCGCACCGGGTGCTCGCTAGAGTCGCCGGCGTGGCCAAGAAGATCGCTGTCCTCTCCCAGAAGGGCGGTACCGGGAAGACGACGGCGGTCCGGACGCTGACCGACGTCTTCCGCCGCATCGACCTCGACGTCCTCGCCATCGACCTCGATCCGCAGGGCAACCTGTCGGACTACTTCGACGTCGACCCCCAGGCGACTCCGACCGTCGGCGACGTCCTCTCGGGCCGCGCCGAGGCCGCCGCGGCGGTGCACGACGGCATCATCCCGGCCAACCTCGCCCTGGCGGAGGCAGAGCTGGCGATGGCCGGCAGGATGGGCCGCGAGCTGATCCTGCGCAAGGCGCTGCAGGACATCGACAGCGCCCACGACGTGATCCTCATCGACTGCCCGCCGGCGCTCGGACTGCTGACCGTCAACGCGCTGGTCGCGGCCGACTGGGCGCTGCTGAGCGCCGAGGCCCAGTACTTCGCGCTGCAGGGCGTCGAGCAGGCGCTCGAGGTCATCGAGCTCGCCCGCGACGGCCTGAACCCCGATCTGCAGTGGCTGGGCGTCGTGTTCAACATCGCCGACATGCGCACGGTCCACTCGCGCGAGGCCTACGACTCGCTGCGTGAGCACGTCGGCGACAAGCTGCTGAACACGATCGTGCGCCAGTCGATCGCCTACGCCGAATCCGCCGAGCGCGCGGTCTCGATCCTCGATCACCGCCCCGATCTCGGCTCGGACTACGTCGACCTGGCCGACGAGGTCCTCGAGCGCCTCGGCCTGGCCGACGAGCGCCGGCGGCTGCACGCGCAGTTCAACGGCGGCGGGTAGCGCGCCTACAGCTCCCGCACGTCCGCCCCCTGCGACTCGAACGGCGCCCGCATGACCTGCGCCCAGCCCCTGGCCTCTCGGCGCAGCGCCTCGACGACCCCCGCGGTCGTCTCGTAGTGACACCAGACGAGCACCGTCGGACCGGCGCCGGAGATCGTGGCGCCGAGCGCGCCGATCTCGCGGGCCCGGCGGACCAGCTGCATCGAGCGCGGGTACAGACGCTCGCGGCGCGGCTGGTGCAGGCGGTCGGCGAGGCCGCGGGCCACGAGGTCCCAGTCACCGCGCGCCAGGCCGAGCACGAGCAGCGCCCCGTGGGCGGTGTTGAAGACCGCATCGCCCATCGGCACATTCTGCGGGAGCGCCGCGCGCGCCGCCTTCGTACGCACCGGCGTGTCGGGCACCACCACCACCGCCTCCAGGCCGGCGGGGGGATCGAAGCGGGTCGCCTGGCCGTCGGCGCAGATCACGAAGCCGCCGTGCAGCGCCGCGGCGACGTTGTCGGGATGGCCCTCGAGCTCGGTGGCCAGCGCGAGCACGTCGGCGTCGAGCTCGAAGAGGTGGTCGGCCGCCAGCAGGCCCGCCACGTAGGCCGCGGCACTGGACCCCAGGCCACCGCTGAGCGGGATCTGCGAGCCGATGCGAAAGGTGAAAGGCCCCGGATCGGCGAGCCGCGCGAAGCCGCGGACGGCGAGGTTGCGCCGGTCGCGGGCGATCTTGAGGTCGGTGTGGACCGCGAAGCGCCCCGTCTCCTCCACCTCGAGCTCCATGTGCATCGCGATCGCGCAGGCGAACGCGTCGAAGCCCGGCCCGAGGTTCGCGCTCGAGGCCGGCACGCGGACGAGGCGACGGCGTTGCATCGGGGCGCACCCTAGACGAGCCTCGACGCACCGGCGGGGCGCACCTACATTGCGTCGTATGTCATCTCGCCTGACCGACCTTCTGCACTGCGACCTGCCGATCCAGCTCGCGCCGATGGGGAGCGTCTCGGCGACGCCATCGCTGCCGCTCGCGGTCGCCGCGGCCGGCGGACACGCGATGTACCCGGCGCTCGCGCTGCCACCGCCGCCGCTCGAGCCGGTGCTCGACGCGCTCGCCGAGAAGACCGACGCGTTCGGTGTGAACTTCATCGTCCCCTTCATGGACCGCGCGTCGCTGGAGCTCGCGGTGCAGCGCGCCCCCTACGTCGACTTCTTCCTCGCCGACCCCGATCCGGCGCTGGTGGGCATCGTGCACGCCGCGGGCGCCACCTGCGGATGGCAGGTCGAGACCGCGCGCGAGGCGCGCGCCGCAGAGGCGGCGGGCTGCGACGTCGTCATCGCCAAGGCGTGGGAGTCGGGCGGGCGCAAGCGCGTCGAGGGCCCGACGTTGATGGCGCTGCTCGATTCGGTGCTCGACGCGATCGGGATCCCGGTGATCGCCGCGGGCGGCATCGCGACGGCGCGCGGCGTGGCGGCCGCGTTCGCCATGGGCGCCGACGGCGTGCGCGTCGGCACGCGGTTCATCGCCGCCACCGAGGCCGATGCGCATCCGGCGTGGGTGCGTGCCGTCGTCGACGCCGCGGCCGAGGACGCGGTCGTCAGCGAAGCGTTCAACGTCGGCCTGCCCGAGCCCGGCCCCCACCGCGTGTTGCGCTCCTCGATCGCGGCCGCGGAGGCGCTGACCGGCGACGAAGCCGGGGTCGTGCGCCTCGCGGGCGCCGAGATCCCCGTCCCACGTTTCGGCGCCCAGCCGCCGACGCGCGACTCGAGTGGCGCGGTCGAGGCGATGCCGTTCTACGCCGGCCAGTCCGCGGGTGCCGTCGGTGCGGTGCAGCCCGCCGCGGAGATCGTGCGAGAGCTCGCGGCGGGCCTGCCCTGAGGCGCGCTACGCCGGCAGGCGGTCGCGCAGCACCCGTGCCGGATCGAAGGCGCGCGGCCAGCGCGAGGGCGTCTGGCTCAGCGCGACGAGGTCGTCGACGAGCGCGAGGGCCTCTTCGTGGACGTCGGCGTCGAGCGCCGTGCGCGCCGCCCAGGCGCCCGCGGCGCCGGGCGTGGCCAGGCCCAGCGCAGCTCGGCGGCCGGGCAGCCCGCCGCCGTGCTCGCGGGCAAAGGCCAGGCAGTGGTTGACCCGCTCACGCTCGACCGCGCGCTGCGCCGCCGTGCCGACGATGGCCGCCGCGACGGGGTAGAGGTCCTGGCGGCGCTCGTCGTCGAGGCCGTCGCTGTAGGTGCGCAGGAAGGCGCCGATGGTCGGCGAGATCGAGCGCGCGCGATCGCTGAACGGCTCGTGGGCGAGCATCGAGGCGAGCTCCATCACGCACACGCCGGCGTGCCGCGACGCGTGCCGGCCGCGGGTCAGGCGGACGGTCTGGTGCGAGGGGCGTGGTGCGCGAACGTCCATGGCGTCGGAACAGGTCCTACACCATGGACGTTCGGCGGGGAAGGGACGGTCAGGCCGGCGCGCTGCCGGCGTACATCAGCGAGCCGGGCGTGGTGAGCGACTCGCCGGTCTCCAGCAGCGTCTTCAGGCCCGAGAGGATCTGCGGCCAGCCGCCGTAGATCTCGTTGTTGACGCCCTCGGGCAGCTGGTCGTGCGTCACCGTCAGGCGACACGAGTCGCCGACCGGCTCGATGTCCCAGGTAACACGCGAAGTGCCGGCCGCGCGGACGTCATCGCTCCACAGCGCGTTGAAGCTCTGTACGAGCCGACGCGGCGGATCGACCTCGAGGTTCTCGCCCGCGCTGATCGGGGTCGGGCCGTTGGGGTGGACGGCCTCGTAGCTCGAGCCCTGCTTCCAGTTCGAGGTGATGCCGACGCCGAAGGTGTAGAGCGCTCGCTTCTCGCTGTCGGTGATCGCGTCCCAGAGCTGCTCGGGGGTCGTCTTGATGTAGATCTCGAAGATCTTCTCCATGTGGTGCTCCTCGATCGTCTTCTTGAGCCCGGTGAGCGTCGCCGCCCAGGGCTCGGCGTATTTGCTCACCCAGCGGTCATGGATGAGCCGGATCGGGACGACGTTGAGGAAGTGCAGCTTCTCGCGGCCTCGGCGCCTGGTGACCACGAGGCCGGCCTCCTCGAGCACCCGCAGGTGCTTCATGACGCCGAAGCGCGTCATCGGCAGGCGCTGTTCGAGCGCGCTCAGCGTCTGGCCGTCCTGCTTGTAGAGCTCGTCGAGCAGGCCGCGGCGAGTCGGGTCCGCGAGGGCTCTGAACACGTCGTCCATCGCCCCTCACAATACGTGACCATATGGTCACATGTCAACCGGGCCCCGCGACGCCTACCCCAGCACCGCCCGTTCGACCGCCTCGAGCTCGGGCTCGCAGGGCACGACCGAGCCCGACTGCTCGAGCGCCGTCTGCGGGTCCTTCAGGCCGTGGCCGGTCAGCACGCACACCACGCGCGACGCGCCATGGGCGCCGTGCTTGAGCAGCCCGGCCACCGCCGCCGCGCTCGCGGGCTCGCAGAAGACGCCCTCGCGCGAGGCCAGCAGGCGGTACGCGGCGAGGATCTCGTCGTCGCTCACGGCCTCGATCGCGCCGCGCGACTCGGTCACCGCCGCCATCGCCTCCTCCCAGCGCGCCGGGTTGCCGATCCGGATCGCGCTGGCCACGGTCTCGGGCTGCTCGACCGGCGCGCCGTGGACGAGCGGCGCCGCGCCCGCGGCCTGGAACCCGAGCATCCGCGGCCGCGCGCCGGCCTCGGTGAACCCCTTCCAGTAGGCGGTGATGTTGCCGGCGTTGCCGACGGGGATGCACAGCGCGTCTATCTCGCCGAGCACGTCGAGGATCTCGAACGCGGCGGTCTTCTGGCCCTCCAGGCGGAACGGGTTGACCGAGTTCACGAGCGCGATCGGGTGGCGCTCGACCAGCTCCCGGACGAGCTTCAAAGCCTCGTCGAAGTTGCCGCGCAGCGCGATGACCCGGCTGCCGTGCATCAGCGCCTGCGCGAGCTTGCCGGTGGCGATCTTGCCCTCGGGGACGATCACCGCGCCGGTCAGGCCGGCCCGGGCGGCGTAGGCGGCGGCGCTCGCGGCCGTGTTGCCGGTGGAGGCGCAGATCACCGCCTCGGCGCGCTCGCGCACGGCGGCCGACACGGCGCAGGTCATGCC